>SOKP01000012.1 GCA_004375715.1 Promethearchaeota archaeon | reverse complement strand
GCTTACGAGTAAAAACTTAAATTTGATGATCACCTAAAAGGTGTTATACCCAAAATTATAGTTTATTTCTTTTTTTTGACTTCTTTCCCACTTTTTGTTATAATAAGTAAAATTATGAATAGGATGACGCTCATAAGAAAAGTTAGTACTCCCATCGCTTCTGGTAGCCAAATAAAGCTCAAATATAGAAAAGGTAGGATAAACAAAGCAATTACGAAAACGAATACCGGAAGAGGTACCTCTTCATCTCTAAGATCAACAAGCAAAGGAATGATGACTAATCCTATCATTAAAGAAGCAGTAATACGGAAGACTAGCAATATTGTAGGATTAACCCAGAGTTCAATACCAAACGAAGCAGTATAAATATCAGGAAGATAGAAAAATCCGTACGCCATAGTATTAGTTTGCATACTAACAATTGACACTGGTAAAATCGCTGTTATTATAATTTGAATTATTACTCCTAACACCAGGTATAGCAAAATGTCGTTGATTCGTTTTGGATCATTCTTTCGTGAAACTCCAAACAAATCCCGTAATAAACACAGATTCCATAGTATAAACAATATCAAGTACGCCCCTAGAACATCAAACTGAAGAAACCATAGAAAATTTACGGGTACTAAAGCAACAATATACGCTAAATAACCGTACTTTTCGTTTCTCTTGAAAAGATCGAAAAATAAAAAAACTCCAAATATAACAAATAAAGTTCCTGTGATAATTATAGAATTTATATCAAATACAGCCATAATAAAAACTCTCTTCTAATTATTATTTTTAATTTAGTTATCAATTATATATATTATAACAACATATTATTTTAAATTAATACCAGACCATTTTTAATTTCGCTTCGTGGTATAAAATAATATGCTAAAATTAGTAATAATTTAACTTTGTATGTAATTAAATTTTAGTGTTTTTGGGTGATTAAAATTTGGAAAGTATTTTTGATAGCTCCGATATCATTTTTTCTGATTTGTGTTTGTCGTCCGACTCTGCAGAGAGTAATATCGCATTTCTATTAAGAGCAACCTTAATATTAACGTACACATCATCGTCAATAATTTTTAATTCATTGATAATATCCTGATACTTCAAGTTATGCTCATCTGCAAACTCTATTAATTTGTTGTGGATTGTCTCCAATCCTTCTGCCGAAATTGGTATTGTTTTATTGACTTTTATACCCTTGGGAAATCCTTTTGTAAGAGAACTTATTAAATCCTTTTGAAGAGCCATAATTTCTAAAATTTTGAGTAAAATATAGTTTCCATCGCTTATTGGAGAATAATGAGGAAAGTAAAATTTCAAGGAATCTGCTGCAGCAAAACAAGCTCTCTCTTGTCTTATTTGACGAGAAAGCTCACCGGGATAATTTTCTACAAGTTTAATTGGATGTCCGCTCTCCTTTATAAAATCTTTAACAACGCGAGAAATTGAAGGTGTAGTAATTATCGTACTATTTTTAGCTTTTTGGATTTTTTCATCATAAGAGACGAAGAACATCAAAAGATCTTCGAAACTAATTTCTAAGCCATTTTCATCAACTACTAGTAATCGTGATCCGTCAACATCAAAACACACTCCTAAATGACTATTTGATGCTTTTACGATTTCTGCAGTATTTTTAATAGTATTTATGCTTGGAACCGGAACTAGTGATCTCTCACGGTAATGAGTATTTAGCGCAATTACTTCAACCCCTACTTCATTAATTAAGAGTGGAGTTAATTTACCCGTTGGACTGAAAGAACAATCAACTACTATTTTTAAATCAGCCTCTTTGATAAGTTTTTTGCTGACAAATTGTTCTAATGATTTCACATACACATCTTGAGTCTGAGGGATAGCAATAATACGTCCAATCCTCCTAGGATCAACGCGTCTAATTTGAGCCGGGTAGGTATTGTATGATTCAATGATTTTTTCTATTTCCAGAGGTGCTAATTCTATACCTCCAGCATCAGCAAATCTCACTCCTACGTCTTCACTATATAGATGACCTCCTGAAAAATATGCACCTCCACTTGCTCCAAATCGTCTTATGGTGAATTCTAACAATGGAAATGTACATTCTGTCAGATTTAATACATTCACTCCAGTACTCATTACTCCCGCAGTATAACCTCTCTTTAACATACGGCTATCGTTATGATAATCTCGTCCAATAACAATAGTCTCGTCTTTCTTAAAAGAACTCCCATGAATAGAACCAATAGAACTCGCAATCTCGGGTGTAAATATATAATTAGCCCTTCCTACAATTCGACCATTTTTATTAAGTTCATCTAACTTTTGTATGCGTGAAGACATTTTAACCTTTCAAATTTTGAATTATCGAAAATATAATTAGTATAGTATATATAAATATAATTAGTATAGCTTGTTTTAAAATACATTTGTCAATTAACATTAGGGCACTTTTAATAAATGTTAGAGTAATGAGTTGTAATTCTCATGAAAATCTCGAGAGACGCAAGGAATAAGTACGAATTTGCTGAGTTTAAATTTTCAGAAAAGGGTAATATTGAATTTAACGGAAATATCCATTTAGTTAGGATGTTCGTTCAAAAATTAAATCAAAAAAGAGATTTAATTAATTATCCGGAAATTGCTATTCGAATCGGTGAATTTAATGGAATGGCATTGATATACGAAATTAATAAATTCTTGTTTAATTTGTACAAAGAAGAAACCCAGAATTCACTGTTAAATAACGAACTCTATGAATTTTTAGAAAAAAAAATTGGACGTTCTAAATTAGATAGGGCAATCTACTCCTTGATAGAGGAATTTCCTCCTGATATTGTATACCAAGAAGAAGAAAAAATTGAAGCGTTTTTAAAGGATAAGGTTGAGGGAGTTGAAAACGAAATCCATTTTGTTGATGAATTTGTAAATCTTTGGCTCGGAAATATGAATCCCTCCTATTCTCCTTTTATCGAGTTATTTGACGATGAATCGCTTGAAAAACGGACAGCTTATAGGGAAATCGTTGATGAGATCTCTAACTTTTTTGAAGAAAAAGCTAAATTTGGACCTAATAATCAAAATTTAATTGAAATGTTGAAAGAACCGGTAGAAAAATTTCCACATTCAATTCGAGAACAACTAACATACATTCATGACAGTTGGGGATATGTATTAGGAAAGTATACTTTCCAAATCTTAATCGCTCTTGATATTATAAGGGAAGAAGAAATGTTAAGGGGATTAGGTCCTGGAGAGTCAGAAGCTTATGAATATGATTCTTTGGAAATAGAAAATTATACTATCGATAAAGAATGGATGCCAAAAGTAATAATGATCGCTAAAAATATTTTCGTTTGGATGGATCAGCTTTCGAAAAAGTACGATAGAACAATTTCCAAATTACATGATATTCCCAATGAAGAACTAAATCAACTTAGAGAATGGGGTTTTACTGGCCTTTGGCTCATTGGATTATGGGAAAGAAGCCAAGCGTCCAAAACAATTAAAAGATGGTGTGGTAATCCCGAAGCAGAAGCTAGTGCTTATTCAACTTACGATTATGTCATCGCGCATGAATTAGGAGGTTATGATTCTTATAATAATTTAAAAAATAGGGCTAAAGAGAGAGGAATTCGTCTCGCTTGTGATATGGTGCCTAACCACACTGGAATTGTTTCAAAATGGGTACTAGAACATCCCGAATGGTATATTTCTTTACCATATTCTCCGTTTCCATCTTATAATTTTTCAGGTGAGAATTTATCTGGAGATCCTAATGTAGGTATATTTCTGGAGGATAAATATTTAACTAGAACCGATGCCGCCGTTACATTTAAACACGAAAATTTTCGTACTGGCGAAATCAAGTATATTTATCATGGAAATGACGGTACTAGTTTTCCATGGAATGATACAGCTCAATTGGATTTTTTAAATCCAGATGTTCGAGAAGCAGTTATTCAGACTATTTTACACGTTTCCAAGATGTTCCCTATTGTTCGGTTTGATGCTGCAATGACCCTCACAAGAAAACATTACCAAAGATTATGGTTTCCAGAACCGGGAACTGGAGGTGCTATACCTTCAAGAGCGGAGCATGGAATCTCCAAAGATGAGTTTTATAAGGCGATGCCATCAGAATTTTGGCGAGAAGTTGTTGACAGGATCAATAAGGAAAATCCAGATACATTATTATTAGCAGAGGCATTCTGGTTTCTTGAAGGATTTTTTGTGAGAACACTAGGGATGCATCGTGTATACAATTCTGCGTTTATGAATATGCTTAGCGATGAGGATAACGCTATGTATCGTTTAGTATTAAAAAATACTCTCCAATTCGATCCGGAAATTCTTAAAAGATTTGTAAATTTTATGAGTAATCCAGATGAAGAAACCGCTATAAAACAATTTGCTGATAGAGATAAATATTTTGGCGTTTGTTTAATGATGGTAACCATGCCAGGGCTTCCAATGTTTAGCCATGGACAAATCGAAGGATATCACGAAAAGTATGGCATGGAATACAGACGGGCTTACTGGGATGAAGAAATCAATTTAGGCTTACTAGAGCATCATAAGGAAATTATATTCCCGATAATGAAGAAACGCTATCTTTATGCTAATGCTAATAATTTTTTACTGTATGACTTTTGGACGGGGAATATAGTCAACGAAGATGTGTTTGCGTATTCTAACCGGGTTAATAATGAATGTGCCTTAATAATTTTTCATAATAGGTACGCTGAGGTGAGCGGTTTTATAAAAAATTCAGTTGGATTTGCACATAAAGTAAACGATAATAAAGAGATAATCCAGAGAACCTTAGCAGAAGGTTTAAAATTACCTGTAGAAGGGTATTGTATCTTTAAAGATTCTCTTACTGGATTGGAATACATAAGACGAAATAAGGAACTCCATGATTATGGTTTATATATTGAACTACATGCATATCAAAAGTTCTTGTTTATGGACTTTAAAACCATCAACGATAATGAGTTTTTCCATTATGCCCAGCTTCATGATCTTTTAAATGGTAAGGGTGTCCCTAACATACATGAAACCTTACACGAACTTGTGTATCAACCCTTGCATGAATCTTTTAAGATTATAATCAATACGAGCTCATTAAAAGATCTTCTAAATCCAAAAAGAGTGAGAAAAGAAGTAGAATTGATTTACAATCATCTAGATTCATTTTTGCTTGAAGTAAAAAAGTATTCAACAAGTCAAAAGGATTATACGGATATCAAGAATGATATCGTATTGAGAATTGAAGTTATAATAAAATTAAAACATGATATAGGAGAAATGAGAATTCCAGAGGAATATCGAGACATTTTCAGTAACTTACTTCCATTATCTGAAGTTGAATGGGGTATTATCTTTTCATATCTTATTGTTCACCAATTAGGGCGATTCGAATCAAATAATAATTATAAGCTCCTAAGTCGAAGTTTATTTGATGAATGGAGGCTCTCTAAGTATATTAACAAAACACTGAATGATTTGAGCAAAGATAAAAGGGATGAGAGCTTAGAAGTAGATTCAATTATTAAGTTGATGATAGGTTTACAAGATTGGTCTAATTTAGTTATAAATGGCAAAAAGGATTTGTATTCCGTTTTCCAACTGTTTTTTAGCGATCCCGAAGTACAGCAATATTTAAAGGTTAACCGATTTCAACAACTTCTATGGTATAACGCGGAATTATTTGATAATTTTATTAAATGGATGTGGACGATTGCTATTATTGAATTGCTTGTTAAATCGAAAGATGATGTCGATGAGGAATTAAAGAAGTTATTAGATTATTATTTAATAATTAAAAAAGTTTCAAAAACCACTAACTTCCAGGTTATTAAGTTTTTAGATGATTTGCATAATTATCCTCAAACCTAAGACCTATTTTTAGAGTTTAGATATCAGTACCTAAATCAAGAGTTTTATCTCTTATCTGGGTGTCATTACTAATTCGGCTATTTGGAGCTACAATCGCATTATGTAGAACTACATTATCACCTATATCGCAATTGTTACAGATGATGGACTCGTCTATTCGGCACCCTGCACCAATATTTACATCGTCCCATATGACACTTTTCTCAATAATTGTATCTTCTCCGACCTTAACGCGATTTCCTATTGAAGTTAAAGGTTTAATTATTGCTCTGTTTAAAAGCTCAACATTTTCTCCAAAACAAGTTGGCTTTTCAATCGTCGCATTTTGCCCAGAATTAATAATTCCCATTACATAAATCCCATCGTATTCATCACCATTTGGGGTAATTGGCCAGGAATATTTCCTTAATAAATCCCAGTTAGCCCACAAATATGTTTGAGCGTTTCCACAATCAAGCCAGTAATAATTTTGTACAAAACCATAGAGGTCATAGCTATTTTCAAGGAGATATGGAAAAACCTCTCCTCCAAAATCCATCAAACCTGTTTCTTGAAGTATTTGATCAATTTCCTTTTTGAAACAATATATTCCTGTATTTATTATATTTGTGTGTAAAAACAAATCCGTTCTTTGAGCCATACTGCTTAAATATAATTCCATAGGAGCGGGTTTTTCCAAAAAAAGGTAAATTTTGCGATTATTATCTAAAAGAACTACACCATATTGACTTGTATGGCTTTCGCTGGTTTTCATCGAAATTGTCGTTGTTCCACCCTTCTCGATGTGAAAATCCATAAAACTAGCCATAGGAAGATTAGTCACAATGTCAGCCATGCTAACAACAATATTCTCAGAATCAATTCTTTCGCTAATTAAGCGATAGGCGTCAGCAGTTCCCTTACTTTCTTGAATAACGCATTCTAACTCAACATCCCCTAATTTATCTGCTGTCCACGTTTTTTCTATATAACTTCTTAACTCTTTACCCATATAAGCTAATGCGAGTATAATATGCTTTATGTTAGCATACATCAGATGAGCTATAGAATAATCTACCATGGCTTTATTTGTTACCTTTACTAGCGGTTTAGGAATTAAAGATGTTAGTGGTAACAGCCTTTTACCTTGACCTCCAGCTAGAATTATGGCAGACCAATCTCTCAACTTAATCTTCTCAAAAAACTTTTTATTATTTATATGGTGAATAATAGATATAAATTTATTACCACTCTCAGTGATTAATATATTTTTGAATCGAATCCCTTATCTCTTTTGCGGCGATATGGGGTAATTTCCTCGCAACTCTCATATCATCTACCATTTCAGCGCCCCCAATAATTTCATGCGGGATAATATCACCAAAAAGATGGAAATTTGCGTCATAGTGAAAAGGACAACAGTTAAAAAGAATATTTCTGTTTTTATCGATTGAAATATCATCTAAACCTTGAAAGATGATCCTAAGGATTTTTGCTAAATCACTTATTTGGTTGACTTTTAGTTGAGAAAACCTCCGCAAATGTTCATTTGGATGAAATCGAATATGGTAGTTCCTCACTGGACTTCCCGTGGTGTAAAAAGTCCAATATTCCGTTTTTAATATTACACGATCGCTATCTCCATGAGATGTTTGGCATAGATGACAGTTATCCCCCATTTCTTTAAACGCTTCAAGATGACCCTCTAATCGACTTCCGTGACCATCCATATTCAAATCAATATAGACTTGGCCATGTATGCGAGGTTGCGAGCCACCAACTTTAATACCTATGTTGAAGAATGGTGTTACTGGAATATCGTAATAATCCCTTTCAATTGCTTCTTCCACACAATAAAGAATTGCTGCTTTCATTGAAATAAAAATTCCCGCTAATACATCTTCAGGTATTAAATTAAAGCACAAGGAGGGGTAGAAATCTCTAGAAATCGTAACTAAATTTATTCCCCTCGAGAGTTTCAAATGTAAAGGCAATTTATCTGTAATTGCTTTTTCAATTTCAGGATCAACAATCCGAGCCATAGACGGATATCTGTTAATTAATGTAAGAGCTTTACTATTATCTGGTATTCTCTGAGCTGGATGTGGCATTTCTAAAAATGGATTGTCTTTTCTTTTCTCATCTTCTGTAATAACAATCGTAAAACCATCACCTAACTGTTTTCCCCAGTCATCATAAATTGGCTTTCCTTCTGTAATCGATGTAAAGATATCTTTATGCTTGAGTGCATCTTTCTTTGAACAATCGACAAATTGTCTCCTTTCTTCAATAGTTGTAAAACCCTTTGGCCTTTTACCACGAACGGGGCTAATATAGGCGTAATGACCATAAAATTTAATTTTTTCTTTTCTAAGACCAAAATCTTCAGTTCTTATGGTCACAGTTGATAACGGATCCCATCTTTTAATTGGAACATCGTATGTAGTTTTTCCAGCAAAGTTTTTAGTTGAAATGATGCCCCACTCCATAAAATCGGGAAAAATTATTTTGCTCGAAATATTATTACACCCTTTACTATTAGTAATATCATAATTAGAATTTGCTTCTCTTAAAAGTTTAACTTAAACACTTTAAAAAATGAGTTTTTATGTAGTTGAGATTAAGAATGGGTAATACTTCTAGGTTAAATGAAAATTTTATCTAGTACAAGGCAAAAAAACAGAATTTTGTTCATTTATACAATAATGTAGTGAATAAAATATTGCTCATTTACGCGCACTTCAAATAACATAAAAAAAAGAAAAAAAGAAAAAAACAGAAGTTTGCCATTATTTGTGAGAAAAATCGTATTTAATTAAATATTTTTATTTTTTAGTGTTCCAACCTCTTTAAAATTTTATAAGTTCTAAATTCCCGTACCGGTTCAGATTTTTCATTTAAAGTTTCTATTGGTACTCTTACAAAATTTTTATCGTCAAAATCTTCGATTTCTACTTCATTATATTTTGCCATATTATTAGCAAGCTTAAGTTCTTTTATTAGAAACTCTCTAACAGCGCATCTTATCAATTCTGATCGACTAGGGTACAATCCGTCTCGCCCAATTAATTTTTTTATTGCCTCTATATAACTTTCAGGTACATTTACGGTAACAATTTTCATGAAATCGCCTTAACCATATTTTTTTCTGATTATTCGTTATATAATTATTTATTACAAATTACTATTTAAAGATTTTTTTTTAGGGGTTAATATATTTTTATAAAATTTATTTTTCCAAATTTATAATTCAAGGTAAATTTTATCCCAATATCTCATTCTGGTTCTAAATATTACGCTTAAGTTAAAGATCATCATTTTAAAGTAATATTTGAAAATATTTTTGAAAATTTTTTATGTTTATTGAAAATTTTTAATTTTTTTTTAATTATTATAATACAATTAATGTCGAACTTTTAAATCCGTAAAAAAAAATTATATATCCTCTTTTTCGCAAGAAAATTCGGAAATTACCAGAACTTAAATGAAAATGATTCAAATTACAAATTGGTATTAATTGAGCCCACAATTTTTTAAAAAATTACTCTAGATTAATTATTCCACAAAATTATCTTCCTAGTTCTCTAAAAATTCGAAATATTATTAATTTATGGTTTTTTAATAGCGTGAAAAAAAATCTTAACTCCTTTTTACATATTTTTAATTTTACGATTAGTATTCTTCTTTCAGATTAACAATATTGATTAAATCACTTCGACCCTGACTTATTCGATTAATATTTTCGATAACTTCATCCCATCTTAAGAGATCACTAAAAGGGGAATAGCCTCTATGCGGAGATAAAATGATATTATCGAGATTATGAAAAGGAAGTTCGTACGGATGTTTTAAACCTTCCTTGTTTCCTTTGGGGTGATATTCATACCAAACATCTATAGCGGCCCCCTGAATTGTCTTATTTTTTAAAGCGTGGTATAGATCTTCTTGATTTATTATTTCTCCTCTTGCAACATTGACAATTAGCCCTTTAGGTCCTAATAGAGTAAGTTCTCTTATTTTAATCATCTCCAAAGTCAGTGAAGTGTGCGGGACAGCTATCATTAAAACATCTATATTTTTTAAAAAAGCATCTAACTCAGCAAAACTATATTTCTCTGCTTCGGTAGGTAATTTTTCATCTTGTTTATTCCAGTTTTTTCTTAGGATATGAAACTTTACATCAAAACCAGCAAGAAATTGATGAATCTTTTTATTAATTGCACCATAACCTAACAACCCAACTTCACGAAACCGCAATGGAATCGAAGCAGCATCTTGATCACCAGTCCTCCATTTTCCCTCTTTCATCCAAATGTGATGTGGTATTGTTTTATTCGTAAGAGTTAGGAGTAATGCCACGGCATGTTGAGCCACAAAGTAGGAATTTCCATGACCATTAATTAAGACTACTTTTCTAGATCTATTTAATTCAATAAATAAATCTAAAAGATGGTTAATACCTGCTCCTGGATTAATAAATACCTTCAAATTTTTCCCGGATTCTAATAAAATTTTAGACGGCCTCCATCCGATTAGGACATCTACCTCCGAAACTATGTTTTTTAGATATTCATCCGATGTATCTTCTGGAAACATAAGTTCTAAGTTTGAAAGCGATTTTAAACCTTCTTTTAAATGATTCTGGACTTCAGTAGAAACTTTAGAGCTAAAGCAGACTATAATTTTCTTACTATTCACTTTCTCATTACATCTCTTGTAAAAATATTACTCATCAATATCTAATACTGAATTGATTGTGTTTTAAATAAATTTTTATATTCAATTCGTTCCTATAATTATAGGATTATTAAATCTAAATAGGAAGGCTTTAAAATTGTCTGAAGAGAAATTGTTTGAAATCTTTATAAACAGCCTGGATTTTGATGTAAGTGATTATTTAGTGGAAGAACTTACAGAACTACAAAATGAAATCGTAAACGATGCTACATTCATTTTAAAAGATAATATCGTAGGAGACTTAAAGACCTATGGGGGTTCTGTCAAAAAAAATGAAGAAAAGTTCAAAGAGTTTATGAAAAAGGCTGAAACTGAATTAGAAAAAGACAAGTATAAAGAAATTAAAAAAAAACTGAAAGAATATCTTAAAAAATTATCAGAATTAATTATTAAGACTTGTGTCGTCATAATTCCTGTAAAAGAACTTCCTTGGGTCGATGTCATTTTTCGCACTATTCCTCGAATATCTTATCATGACAAAGTTCAACTAATGGATAATGCTATTGCGTATTATGGGGAGATAAAATGTTTTGTTGGGAGAACAACAGTATATGGGAAAATAAAAGGTCAAGAGCCATTGTTCGCTCCTTTTACGGGAAACATTGATCTAAGGGGATATAAACTAGATGAATCACAGAAAGAACCCAAATCTCACATTTTTCCCTATGTAAGCGCCATAATTAATTCATTAGATTCTATACTTACTAAAAATCAATTATCGAAATATCACGAAGAATTTCAAAGACATGGCGACCCAATTTGTGATTTCTTGATGAAAGATTCTGATTTGAACGACTCCATGGGAAAAATTACGACTGCTATAGAATCCAAGAGGAGTAAATCAGACATTGCTGTTTGTAGTATTATAGTTCCTCTTCCTTCCGAAAAAAAAAGTATCGTCCTTATTTCCGATGAAGGCCAAGGACAGCCTCGGTTTGGAAATTGCTTTGAAGCTTTGTTAAAATTATCTGCTGCATGTTGTCAGCTTCCTTCACCGGCGCCACAACAACCTATCTCTGGAGGACAGGCGTCTGGACCTTCAGGTGGAGGGGTTAGAACGCCTGGGGGTCAAGAATTAAAGTCTTGGACCGCTGAAGAGCTCGCCAGCGAAGCTCAAAAAAGGTTAGCTGCGCAACCAAGCCTTCCTACTTGGAATGAAGAAGACTTGCAAAAATTAGCTGAAGAGCGCGGTTCGGGAATCCCTGCGGGAATGGAAGTATGGAAAGAAGAGGACTTGCAGGAGTTGGCAGAGAAAAGAAAGAGAGGGGGATTGAATATTCCTGAGTGGAAATCCGATCAAGACATGCCAGAATGTGCTAGTTGTGGATATAGTTTAAGGCCGGGTTGGACAAAATGCCCTGTCTGTGAGACTCCTGTTGGAGAAAAACCTTCTAAAGAAGAAAAAAAAGAGCCAAAAGAACCCTCTGAAGATGGTCAAACTGATGATCCAGAACAAGAAGCCGATTCTACAGAAGAAAATACCGATCCTTAAAAATTTATTTTAAAAAGCTTTTTTTTGCACTAGGTGCGCTTCTACTTTTTGGTTATTAGGGAGTCAATAGCATAAAGTTTATATGAAAGAACATCTGCTAATTCCAAACTTTTTTTAAGCATTTTTTATTTACTTCCTTAAGGGAATAAATGATTAGGAAAATTCTGTGTTATCTAAAATCTTTTTATTAAAGCGCAAAAATTCTTATGATTTAACAAACCTTGATATCTATAGCTATCCCGAAGATATAAACAAGAAGGATAATAAAGATATAGTGTTAAAAATCATCCAAGGACACGATCAAGAATCCCTAGAAAACGATTGTTGTGATAATCTCAAATCAGAACGTGTAGTAAATTCTGCGCAAGACAAATCTAATCCGTTTGTAATCGGTAATCCCGTTTCTCAACTGATTGGGAACCAGAACCTCTATACTTTATGCATTAATGGTGAAATGCTTATCGGATTAGTATTTGAAAAAGAAGATAATCCTTACGATTACCGAGAAATTTTCGTTGACATGTCCAATGAACTATTAAATATCGAAAAATGTTGCTCATTTAAAGACGATATTGCAATAGAAAATTTCCTAATAACATTGTTTATTGATATTAAAAGATTTGGTGATGAAACTCTGGAACAAGTTCATGATGTTTCCTTTCATCCCTCAGGATTGTTTACAAAGGTTTTTCTTTTTGGAATAGACGAAGTGGGTAAATCCAGCTTTACAAGGAGAATTAAAACAGGTAAGTTTAACGACAATTATTTTACACCTAGTAAAAGATTTAACATTGAGTATATTCAGAGACAAGATGGTCTTCTCTCAATATGGGATAGCCCAGGGCAAAACACCTTTAGGGACAGATGGCTACTTGGGCTTCAAGATACGAATATAATTATATATATGGTCGATGTTGCTAACCAATTACGCTTTGACGAATCAAAAACTGAGTTTTGGAAAATATATAACGAAAATGATCTACAAGATATTCCTCTTTTAATCCTTGGTAATAAGGTTGATTTAATTAACCATAACAATAGCAATAACGATGAACAATTAAAAAGAACAGAAAAAGAAATCATCGACTTCTTTGAATTTGATAGTTTACATCATAACAATTGGAAATTTGTTTTTACATCTGTTAAAACTAGTTATAATATTGAAAAAGTATTAAACACGATTTTTACCTTAGTCTCAGCTTAGAAAATCTATACAAATTTTGGTGTATCAATAAATTTATAAGCCTATCCAAAATAATTTCTATTATATTAAATTTGTTTAAAGATATTGCTAGTTAAGAGATATAACAAGAATAAAAGGATTTAATTATGTTTAAACGGCTCAAAAAAGAATTACAGATAAATATTGAGGAAAAAGAAGGACATCTATTTTTAGGCGAAAAAGATAAAGAAATGAGGCTTGTAATGCTCCGTCCAAATGAAATAATGGAATTTTGCGAATTTGCTGGAACAAACGCTGAAGATATCTTGATATGGGTCGGGAAATCGCTAGGCAAAATATTTTTGGAGAAGTTTTTTTCTAACAAGGATTGGAGTGATGCTCCCATGGAGACTAAAAAGGAAGTTGTCTTGGGAACTCTCGAGGGCTTAACGCTTATGGGGTACGGTGGGCTCACAGGGATGTTTAAAAAAGACCACATTATCCTAAATGTGTACGATTCTTTAGCAACCCAAGAAATAGGCAATCTTTTAGCTAAAAACTTATGTTTATTATATCTTGGAATTTTTAACAGTATTTTTGATCTACTTGGAATTGAAGTTGATGGTAGTGAAGTAGAGTGCGTTTTAACAGGAGGCAAGAAATGTTCATACAAATTTGATCTCCTCTCAGAAGAAATTGATAACGCTTTAATAGACGAACAGCTTTCTGACGCTGCGGTATCTGATTTCTTAGCTTCTCTTTAAAAGGTAGTTTCTAATCTCTTCATCTTATAGAAATCTGAACGATGAAACGCAGTGAATGAAAATTCACACTAATTTTTTGAAAATAAATTGTTAATTTGTATTTTAGAATATGCTAAATATCTTTAAATTCACACAATTATTTTCTCAATAAAAAATATAAATTGTTTAATAACACAATATATAGTTCTACTTATCTTTGGAATAGATTATAATTCAAAAAAAAAACAAACGTGGAAATTATGGAAAAAAAAGGCGCAAAAATCAAAATTGACAGCTATTCTGGTCCTTTCGGGCAAATTAAAGGATTTGAATTCACCGCTGGCAATATCATAAGCGAAGGAGATGAATCAGAATGGGAACCAATGGGACCCCATCCAAAACCTGAAATTCCCACACTTCGATCCTGGTTTTTTAAGCTCATGGAACGATATAAACCATTTTATATGCCTATCTGCGACCTCTGTTGTTTATGTACTTATGGAAAATGTAATCTCTCAAAAGGTAGAAGGGGAGCTTGCGGTATTAACTCGGAGACACAACAATCGAGAATTGTCGAAATAGCTTGTTGCGTGGGGGCAGCTTGTCATTCATCACATGGTGATCATTTACTCCATTGGCTAAAAGAGAAATACGGAAATGTTCCTCTAAACATGGGAAATAGCATTGCCGTTGAAATGCCAATGACTCGATTAATTGTTGGCATGAAACCTGAAAATCTCGAGGATTTAGAAACTGCAATGAATTGGGTTCACTTTACCATCACTCAACTTTTATCTGCTGGTCATACTGGCCAAGAATCAAGTAATCTTGATTTTGAAGCGAAAAGCTTCTTAGCTGGTCTATGCGATACTGTTGGAATGGAAGTTTCTGATGTAGCGCAAATGGTAGCCTACGGAATGCCAATAGGTGATCCAGATGTTCCAATTGTTGAACTTGGTATGGGAACAATGGATACAAATAAAGCAACAATTCTTATGATTGGACACAACGTAGCTCCAGGAGTAGAGTTAGTTGATTATATGCGAGAAAAAAATTACGATGAAAAAATCGATGTAGGAGCAATTTGTTGTACTGCTCACGATTTAACTCGATATTTCGAAGGTGCTAAAGTTATTGGTTCTTTTTCAAGACAAATTCCTTACATTCGCTTAGGTTTTGCGGATGTTGTCATGGTTGATGAGCAATGTGTTAATTTAAGGACATTTGAAGAAGCTAAAGCTGTCGGAGCACCTTATATTACAACTAACGCAAAAGTTATGGGAGGTTTAGTTGATAGGACTGACGATCCTGCATCAGAAATCATTGATGACTTAGTAAGTGGGCGAGAACAAGGCGTATTAATATTAGATCCCATTAAAGCTGGAGTTGTAGCAGCTGAAACTGCGATCAAAATTAAACCGCTAAGAAAAGGGAAGAGTGCTGTACCAGATGATGAGGGTTGTCAATCCATGGCTATGAGGTGTAATGGATGTGGAAACTGTCAGAGAAATTGTCCAAATGATCTCCCTCTTGTAGAAGGAGTTAATCTTGCAAAAGATGGTAATTTTGCATTCTTAGGTGACCTATTTCATGAATGTCTCGGTTGTGGAAGGTGCGAAGAGGATTGCATGAAAAATGTTTCTCCTCTTACTTTAATAAACCATGGAGCAAGAGATTATATTAAAAACGAAAAATATAATTGTCGTTCTGGAAGGGGACCTATTCTCGACACGGAAATACGAAATGTTGGCGCTCCAATCGTTTTAGGTGAAATTCCTGGAATTGTAGCATTAATTGGTTGCAGCAACTATTCTCACGAAATTCAAGAATTACATTTGATGGCTGAAGAATTCTGTAAACGTAATTATATCGTTCTCGTAAGCGGTTGTGCTGCCATGGACATCGGTTTGGTTAAAGACGAGGAAGGTAAAACCATTTATGACCGTTATCCTGGAGATTTTGATAGAGGTTGTATCGTAAATGTTGGATCCTGTGTAGCGGACGCTCATATTGCAGGAGCAACTTGTAAAGTTGCTAACATATTCGCTAGAAGACCTCTAAGGGGTAATTATGAAGAAATTGCAGATTACATATTAAATCGTGTAGGAGCCGTTGGGGTTGCTTGGGGGGCTTATTCTCAAAAAGCAGCTAGTATTGCAAGTATGGCAAACGGTTTGGGTATACCCGCAGTTATTGGACCACATGCAGCAGAATATAGAAGACTATACATTGGTCGATCTGATGACGAAGATTCATGGAGAGTTTACAACGCTAGGGATGGAACTGAGAATCATTTGATCGGACCTGCACCTGAGCATCTTTTGACAACCGCAGAATCAATAGAACAAGCAATTTGCCTCGTAGCAAAATTAGTATTAAGACCTGCTGATAATAGTAAAGGTCGCATGATTAAATTATCTCATTGGATTGATTTGGAGCGAAAATATAAGGGAGTAGACTTTCCAAACGATTTGGAAAAATTCATTCGGGTCGAAGCTGATATTCCCATTAATTTGAAAACAGAAATTCACGAATATCTTAAGGAAAAAGATTGGCAACCCAAAGAAATAATCGATCCTACCCTTTTGAAGAGAATATGTCGATAATTAATTCATTTTTTTTTTCTTATTTTAAAATTAGAATAACAACTTTAATAATCACTTTTTTTTTAGTTGCACAATTAATTATAAAGATAATATTATGGTAGATAAACAAATATTAAAACTTTCCAAATTATGCGAACATTGGGCGAATCACAACGAATCTCATAAAGATAGTTTTATAAAATGGAGAGAAATAGCAAGAGAGAAAAATTTACTTACTGTCGTAGAAAATCTAGATAAAGCCATCGAGATGATGGATAAAAGTACCGAATTTTTACTTTCAGCAAAAAAAGAACTTGAAGTGTAAGTAGAAATATTGGAATTTAAGGTATAAATATGTTAAAGGAACAAATTAATCAAAGGTAGCAGCTGTTGCTTGAAGTAATCGATTTTCTCCTTTAATAGCTCAAAGCTTTCACTAAGCAACCACAAATATACTGGTATTTTTAGCTCAGAATATTCAAAAAGTTTTTCTCCTCGAATAGAGAATCCATTCAAGGGAAAATCAAGTGTTATTGAAGATTCTCTAGTTAATCCTATCGAAGTATGAAAGTTCGAAAGGGTTTGCATAATTAGTGCTGTATTATTTAACAAGGCTTCATCAAGATCTGAGCTCGTGAAGCTTCCAAAGATTAAACCATCCATCGAAATTAAGCTTGCAGCTTTACCTTCAATAGTATGAGTAAAATCCTCTATGATGTTCTCAATTATCTCTGAAGTTTCAGAAACTAATTTCAGAGCTACGCTGAACATTTGCATTATAGTCTCTTTCTGATATATAGTCGTATCAGAATAGCTGATTGAATAATTTTCATATTCGCCCATAATGTTATTGAATTTATTTTTTATCGCAGTTACATTATTTTGCCATTCGAGAGAAGTGCGAATATCTTTATCGCTTTTTGAGAGTACTATTAAGATTGGAGGAAATTCATTTAATTCAATCAATGCTTTTAATACTTGACGGAAGTAATTTGCAGCTTCAGCAAATCTATCATTATCTTGGGTGTCAATAACGTAAAGTATCAAATCGGCTTCAGTAAAGAATAATTCCGGTCTGTTAAAATAAAGTTTTTCTCGATATTGGACCTGACCTCCTAAATCCCAACTAAGTATCGGGTAACCAAAAAAGTCCAGTCTTACGCGTTTAACTCCCCTTGTGGGGAGAAGAGACTTAATAATTGAAAATTTATCTTGGAGAACTGCTAAAATGCTCGTTTTTCCCCCATTATCCAAACCTATCATCAAAATTTTCTTATGCGTTTTAATTTTCTCTCTGATTGCTTTTTCAAGTACTTGTGCGATCCTTACCCATTTCTGAAGGATTTTAGGAGGAATTTCTTCAATAGTTGGAAGACTTTCGATCGATAATTTCGCTAGTTCCTCGATGGTTTTTATGTTATTTTCTATTAATTTGTCTGAGGAAATTTGATCAATTCCAATTAACGAATCTGGTTTGAATTTCAACACTTCATCTAATTCGTTGATTATTACAGACCTTTTGAAAAAGTCTTTAATCACAACGCTTTTTGTCTCCTCTTCAGACATGATACATCGGATTTAATATCAATTTTACTTTAATTTATAGTGTAACTTAATTTTATAGTAAAATATCTAATTAATAAAATTTTAGTTTTGTGGAAAAACATAATTTTTTATTCTATTTGTTTCATATAAAAATTAGAAGTAATTACGGGCTTTAGTAAAAGTGAATTTGTCCGAATGGCATCTCAAGAATTTCATCCTGAAAACATAGTTGTTTGCATCGACACCTCCAGATCGATGTATCGCGCAGATTACACCCCAAATCGATTAACTTGTAGTATTGATGCTTTAAAAAAGTTAATTAGTGAGAGAATTGTTCAAGATTCCTCGAGCGCGTTTGCAGTTATAAATTTTTCGAATAAGCCAAAAAAAATAATAGATTTTACAAACGATAAAAATAAACTTTTTGAAGTATTAGATGTTTTAGAAGTTTCGGGAAAATCTGCTTTGGGAGAAGCCTTAGGGCTTTCTATAAAATTAATTATTTCTGAATTACGGAAGATCGCCGCTAAAATTCCTCGAATCCTTGTTATTTCGGATGGCAATTTTACTACGACTTCTATTGATCCATTGAAAATGGCACGTTTAGCTCAAGGATTAAACGTAAAAATAGATACATTTCGATTGGGTGAACTTTCTCCTCTCAATATCTTAAAAAGGATGAGCGACCTCACAGGGGGAAATTATTATTACAATAATGACGCTCAATCTTTACTACAAGCGGCTCATGACTTAGCAGGATCTAATATTAAAACTTATGGCGATGGAGCATCCTCAGTTATTGAGAATCCTGCTTTTCTTAGAAAAATATCAGCTGATCTTTTAAGAGTCCAAGATTTGACAAAAGATCAAGAACAACGTTTGTTACAGATAAGAGGCTTAGTAGATTATAAAAAATGCTCGATCTGCTTTTCAAATTTAAATCCCTACACTAAGAGTTCCTTTTATGTTAGCGGTCGCTATTGCCCAAATTGTCAAGCTCCGTATCATATTCATTGCTTATCTTCTTGGGCTAATTCCCAAAAAGACATCAAAATGAAACAAGCGGGAACTGTTCGATGTCCTCATTGCTTTTATTTGTTAAAAATTCCAACTGAAGTATCTCAAGTTCAAAAGCTCACCTCTCTTGTTAGACCAAGAATAAAATCTAAAAAAGACCCTAAACCACCCGAACTTTCACATGTAGAACTAATCAATTTTAACGATTTAGATTCGGATGATATGTTTAACTCGTGCCCGGTGTGTAATTTTATATTTGAGGAAGGGCAAAATATCTTAAGATGTGATAATTGCAAAACCCTTTACCATGAGCACTGTTTTAAAGATTTAACTGATAGTCGCTGTAAAAACTGTGGAGTGAAATTGCATCAATTTTAATGTCAACAACATAGTTGCATCTACTCAATTAAATGAGATAAATTATAATTGATGTAAAATATAATTTCTTAAATACACATTTATGCTTTGAAGCAACCATGAATGAGGACTATTATTTATACGGCAATGTTAAGTTAGGATGCGGTAATTTTACCTTACCCCCCATTTTAATTGGTACAATGTTTTACCAAGGCCAAACATTGGTTGATAGAAAAAATGGGCTACAATTTGATGAATCTAAAGCAAGAAAAAGAATTGATGCTCAAAAGAGTCTAGCCTCTCAATATAAACTCTCAGATTTGATTGAAATCTCTGCTACAACTCCTGAAGCAATGGTGAAATATTTAGATTTTTATTTAGATTTATATGACCCTCCCTTTGTTTTAGGTGGTAGTTTCGAAGCAAGAATTGCTGGAGTTGAACATTTAAACGAACGAGGGATAAAACCAGACGATTATATTTACAATTCTATATCAAATCTCAAAAATATAAAAGAAACTGAGTTAATCAAGAAATTTGGGATTAAATCAGCTGTAGTTCTAATACTTGGTCCTACTAACATGCGATCGAGTCAGAGATACAATTACATTACAGAGAATAACCAACCTGGAAATACCAGCATCATAGAAGGATTACAGAAAATTGGGATTGAAAAAATATGGATTGATGGCGGAGTTATTGATATTGAAAGTTTCTCACACATCCTTGAAACTCAACAAATTGTTAGTCGCGCTCTCAAACTCCCTGTAGGTACCGCACCAACCCTTTTTCTCTTTAAATATTCTTCGCCTAGATTAAACAAAAAATTTCACACAAAGGCTCGGAAAGCGAGTATAATGTTTATAGCTTCTTGGTATTCTAATTTTATTTTTTATGGAGCAATTGAAGACGCAAGAGAATGCTTTGCGTCTGTCTATCAGGCTATTGAACTTAAAAAAGTAATGAAAAAAGAGAATATTAGACTATTTGATAATTTATAGAGCATGAATAGAATTCTCTTTTTATGATCAAAATTTAAATAAGCTTAATTTCATTCAATAACTAAAGAACTATCGTATTTGGATTACTTAATAGAAATATAAATTTAATCTATACTGATTTATCTAAATGTCTTGGTGAATTTGATTATGTATAACAACGACGATAAAGATGAAAAGGAAGCTGAAGCGATCAGATTAATTGACTATGCTGAAGAATTAGCGGATAAAGGGAAGGGAGATGAATCTATTAAAGAATACGAGAAAGCAGCTCAGATTTACCTTGATTTAGGTGGTTATCTTAAGTTAGATGAAATCTATATTAGAATAACTCAAATTATATCGCAATTTAAGAACAATATTCAAGCAACTTATCGCTTAAAATCAATTATTCGAAAAACTGAAGAATTAAAACTATATGAGATATCGGCAAAACTATTAATCCAGCTAGGAAATATCTCTTTTCGAATGCGAGACTGGGAAACAGCTGGTGAAAGTTGGAAAAACGCATCAGATTATTTATATGAATCAGATCCAGAAGAATATTATAGCTTGTCTTCAATACTCCTATTAGAGGCGGGACAAGCACTTGAACGATCTCACATTACAAAAGATAAAGGAAAACGATTAATATTAAAAGCTGTAATGAAAATCAATGAATTTGACGAACTTTATCAAGAAGAAGAAAAACGAGCTCGAATCTTAATAGTAAATAAAGAATTCGAAGCTGCGGCAGAAAAATTTTATACTATTTCTACCTATTTCAAAAAATCCTTAGCTAACCTCGACGATTTGCTAAAAGGTGCTGAGTCTAAAGATACTACGCTTAACACCAAGGCAAGGTTCATCCATTTTGTCGCTGAATACCAAACTGTTTCAGCAATATGTTTGATTACAACAAAAAAGGCTGAATTTAAGGAAAGAATTGAAAAACTTGGGAACGATTCAATTGAACTTTTTAAAGAATCAATTTTACTACTAAAAGATTATCTGTTTAAAATTAAAAAGGATTTTGACCGAGAAATCATACTAAGGGTCACCTTTGATACAATGTTGCTTGCTATTATTCAAAGGATAGTTGGAAGCAAGGAAATAAAATGTAGAGATTATTTATTGGGTGGAATTGAAGAAAATAAGGCTCTAATAAAACGTCTGAAAAAAAGTCCTTACTATAAAATTGTTGAAAAAATAGAAATTGCAGGATTGACAGATGCATTAAACGATTTACTGTTGATTAACTTAGGACATTTTGAAAACATTAAGAATATACTGATTTCGAGTTTCCAGCAGAATTAACTTTATCCCTAAATTATTTGGCAAAAGGAATAGGTGTAGTTACAAATTAATAATTATTTGACTAAATTTTATATTACTAATTTTTCTTACTCCATGATTACCCGAACAATATTTACAAAAAATTAAACCCGCTTCATGAAGTTTTTTAATTTGAGCAGAAATATTAGCTTCGGTCATGTTTAATGACGAAGCAATATTAGAAACATCCATTCCTTCCTTCGAGTTCTGAATCTGGCGTAAAATAAGGCGTCTTGTTTGTGAAGAAAGCGCTTTCACGACATCTTCAACAGTAACATTCGATTTTAATGAATTGTGACTATCATCGAATAATTCTAATTCTAAAACATTTCCGATTTCTACTTCATTTAAATCTGAGTCTGTTATTTCATTACTCGATAAGTTAGGTTCACTTAACTCCATAATTAATTTTCAACCCTTTACTACAATCTTAGAAGAACTTTGATCTTAGGACACATATTTACAAAGTTAACTTATCCTTATAAGTCTATTTCAATATTCATTTGATAACATTTAACTATAATAGTTACAATAATTACAAACAATGCGTAAGAAATAGTGCAAAATGAAAATTGTCAAAAATGTGGGATCATTAAATTTTTATTCAATTTGATCAAATAGCTTCTTAAATTGATTGATTTATTATGTAATCGCTTTTTTTATTCATGTGCGCTTAATATTTGATCGTCAATTTTATTCAAAAAGGTGTTTATTTAAAAAAGAATTACATTTAACGAATTGCAAATTTTTTTACACTATTATTAATACAAAAATAATGGGCCAATATTGCTACGCAATCTATGATTGCTTATCGGTACAAGCTGATTTTTACTGAAAAATGCCTTTAACCGTAGTCAAAATACCTGCTGGTAATAAAATTTAAAGATGACAAATTCACATAAATATCCCACTACCAGATCACAAAATTATATTAGTTAGGTTACATTACTTACAATTGTTGCATACGATTATAAATGCATACAAATATTACTACTATTCTAATTTGAAGTGATGGCCGTTGAGCAAAGATATTGAACCAAAAAAGAAAACCAAAGTTATTACAATAAGGATAGATCAAGAATTGAATGAAAATTTAGATAGAATGAAAGATCGAATGGGTATTAATAAAAATAGCCTTATTAAAAATTATCTAGAGCTTAGCAAATACTTCTTAAAACGCAAATCAACAATTCAATCATTAAACGATCGTGATTTAGTCGTAATTAAAAGGAGTTTTCTTAGAAATCTTCTTGAACGCTTGGATGAAACGGATCAAATAAACTTTGGAGATAAGCTAGGAAGATTTATTAACGATATTGCTAGAATCTATGGAAAACAAGAGGACCTACAATACAAGATTGATTTTTGCGATAATCTAGGATTTTTTAATAACTTACTTGATGAAAGCAACTATGTGCTGATAGAAAAGAAATTTGGACCTACTAGATTTGCTGAAGCTTTTTTGTGGCGATTATTTGAACAAAAAGAATTGAATCCGAATTACATCGAAGAAGAAATGAAAGGGAATAAAAGTTTGCGTCAAAAGTATAAAAATCAGATTAAAAAATTAGACATTTCTTCGTCACATTACTCATATGAATTCGCAAGAATCAATAAAGAAAGCTAAAAATTTAAAATTAAAGCAAAGTAAATTAATACTTATCTATAATTTCCTTCAAACCAAGAATTGGAATAAGAATTTTGTCAGGTCTAAAAAGCAGTTCGTAAGATAATTCGTGTAATACTCTTTCAATCGTAAAATAATTAATCAAAGTAATTTGAAGGTCTGGACTTTGATCAAAAATTTTGCCCATTAATTTATTCTCCCACACATTTAGGATTTTTAACGCATTTTCCAAAATTTTTTGCTTTTTCGTGACTTTTGAAGACTTTCTGAAGTAGAGATTAAAAAGGAATTCCGCTGAAACTTCAATCTTACCTTTATCTATTAATTTATCCTCAATAAACTTAAGCAGGGTATTAAATTTAATATAACTAAGTGATCTTAAAAAACTGCCTAAATCTTTTTCTATTGGGAACTTTTTTTCTTTTTCCTTATTATCGAGTTGCGGATCTCCCTCAAAATCAATAAAATAGAACATATATTCGCCGTCAGATTTGTTAACAAGAATTTGTTGGAAGTGGAGATCTTGATGAACTGGTTGAATATTAATTGTATCCGCTTTAAATTCGGAACGGAATTTCTCAATGATGTCCTTGATGTCAATTAAAATAGATAAAACCTTAGGCGAGGAATAAAAAGCACCTTCAGCACCTCTACTCATGGTTTCTTGCATTCTTTCTACCATCTCAAGTAATTTGCTCGTGTAATCTTTTAAATAGTCCACGCTTAAGACTTTTTCCTTTGAATATAGCGGATCACTCTGTAGAATTAAGGCTTCGTGTAACTTTTTGATCTGGAGTCCTATTTTTTCAGACACATGTAAAGAATTAACACAGTAGTTTTTTATATAACCCGATATTTTCTCTTTATTACTTAAGGAGGGATCATCGCCATCAACAACTTCAAAAATCGAATTCATCATGATATTAAGCTCATTCCAATAGATGTCTCCCAAATTTCCGCTGTTTGGGACATCTTCAAGTATCCCAATTGTTTCTCTATCTTCTAATTTTATCATACCATATATTTTTGGAGCATTTGGAAAATTGTTTTTTACTAAAACAAACAATTTCCTTGGTTCCAAACTTCCTGAAAAATCTTTATACGATTTTAAAACATATGAAATAGGTTTTTCGTGCGATTTTTTCTTATTTGATACTTTTAATGAAAATAACAAATTTGTAGTATTCCCTCCACCTAGCTGCTGTAACCCATATTCATACCGTTCAGGATATAAACTAGCTTCAATTAAATTGCGTACCTTCAGCATATTAAATTCGTCTTCAAACTGTTCAGTAAATAGTGTGAGTTCTAAAGACATGCTAGGGAATGTTTCAGAAATTGTTTTATCAAATAACATTTTCTTCCAGAATAACACGCAATACTCTGCTTCAACAAGATTCAGGTAAACTATCTTTTCTTTTTGATTATCATGCACATTTAGTGCTAATATTTTGCTGAATGTGTTTTCAGTTAGTTTAACAACATTTTCTCTAGTATTTTCGTTAGGTTCAAGTATATCTTGAATTTTTTCGTAGACTATGATAGGCAAGAAGTATTTTCTAGAATATTCATCGTAGGTAACATCGATTATCGTTAAA
This sequence comes from Promethearchaeota archaeon, assembly GCA_004375715.1. Lineage (GTDB taxonomy): Archaea > Asgardarchaeota > Lokiarchaeia > Sigyniarchaeales > SOKP01 > SOKP01. The sequence continues at coordinate 19,651 of SOKP01000012.1, read as the reverse complement.
AAAATACGTTCTGAAATGATATGGAAGTAGTAAACTTTTATCTTAAACAATAAATTTGATAATAACGATTTATCACCAAACCATCTTCTCGAAAGAAGCCATCCTTTAAACTCGTTAGAATTAAATACTTGTTGGAATAAATTTTTATCAAAAAAATCTCTCATAATTACAAACCAATTATTTCATTATTTACAATTAGATTTCTTAATCTCAGTGCTTTTTAATTCGATGAAATATATTTGAAAAATACATATTTCAATAATTTTTCAATCTAAAGGTATGAATGTACAGTAGATTAAAAATATCTATGATTTAACTTCTATTAATATTCATAATACTGAAGAACTAAAAGAAGTTTTAACCAAAAAAGGCTTAATTAAAGAAGATTTTAGTGATTATCTCAATTTTGGTGTAATATATAAAAAAGATTCTAAAGAAAAACAACTTGATTTAGATCATTTTTTAAATTTATGATTCTTTATAATTTTAAATTTCAATCTGTATTTAGTTTAGTAAATAGTAAAATCTAAAAATCTCACAAATTGCTCTAAACCCTAAAATACTATAAAATTAATGTGAGGAGGCCTAAATGGAAAGGGAACTAAGCGTGAATGTGCCGATAATATTCCATTTTCATCAACCCGTTGATCAAAAAGATTTAATTTATGAAGATGTTTATCAGAAATCATATATACCCCTTATCGATAATATTTTTGAATTTTCAGATATTAAATTCACGCTACATTTTTCTGGAAATTTATTAGAGTGGCTTCTCGAAAACAAGCCAGAGTTTATTGAGAAACTAAAAGTTATGGCGAAAAGAGGACAAATCGAAATTATTGGAGGGGGTTATTATGAGCCTATATTCGCAATTATCCCTTATCGCGATAGAATAGCTCAACTGAAAAAACTATCTGATCTAATTAAAAAAGAATTCGGATTAGAAGTAAGAGGTGCGTGGCTATCTGAGAGGGTGTGGGAACCCAATTACCCTTCTTTCTTAAATGATACTGGTTTGAAATATGTGATTGTTGATGATAATCATTTTCGCTCAACCGGTATTACTCAAAAAGAGACTTTCTATTCCTATATTACAGAGGATGACGGAAAAACTCTAAGAGTCTTTCCTATCAATGAGGCTTTAAGGTATTTAGCCCCTTGGAAGCCTACATATATGTCAATTGAATATTTGAAAAATGCTGCGAATGAAAAAGGTGATAGGTGCGTTGTATTCATATCTGATGCAGAAAAAATGGGAGTTTGGGCAACTACACACCACATATGTTACATTCAAGGTCATGAAGAGGGAGACAATGGGAAACCATTTATTCCCGCTTTCTTCGATCAAATAATCAGCAATAACTGGATAAAGTCTATTACGCTTTCGGAATATATGGATAAATATCCCGCGAAAAGTTTAATATATCTACCAACCGCAAGTTACGATAAAATGGAAAGATGGGTTTTACCAACTAAGGAGAGGAAAGCTTTTACGAAGATTAGAGAGAGGGTAAGGTGGGATCCTGAAAAACAGGACGAATATCTATTCTTAAGAGGAGGCTTCTGGAGATATTTCTTAGTCAAATATCCCGAGTCAAATAATATGCATAAGAAAATGCTCCATGTTAGAGATAAACTCATTGTTGTTGAAAAGAATTTAGATAAGTTGGTGGGGCAAGAAAGTAGAAATGAAGCGAATGAATTAATAAAAGAAGCTTGGACAGAAATCTACAAATCACAATGCAACGATTGCTATTGGCATGGCTTATTTGGTGGTGTCTATTTACAATTTTTACGGTTTTCCGTTTATACTCACCTCATCAATTCTGAAATCATCATTGACAATCTGAATACGAATTTCCTTTCCTTAGAAAATAAATATATGTCAGTTATACCTATAGACTTCAACAAAGACAGTAGATTGGATATCGTAATTGAATCCGATCTTTTAAATGTTTACATTAATCCCTCGGACGGGGGCACCATTTTTGAGATAGACTATAAACCAAAATCTTATAACCTTTTAAACACATTAACTCGGTGGCCTGAAGCGTATCATGATAACGAGGATGTCGATAGAGATAAAATAATGGTTGATAGATTTAAGAAAAACATGCTTAGGGTAAGATTTTATCACAAGAACGATACATTCGAAGCTATCGAAGCAGACCGATATAGAGAATACGGATCGTTTGCTGATGGTGAATTTTCTATTATTAAAAATGAAAAAAATGGAAACTCAGCGGTTATAGAGTTAGAACAAAAAGGAAGTGTAATCGTTCCAAGTACTAATGAATCTTATCCTTGTTCTATCGTTAAGGAAATAAAAGTAGAGGAAAATCAAATTAAAATAAGTCTAAAAATTAAGTTCGAGAAAATACCTGAAAAAGAAGATTTGGTCCAAAATCTCATCAACAATTTGAACTTAGGAATTGATCTTCCTTTCTTTTTTAATGGTGATCCTGTTAAATTTCAATGGGAAAGCAACCAATTGCTTTTTTTAAATGAGTCAAAAAATGAATTAATTAAACCATTTCAATATACAGGGAACCATTTTAAAGCCCAAGATATCTCTTATAATTTAAACCTTGAATATTTGCTACAAAGCGAAACAAAGGCAGATACTGAATTAATAGAAATATTAAAATTTCCGATCTTTACATATGCATTCACTGATGAGGGTTACATAACGATTTACCAAGGTATAAATGTGATACCTCAGTTTAAACTTAGTAAAGAACTGGAGATTAATATTAATATCAAAATTTACTAATTTTTTGAAACATTCGATTTCGATTTAGGAATAACCATCCCTATGAGCTCCGAGGATTTTTATCCTCTGAATTTAGTAGAATATGTTATATTATTCTCATGGATAATGGCTTTCCCAGTACTACCAATAATTTTGGGCTTTATCATTTTACTACAATTCGGTGTTCCCTTAGATGATGAATCGAGGAAAAATATGAAGAAGTACTATGATTTTTTCAAAAAATCTAAAGAAGAATTGAATTCAAATTAAAACCCTAAAATCAAGACCATGAATTTTTTTTTAAATTATCGGTTTTAAATAGCTTTATATATGTTAAGGGTACAATAACAACTATAACCTCATTAAAAACTCGTAGTTTTTATGTTTATGAGAGAAAGTAAAAAAGAAAAGCAAAACGGTTATACGTACACTAATCAATCTGTAAAAGGACGAATAGACAACAATGAATTTGTACAAAATGTTCGTAAAAAATTAATTGAAGAACGATTGAAAAAACCTTCTTCTAATTAAGCTTAACCTCTTAATTGAGTCTTTTAGGAATTAAATTCTATTCGGGAAAACCCCATTCTCCGATTAAAGGAACGAATCTAACACCGGTAACTCTCTTCGAATTGAATTTGTTTTCTTTTTTAGAAATAATGTAAAGATTCTGACCCCATTCTTTTGAACCTGCGGGAATACAGAGAATTCCTCCATCTCTTAATTGTTCCTTTAGGGGGGGAGGCACTTTCTTTGGCGATGATGCGGTGACTAAAATTTTGTCAAATGGTGCTTCTTGAGGATATCCTAGTGTACCGTCTCTGCAAATAACCGTAACTATATCTCCGTAACCAGTATTAATTAAACTTTCTTCAGCTTTATCTGCTAACTCTTTGTGCCTTTCTATTGTATACACATGTCCAGGATTTTTAGAATGTTCTGGTGCTACAAGTTCAGCACATAAAGCAGCGTGGTAGCCCGAACCAGTTCCGATTTCAAGAACTTTTTCTCCTTCTTTTAGTTCTAAAAGTTCACACATCATCGCGTTCATGTGTGGAGCGCTAATTGTCTGTCCTATTCCTATTAAAAGTGGAGAATCGATGTATGCCGATTCTATAGCACCTTTCGGTAAAAATTTATGCCTTGGAACTTTTAACATTGCCCTAATTACACTGGGCTTAGTTAAAATGGCTCTCTTTGTAAGACTTTCAACTAATTTACTCCTCTTTTCTTCGTAATCCATCTATCATTTCAACCTTCACTGGCTCAATGTACCAGATTCCTCATTTAGACCATTTGAGTTATGTTTGATATATGATATAAATTTTATCATCTTTATGAACCTCATTACTTAAACGCAGATTCACTTTAAAAGGATTATCGCTCCGTTTTTTATATATATTTTGAATTTTTTCCCCTTTAAAGACCATGTGCTTAATTTTTTGATGATGATACGTCTCATTCCCAATTACTATTATCTCATCTCCAATTTTTAAGTTAAATTCCTTAATTTCAATCAAGATATTTGCTGTCATGCTGTTCTTATTGAATGATAATACTTTTCCAAGATAATGTTTTCTGTAGGGAGATACATTTCCTCTTCTTTCTAGCTCAACGTCTTCAATTGTGGGTCTACGGAAATAAAATCCTGTGTGAAACCCGCGATTATATACTTTGGCTAACCTTTCTAACCAGTCGCCAACCTTTTCTTTTGAGAAAGTATTTTCAAAATAACTGTCAATTGCTTCCCGGTAGCACTTAGTTACTGTTTCTATATACAATGGATTTTTCATTCTACCTTCAATTTTGAAAACATTAATACTAGCCTCAATTAATTCTGGAATATATTCAATCATGCAGAGATCTTTAGCGTTTAAGAACATTTGTCCATCGTATATGAGTTCTTTATTTTCATCGTCAATTACTCGCCACTCTCTTCTACACGGCTGAACACAATTACCTCGGTTTGCCGAAAATTCTTCAGAATCACAAATTGTAGCTGATAGATAGCATCTACCTGAAATCGAAGTGCACATCGAGCCATGAACGAAGCATTCAATCTGCGTCTTAGTTAAATGATGTTTAATAAGCTTTATCTGTTTAAGAGATAGCTCTCTAGCTAAAATAATTCTCTCAGCGCCTATATCTTCAAAAAATTTAGCAGATTCAACATTAGATACATTTGCTTGAGTTGAAATGTGAAATCTAAGTTTTTCGCGTTTAGCAAATTTTATTACCGCTAAATCGTGAGCAATTATAGCGTCTATACCGGCTTTCTTTGCTTCTAATATCAATTTTTCTAAATCTTGCAATTCAGAATCGTAGATTAAGATGTTTGTCGCTAAATATGCTTTCAATGGTGGTTTTTGATGGTGACAGAATTTTACTATCTCTTTAAGTTCGCTTCTTTCGAAATTTTTAGCTTTCGCTCTCATATTATATTTCTTGACGCCAAAATAAATAGCATCAGCTAATCCAGTAACGTTTCTTAAAGAAGTCCAATCTTGTGCTGGAGCGAGTAGTTCTGGTTTTTTTAACGCCTTTTTTGACATGATAATTGAAAGTTTCTATTGCTCAATTGAAAAATAACAGTCTTCGTATTAAAATAAACTCTCTTTTTTACATTAATTGTTTTTTGATTTTTTACCTCATATATTTAAATGGATACTGTTATATTACTTATAAAAAGATAAAAAGAATTTTTTGTTCGATTAATACAAAATTAAATATCTTGCTTAAATTTTTTAGGAGATACTTTTATCTATAAGAAGATAAACAAAAAATTTTTATAAAGCAATATAAGACGTTAGGGGTTTAATGTTGAGGAAAACAAAAATTTTAATCACTATTAACATAACATTGCTGGTTTTTTTACTAGGGTTAAATTTAGGCCCAAATAATGTTAACGCTCAAAGTAATGGAGATTATTTAACTGCTTCATCAGATTTTGTTATGCACGAGTTTTCAAGGGCTATTGAAACGATTGAAAGTAATAATTCAATTAATATAAATATACAGTCTCCAACATGGGATATCACTGGCATCGAACTAAACTTTACAGATATAAGATTAGGAAGAGAAGTTAAAGTGATTGAAGACGATATTGATAAATCTGAAACAGATAAGTTTGTAGATAAAAAAACAGAAGCCTTGGGAGTACAAGTTAATATTACAGAACCTACGATCGTTTACGGTGTAAAAATTTATGGTTTTTCTATTGGGATCGTTCCTTCAGGATATATTCACTTTCAAATTAACGGATATGATAATTTAAATGATATTCCTAATAGTACTATATACGGAACGCCAGCATTGTTGAATATGACTAATGAGGAACTCTGGTATACCCAGACTTTTTCGAGCCCTATTTCGCTTTCTGTAGGGCAATATTTCTTTGTTCTTAATGGATCAGAGATAGAAGCTTTTGAAAATTCAAAATATTACTGGGCTTATAATAAAGAAAGCCCTACCTATCCAAACTTATATACTTCGGAATATACTGTCGGTCTCGGTGATTGGACTGCTGGTGTTCAAGGAGAACCATTTTTATATCAGATAATTCAGCAAGTCGATAGACCCTATGATCCCGAGAGCATCAATATGACTGCTAATATTGGCGGGATGTCTTATAATATAACTAATGGAATAGATTCAGGAACAGGCAATTTAACTCTCTCTAATTTAAATTATTCTCCAAACAATGAAATCTTTCAAATCTCCATAAGCAATGAATTATCAGTAGAATTATCTTTTAATTTATCTTATAATCTACACCTTGAAGATATTTTCAACTCCGATAGTTCTGTAGTAATTCAAGAAGGTATTGCTAATAGTTGGGCTATTAACCCTGAAATTACTAGGTATAGTGATAATTATTCGGTTGAATTTTCTTTCCCTAAAAGCTGGTATAATTTATCTATTAAAAGAAGTGGAGAAAACGTAACATCAGACGTGTTTATTGATTATATTAGCAACTATGTAATAATACCAAACGAAACTATTACAGAAGGAGCAAGCTGGTTAATAACTGCTAGTTCTACTGAAGTTTCAATAGGTCTAACTGTTGACCGAACAGAATTTTATGCGGGTCAAGAATTAAAATTTTTCATTGCCGATCCTGTTTTCGAAGGAAATTATACTTTTTTTTTAGCTGATACATTTGAAGATCAAATTAATAGTAGTATAAAAGTAAAAGTAATACCTCCAGAATCAAATAGTTTCACTTATACAATCCCTTCAAATGCTTTAGATGGAAATTACAAAGCATTTGTGTATTGGTTTAACGGTACTGATGCGGGCGTAGTAACTCAAATTTTCAAAATAATTTTGCCATTTGCATTCGATTGGACTTTAGTGATTGGTATAGTAGTTATAGCGGGATTAGGATCAGCAGTAACAGCCTCATCAATTATACTAGCTAAGAAAAATAAAAGAAAAAAACTCGCAACAAAACAAAAAACTATCAATAAGTTTACGGATATCTTGAATTTAAACTATGTAATTGTTGTAGAAAAGAAATCTTCACTGAATGTGTATGATCAAGCTTTTACGGGGAAAAAATTCAATTCTACACTAGTTTCAGGATTTTTAGAAGCTATCCGCACGTTTGGATTTGATATATCAGGGTCAGGAGAACGCTCACAAACAGTTAAACTCGAATATCAAAACTCAAAAATCTTAATGTCAGACTATAAACATTTCAGACTCATATTTATTATGAAAGACTTACCTTCTACACAGTTTTACGGAGTAATTGACGATTTGTCCTTAGAGATGGAGGAGAAATTTGGAACTTATTTGAAGGAATTCAAAGGTAATCTCCAACCATTTGAGGGTATTGAAAATTTACTGAGAAAACACCTAGGTACTGCCTTCTTATACCCGCTTAAGTTAACCGGAGTTGGTAATATGAAAATAGCTCCTACAGAAAAAGCCTTAATTAATAAAGCAATTGTTAAGATGAAACAAACTCGGCAAGAGTATTTTTATGTAACTCAATTAATTGGAGAGAAATCTTTTGATTCCAAGGAGATAGAGGCGCTGTATTCACTAATCATTAAAAGAGTTTTCAATCCACACTCCTAATATTACTTTTTTTATTTTCTGCACTATAGTTTTTATTATTCTTATTATCATTATATTCTGAAAAAATTAAACTCTGAAATTGATCTAACTTATTAAATCAATCTTTTTTTAGTATAATTAACTAAACCACCATCAGAAATTATTTCCTGGAGGAAAACTGGTTGTTTTTTAACTGTATAATGGTGTAGTGAAGTTGTATTATTAATTATCCCTATTTTTAAATCGATCTCTAGCACATCTCCAATTTTTATATCATCAATATTAGATAATTCTACTATTTGTAAGCCAATGTTTATCGAATTTCTAAAAAAAATCCTGGCAAATGAAGGTGCGATAATGCATTTTATCCCACTAGCTTTTAATGCTAAAGGAGCTTGTTCCCTACTTGATCCGCAACCAAAATTTGAATTCGCAACTAGGATAGAATAATTATATTCACTAACTTTTTTAATAAATTCGCGATCTAAATCCTCCATACAGTGCTGTGCTAGAAAATTCTTATCTGAATTTATTAAATATCTAGCAGGAATTATTAGATCAGTATTAATATTTTTTAGATTATACTTAATTACTTTTCCAATCATTGGCAATCTCACACTTTTTCTTATAAATTTTCTGGGGAGGTTATATACCCTTTTATCGCTGAAGCAGCTGCAACTGCAGGGCTGGACAAAAAAACCTCGCTATTAACATGCCCCATTCTCCCTTGGAAGTTTCTATTAGTTGTGGATAACGCTTTCTCTCCCTCCGCTAAGACGCCCATATGACCACCTAAACACGGTCCACAGGTAGGAGTTGATACTATTGCACCAGCATTAACAAAACTCTCAATATATCCTCTTTCCATCGCTTTTAGATATATATTTTGCGTTCCTGGTATTATTATGCATCTTAGTTTTTTATTGATTTTACGATTTTTAAGAATTTTCGCAGCATTTCTTAAATCGGTAAGCCGGCCATTTGTACACGATCCTATGACTACTTGATCTAATTCTATTTTCATACCGTGCACTTCTGAAATGGATTTCACGTTATCAGGTGAATGAGGAAGGGCAATCTGTGGTTCTATATTAGCACATTCAAAATCTATAATATCACAATATTCAGCATCTTTATCACTACTATAAAAACTATCATTTGATATCTTAACAGAATCTAAATATGATCTGGTTATAGTATCAGGTTCAATGATTCCACTTTTTCCGCCAGCTTCTATAGCCATATTACACATAGTAAACCGATCTTCTATAGGTAAACTTTTTATTGAATCACCTGTAAATTCCATAGCTTTGTATGTGGCTCCATCTACGCCAATCTCCCCTATTGTATATAATATCAAGTCTTTTCCAGAAACCCATTCATTTAATCCACCAGAATAAATGAACTTAATAGATTCTGGGATTTTAAGCCAACATTTTCCTAACGCCATTGCTACACCTAAATCTGTAGATCCAACTCCTGTTGCAAACGCCCCAAGTGCACCATAAGTGCATGTATGTGAATCAGCCCCAATAAAAACGTCTCCTGGTTTCACCAATCCTTGTTCTGGTACAAGACAATGTTCAATGCCTCCTCTTCCAACCTCAAAATAGTTAGTAATATTATGTCTAGTAGCAAAGTCTCTAAGGATTTTACACTGAGCAGCAGAGGCCACGTCCTTATTTGGAGTAAAATGGTCAGGGATTAGAATGATTCTAGAAGAATCAAAAACTTCAGCTTTAGAATCTTCTGTCACTTTTTTAAATACGTCTATGGCTATGGGAGCAGTAATATCGTTAGCCAAACATTTATCGATATCGGCCATAATAAAATCACCAGCAATGGCTTTTTTATTTTGGCAATGATCTCTAAGAATTTTCTCAGTAATTGTTAAACCCATAATTTACATCATTCGATTTTTTTAAAAGGTATTCATTTCATTTCAGCATTTTTTTTCTTAACTATAAGATTCAAACCTTTTACAAGAGCTAAAACCGAGCACATTACAATATCTTCATGAGTAGCACTTGCTTTAACTATGAGATTACTTTCAATGTCCAAAATTTCGATAACCACATGTCCTAATGCTTCAGTTCCTCCAGTAATCGCGTCAATTTGGAAGTTTAAAAGCTTAATGTTACTCATGGGTTTAAAACATTTAACAATAGCATTGACTGACGCATCTACTGGACCAACTCCTATTGAGGAAGCGACTTTTTCTACGAAATCTCCATTTCTTATTTTTAAACGCACAGTTGATGTAGGAGTTATGGAACCAGTCAAAACCGTTAATTCTTCAAGAATGACGTATTGTTCTTCTTCGGGTATTTCTCCCATAACATCCTTAACAATTGCTAAAAAATCTTCTTCAGAAACCTCATGTCCTTTGTCTCCAAAATCTTTAATGTGATTCATTATTTTAACGAATTCTTTATCATTCGTATTAATTCCAAGATCTCCCAATTTTGCTTTTAACGCATGTCCACCACTGTGTTTCCCAAATTTAATTGATTCCTTAAGAATATCTACTACACTGTCAGATCTACTTATTCCAATTAACTTAGGAGTGATAGGTTCGTAGGTTCGCGCGTTTTTAATCATGGCATGGGCGTGAATGCCTGCTTCGTGAGCAAATGCGTTTTGCCCTATCAAAGGTTGGAGGCGTCCTATCCTAACTTTACCACCACAATAACTTTCGATGAGTTTCGCAGTGGGAAATATTTTTTGCGTGATGATATTCATAGGTAATTGATATAGAGCATAGAGTGACATTGCTGTTTCTTCAAAGGAAGCATTGCCAGCTCGTTCTCCTAAACCCATAATTGTAGTTTGTGCTTCCGAGGCTCCATTTTCGAATCCCGCAATAGTGTTTGCGACGGCGAGTCCAAAATCGTTATGACAGTGTACTGCTATTCTAATGTCACTTGGAATTGCTTTATATACATTATTTACCATATATCCGAACGCTTTTGGCGAGATGGTACCTACAGTATCAGGAATATTAATTCTCGTTGCTCCGCTCTCAATTGCATTTAAATTTGCTTTAATTAAGAAATCCAAATCAGAACGAGTTGCATCTTCAGCTGAGAATAATACTGTCGAGTAATGCTCTTTAGCATAAGAAACATATTTATTAATTTGCTCTATTACTTCATCGCGACTCATTTGAAGTTTTGATTTTAGATGTAAATCTGATGTAGCAATAAAAAGGTGAATACTATCCATATCCGCTTCAATAACTTTATCTATATCAATTTTTGCCATCCTCGCTAGTCCCATCACTTCAGAATCTAATCCTAATTTAGCTATGGATTTACACGCTTCAAAATCGCCTATAGAAGTAACTGGAAATCCCGCTTCAATTACATCAATTTTCATATCATTTAGTGTTTGTGCAATAGATATTTTCTCTTTGTGAGTAAAACTTATACCGGGGGTTTGTTCACCATCACGAAGCGTTGTATCGAAAAAATAAGCTTTATCCGGAAGACTAAGTGAGTCTCTTATTTCCCCCATTATTTGCGAAACACTTACATTACTGTTTTTTTCCATTTTTCTTTACCTATATTAAATTTATCGTTTTTTATACAACCCCCCCTAAAGAGAAAGATATCTCCTTCCTTCTAATAGAAGAGAGGGGTATTATAGTAATAATAAGAGAAGATTTAATAATAATAAAAAGGGATAAAATTGCTTAAATGAATTCCTAGATTCAATTCTAGTCGTTTTTTGAAGCAGCATTACTTTTAAATCCCTTTAATTATGTATTAAAAAGTGAATTATAGGACACTTATAAAACTTGCCAAAAGCTATTGGTGTAAGTACTAATATCTACATGAACCTTTATATTTTCTAACATCAAAAATGAAATCATAAAATAGACTTTAATTTTAACTAACAAGTAAGATTAGATTTTTTAGGATTATGAAAGAAAAAATGAATGTTTTATTTATTATTACTGACGCTCAACGGGCCGATCATTTAGGCTGTGCAGGAAATCCCATCCTAAAAACTCCAAACCTCGATAGGTTAGCAAGTGAGGGTGTGAGGTTTACTAATTATTATTGTACTAATCCAATTTGCATGCCTAACAGAGCAACTTTACTCACAGGATTATATCCAAATGTGCATGGCGTTAGAAGCAACGGAATTAATTTACCCGAAAATACCCCTACCATTACAAAAACGCTTAGAAAGAGAGGGTGGCATACTGCTGCTATTGGAAAAATACACCACCAATTTTGGTTAGGCCCTTTTAAGCAAAAAACGAAATCTGCCGAGAGTTTGTTTAGTTGGGCGGTAGATAAAGGTAAAAACGATCCTGTAGGCAAGAATTTTCCCCTCCCCTATTATGGTTACGACGAAGTGGAAGTGATTTCAGGAAATGGTACTGTGTGCGCTGGCCATTATACAGAATGGTTGGAAGAAAGAGCCCCTAAAATTGCAGAGGAAATGAAAAAAAGAGTTCAGAATTACGACAATCTTTTTAGTTTATATTGCGAAGGAATACCAGAAGATTTATACAACACTACCTATGTTCAAGAACGAACAATTGCTTTCCTCGAAAGACATGCCAAGGGCGAATATGGAGAAAAACCGTTTTATTTGCATTGTTCTTTTCCAGATCCACATTATCCTCTATATCCGCCTAAAAGATTTCAAGACTTGTATAAACCAGAAGATATAGAACTCCCCGCAAGTTTTCAAGATGCTAAGAATTTATATCACCATGAATATTTAGGATATCATTTAAAAAATCCGCCCTTTAAAAAAGCTTTCTTACGAGAATCTACGGAAGAGGAAGTTCGCAAGATTACCGCTTTAACATACGCAGCTATTGCGTACGTAGATTATAGCGTAGGTAAAATACTAGCGACTTTAGAAAAGTTGGGGTATTCAGAAAATACAATGGTAATTTTTACCAGTGATCACGGCGATTTAATGGGCGATCATGGGCTATTATTCAAAGGGCCATGTCCTTTCGTAGGACCTTGTCACATCCCTTTAATTTGGAAAGTCCCCGGATTAACAAAGTCAGGAGTGTCTCAATCTTTAGTTAGTACTATCGATCTTCCTAAAACGATTCTTAACCTTTTAAATGTAAAAGAGCGACACCACCCACCTTATATGCAAGGTTTTGACATGTCACAAGTCTTAGAAAATCCAGCAAAGAAATTACGAGATTGCGTTTTAATAGAGAACGACGAAGAGGTCGGTCCTCTAGACGCTCGGATAAGGCATTTAATTACTGAAGATTATAAGCTAACTGTTTACGAAGGGTTAGATAATTTTGGCGATATTTACGATCGCAAAAACGACCCTCATGAATTAAATAATTTATGGGATAAAAAAGACTTTCGAGATAAAAAATTTAAGCTTGTAAATAAATTATTACAGGAAAACCTTAAGGCACAATCCAAATTTCCTAAGAGAGTTGCTGCAACTTAAAAAAAAATGAAAATTTATAAATAAGAATTCAAATGTGAATAAAAAATGGCTTTGGAAATATATCAAATCGCAATTTTAATATCTATAGGTGCTCTCGTAGGAATAAGCATAAGCTTTATTGGTCAAACTGGCTTAGGAATTGTACTTCCTATTGTTCTGTTATTCACTGGGGATGTGTTTTTAGCTATTGCAATAAATCTATTAAATGATTTGCTTACATCTGCCGCTGTATCAATAGGATATTTTAGGAAAAAACAATTTAAAATAAGATTAGATATATTTTTAATAATCATTATTGGCATAGTTACCACCTTTTTCGGTGTTTTTTTTTTAATGACAACACCTCTAGGCTCCATTTACGGGTGGTTTGTTCCAATTTTCATTATGTTCTTAGGGGCTCTCTTTCTAAAGAGGGGTTTTCCTACATACGAATCAGTTAAAAAAATGGCTCAGAACTGGGCAAGTAAAACCGTAAAAAGAGGAAAAAGTAAAGAAGAGCTAACCGAATTAAGTAAAAAGATCGACGAGCAGTTAACATCTGAATCAGATACTATTAAAGGATTTATATCGCGTGGCTCACGAATGTACTATATTTTAGCGATTGGGTTTGGTATTTTTGTTGGCATCAATTCAGGGTTATTTGGAGCAAGTTCTGGATTAGTTTTTGTATTAGCACTAGTTATAATTTATGGATACCCTCTTAAAAAAGGGGTTGGTACAGCTCTAATTCTGAGCATGATAATTGGCTTGTGTACTTTCTCATTTTATCAAATTTTTGGTATTACTATAAAAGGACGATTCTTTTTAAATTTCAAACTTTCGTTTTATCTAGCAATCGGTTCAATTACATCTGGCATAATTGCCTCTACATATATCCAAAAATTATCTGCTAAAACGATGGGAAGGGCTGTTGGAGTTGTAATTTTCGTATTAGGAGCCTTGGCGCTGGTTTTTTACTTTATAACTTAAATTTGTCAAACATCGAAACATTTTGAAAGAAGTAGATATAGATTTATATTGTCTTTAGTTTAAATCTTATTTAGGTGTAAAATGAAAGAAAAAATGAATGTTTTATTTATCATTAGCGACCAGCATAGATATGACCACATGAGTTGTTCTGGAAATAAAATGTTAAAAACTCCGAACTTGGATAGATTGGCAAGCGAAGGAGTTCGATTTACGAACGCATTTTGTACAAACCCTATGTGTATGCCAAATAGAGCAACATTGTTAACTGGATATTACCCTAATGTACATGGTGTTAGAAGCAACGGGATGATTCTCTCTCAAGATGTCCCAACAATTACTCAAACGCTAGTTGATAGAGGGTGGCACACAGCAGTTTTTGGAAAGTTGCATCATCAATTTAACACGGCCCCGTATAGAATCAGCGATAAATCTGCTGAATCTTTTTACGATTGGGTTTTCCAAAAAGAAGGGTGGTATCCCGTACGAGAGAATTTTCCTATTCCTTACTATGGGTACCAAGAAGTGGAAACTGTGATAGGGCATGGGGCTTGCTTGGCGGGTCATTATTTGGATTGGTTAGAGGAAAGATCTCCAAGGCTAGCGGACAACATGCGGAAAAGGTGGAAAAATATTGACAATTTCTTTTCTGTGTTTTCTGAACACGAATTACCGGTCGATTTGTATTCGAGCGCTTATGTAACTGAACGTACTACCGCTTTTTTGGAAAGGCACGCCAATGGAGATTATGGGAATAAACCATTCTATGTACATTGTTCATTTCCCGACCCTCATCAGTCTGTTTATCCCCCGGGAAAATATAGGAATATGTATAAGTCTGAAGATGTTGAATTGCCAAAAAGTTTCAAGGATCTAGAGAATTTGAGGAACCACCCCTATCTAGCACCGTATATTAACGTTATGCCTGGGGCGATGTTAAGAGAGACAAATGAAGAGGAACTTAGAAAATTCATAGCTTATACATATGGTACTGTTGCGTTACTTGACGCTAGTATTGGACAGATCTTAGCGTCTTTAGAAAAATTAGGGTTTGCTGACAACACAATCGTAGTATATAACAGTGACCACGGCGATTTAATGGGTGAGCATGGAATGCTTTTTAAAGGTCCATCAGCTTATATGGGGGTGTTTCGGATTCCTATGATTTGGAGAGTTCCTGGAATAACAAAACCCGCGGTAACAGATGCTTTAATGAGCTCTATAGACTACCCAAAGACGCTCCTAAACCTTTTAGGGATATCAAAAAGAAAACAACCACCAGATATGCAAGGCTTTGATATGTCAGCTGTTTTAAAAGACCCCGAGAATTCTGCCAATCAACCACGAGATTGTTGTTATATTGAGAATGATGAGGAAGTTGGACCTCTGCACGAGAGATTAAGACATCTAATAACAAAGGAATTTAAGTTAACTATATACGAAGGTCATAGAGATTATGGAGATCTATTTGACAGAAAAAATGATTTAGATGAGTTGAATAACTTGTGGTACGATGAACAATACAACGGGGTTAAATTCGAATTGGTTAACAAGCTACTCCACGAAAATCTCAGCGCACAAACTCGATATCCAAAAAGAATAGCTGGTACCTAAATTAATGCAATTTGTAGCTATTATCCTTTAGTTATTGTTAAAAATTTTAATTTAATTTTTTTTCAATTCTTTCAATCTTTCTTTTATTTGATGAGTTGCATTATTGATAATGTTCCCTGCAATGAAAGAGGTCTCACCATTTACTTTTTCTTTTAAGATCTTCACTTTTAACTCTAAGGTTTCAACTAGAGGTTCTCCATTTTTCTCATCAGTTCCTTTTGCAACTATATCAAGAATATGTAAAGCAAGCTGTTTTTTACCTTCTGAATAGAGCTTTTTGGCATGCTCTAGATATTTTTCTTCACTATTAATTTTTAATAATTCTCGGGCGATTTCATCTGTTTTGGCTGGAAAAAGATCAGTAGGATTTCCACTGTCATACCACCCATGATAAAGCCTGTAAGTCGCATGTATAGCGAAACGATAACAACCATATATACCTCTTAAAATATTATGGTTCCTGAATTTATCGGGGTAAATTTCTAGCATTTCGTGGTAGATTTCTTCGAACCATTTCCCTTCGTTTAACCTTTTTACCACTTCATCGTGGACAAAATGCATCACCTCCCCTGTAATTGATAAAGCATCTCTAACTTTTTCCGTGCCTTCGATAAGTCTCCCATGACCGGGAACTAAGTATTCTGCGTTTTTTTCTCTCATTTTTTCCATTGCTATAGCCCAATCTTTAGGATATCTCTGGACTTTAAAAGGATTGCCAATATTAGGGAAGGAGGAAACCATTAAATCGCCTGTGCAAATAGTCTTCTTTTCAGGGACCCATAACCAAATCGAATCGTCAGTTTCACCTATATCGTGGTAAATTTCGAAATTTACATCACCTAATTTAAACGAATATGAAGAGTCATTTCCTTTAAGAATAATGGTAGGGTTTAATGTTTCGTGAGCAGAAACGACAGCATCTTGACCCCTACCACTTACAGAGGCAAACTGTTGCTTATTTATCCAATCGTGATATTTTCCCAAAATTTCGTATTTCTCAAATCGTCTGATACAATTCTCGTGAGCAATTACTTCGGGCATGTCCCAACCTTTTTTTCTTATTTCTTCTATAAAAGGACCATAGCCAAAAGCGTGATCAAAATGCCCATGTGAATAAATAATGTATTTAACAGGTTTATTAGTAAAACTCCTTACTTGATCGAAGGTTTTTTGGGCGAACTGCCTAATTGGAACATCAAAGATCACTAACCCTTCTTTTGTATCAAAAACACAAGTATTTGCCATGCTTGGGATAAAAAAACAGGTGTCATTTTCAAAAATGGATGCCGGAAACCACCCAAACCAATCATTCATACCATTCGTTATTTTTGTTACCATAAGATAATTCCCTATCATCTCAAATTATTTATAGAAAATAAACAAAGCTTTTTTATCAAGATTATTATATAATTAAATGATCTTATGAAGAAGACAAGAATTGTTAATAGAATTGGTGCCATGTCGATCGTTCTATTTATGTTCTTAATTCTATTCTTAAAAGTAGATTTTATTACCGCAAACGGCACTGGACCCTCCCTCACGTTCAATACAAATATCGAAATGAACGAGTATTCCAAATTTAATGAAACTCATCAAAATGTAAATTCCTTAAATATAACATTACCATCATCTTCATGGTTTATCCAAGATATTGAGCTTAATTTTACTGATATAAAATTTGGAAAAGAATTAAAAATAATTGAAGGCCAAAATTACACAGGCGATTATGATCGTGTTTATTATCAAAACCTCATATCGCGCAATTATGGGTTGGGGATACAACTCAAATTAACTGAACCTACTACTATTTTTGGGGTTGATCTATATGGTGTAAAAGAAGAAAAAGGTCCCACGATTATAGATTTTCAAATAAGAGGTTATGACGCACTAAATAATAAACCTAATGGCTCAGTTTATTCAACAGTGGAAATAAATATGTCCACTACTGAGGGATGGCATAGACAAAACTTTTCCAGTCCTATTTTATTGTCTGAAGGTAATTACTTTTTAGTAATAAATGGTTCAAATGTTCTTACCGTTAATGACGATAGAATTTGGTGGTATTATAACAACATCAATCCCAGTGATGCGAGTTTATACACTTCTTATTACAATGAAACTTTTCAGTGGAGCACAGGAGTACAGAATCATACCTACTTACATAAATTGATTCAGAAAGTAGAGACCCCGGTTTATCCAGAAGAAATTAATATGACTGCCAACATTAATAATCAGTTGTATCAGATATCTAATACTACGAGCGAAGAAGAAGGATATTTAGGAAAGACTGTAGTTGACTTCTCACCGGGAAGTGAAAGTTACCAAATTATCGTGAACAACCAAGCTTCAGAGAGTTTGCTTTTTAATGTTAGTTGTTGTGTAACTCTTTCTAATAATCATTATTTTCCAAGTTCCATTGTAGTCCAAGAAGGCACAACAAATAAGTGGAGTGTAAAACCAACAATCGTAAGACAACCCACTAATTATAGCGTTTTGTTCAATTATCCCAGTAGCTGGGAGAATATAACCGTATTGAGAGATGAGGGTGATATTACATCGGGTGTCATAGTAGATACAACAGACCATAAAATTGTTATTTTAAACGATTCAATATCCATTGGAGCAGACTGGGAGATCGTTGCTGATTCTACTAATATTGCGTTTGATTTAAACGTTCAAAAAACGGAATATACCTTAGGTCAAGAGATAGAATTCTTACTTCCTTTAAGTTCTTCACCTGGAACCTATATTTTTATTTTACTTGATCCTGCTGGTATACCTCAACCGAATCAGACAATAACATTCCCCTCAGCAACTCCCTTTTCGTACAGCCTTAGCTTGTCTGATCTAGTAGGAATTTATACTGCCTATGTGTTCTGGTTTAGTGATACTGAAATAGATGCAGGCGTTCAATCACAAATTTTTGAGGTTTCCATTGCAGAACCAACGCCAACGCCAACGCCTGAATTTCCGTTGCCTTTAATAATTTTAATTAGTGTTCTTGGAGCGGTAGTATTAGGATTAGTATCATTCATAGCATACAAGAGGATTCACTCGCGTCAAAGAACTAAGCTAGAAAAATTCTTGAGTCGATTTACAGATCTTTCAAAAATCAACGAAATCATCGTGATTGATACGAAATCTGGAATCGACGTATTCTCCCAATCGTTTGGTGGAAGAAAAATAGATACTAGCTTAATTTCAGGATTCCTGCAAGCTATTAGTAACTTTGGATCGACGATTTCAGAAACAGCAAAGGAATCTCGTACATTGAATATAGAATATAAGGATTCAATAGTAATGCAAACGGAATTTGTTAATTTAAAATTAATTGTAACATTAAAAGAAAATCCTTCTGCTAATTTTAAATTTATAATGGAAGACTTAGCCTATGATATTTATAATCAATATGGAAAAGAGATTGACAACTTCGCAGGAATTTTGAAACCCTTCCACAAAATGAAAGAATTAATAGAAAAACATTTGAACGTCTCGTTTCTTTATCAGTTAAAAATCGTAGAAAACCCTAAGATCAAGCTAAGTATGTCTGAGAAAGAGATGGTTGGTAAAGCCCGAACTTTTATGAAAGAAAATAATTTCAATTATTTCTATTCGCTTTATTTAATACCAGAAAACACCTCTTCCCCTAAAGATTATCAAACAATTTTTAATTTAATTGAAAAGGGAATATTTCAACCAATAAAAGAATGATTTTTTGAGTTACTTCTGGTTTTTTATGTTTATTATAATAAAAAAAAAAAGATATTTGGTTAATTTTATAAAGGAATTAACAATTATAAATTAGCC
>SOKP01000057.1 GCA_004375715.1 Promethearchaeota archaeon | reverse complement strand
CCAATTGATTTATCAGAAATTTTTGGAGAAATTAGTAGGTTACCAGATGGCGATCCTAAGGTAAAAGAAAAAATTCATGTCATTAAGGATTATACGCCAACTACAACATTTCCAGAAGACGGCATATTAAAATTAGCAAAACTAGCAGTTGTTGTCGAGAATTGGGTATTAGAAAACGAATTGGATGGTTTTGCTTTTCAATGTTGGCCTTCTATAGTTTCCAATTTCGGTATTGTCCCATGTGCCGTCATGAGCATGTTTAGTGAGGGATTGGTACCTGCTGCATGTGAAGTTGATATTGCAGGACTGATAGGTATGTACATACTTCAGTTGGCTTCGGAATCCCCCTCAGCAATCTTAGATTGGAATAATAATTACGGAGATGATCCTAATAAAATGGTTTTATTTCATTGTAGTAATTTACCCAAATCGTTCTTTCAAGATACTAAAATGACCGTTCATCCTATAATGGCAGAATTTGATGGCGAGGAAAATACATTTGGCGCGATTCAGGGAAAAATTAAAACAAAACCTTGTACAATGCTCAGAATAGAGACTGATGATATTTTTGGAGAAATAAAAGCAGTTATTGTAGGTGGAAAGTTTACTGATGATCCTCTTGATACATATGGAGGATGCGGTGTTGTTAAGATTTCAAATTTGCAAGAATTACTGAAGAAATTATGCCGTAGTGGATTTGCTCATCATGTAGCTGTTTCCCTAAATGAAGTTGGTGATATTGTATATGAAGCTCTATTTAATTATCTAGGATGGAATATAGATTTTTTTGATAAATAAACTATTTTCATCTTTATTTTTCAATTCTAATTATTCATAACTATAATGCAAGTATGAATCTATCAATCACTTAATCACAAAACCGGTATGTAATTCCATTAGGATATTTTTTTTTTTTTAAGTAGTGTCTAAAATACCAATACCAAAATTCAGGCTTTTTACAGTTTGAATTTTTTTGCCTAAATAATTCCATATCTCTTAAAAGTGGCTTATAATGATATGTGTAAAAATTAGGATAATATCTCGTATAATATTCTTTATCTGATAATATTTTACGAGCTTTCCATCTTCTAATCCATTCTTCGATTATTTTTTCCTGAAATTTATCCCAAATCTTAATCTCTTGACCATTTATCATAATAGTCTCATTATTAAATTCAGATTTAATTATATGAACATAATTTCTTTTAGGAATATTGCTAAAATTGAGTATTCTATAAAGATGTTTCATTCGCGCATTTAACAATATTTTATTCCTTTTAAATTCCTCTTTATTCGCATGAACCTTCCAATGAGATTTTGAAGCAAGAGGTATTATTTTAAATGTAAAATCTGTAGAATTATAATCAAAAATCAAATAATGTTTCTGATCTTCATCCAGATGATGGCGTGCTATATAAAGCACATATCTTCCCTTTATAATTTGACCATCCTTAGTGACAAAAGGATGTGCATCCTCTATAAAATCTTTATCATAAACATCCAGTCCTAAACTTAGATCTAATAGTTCTTTGCGCTGAATACCTCTTAAATCAATAAAGTGTTTTTCATACACCCTCCAATGTGGATTATTGATATGTGTCTTAATCCTATATATAGCATCATGACATACTCCGGGAGCTTTAAAGAATCCTTTTCTTATTTTTTTAATTAATCTTGTACATTCAGTTTTAGCTAAAATATATCCATTTCTAAACTTGCCAGTAAGAAAATCTCGAGAATTTGTTATAGAAATCAATCTACTTAAATCTGTATATTCATAAACAAAATCACTATTCTTATTACTTCCTCCTCTCTCTATCTTAGTTAGCGCTAATAATGAATGAATTACAATATCAAACAATTCTCTATTATCGGTATTGATTATTCGCCTTGAATATTTCGACTCACATAATTCTTTTATCATATTCCTATTTTTCATTTCCTTAAAAATAAGATTACGACATTCCGCTTTAAGATCGCTAATATTCAAACCCTCTTTAAAATCTAATCTCTCCTTATTAATTAAATGTATACTAGTAAGTAAATTGAAATATTTTGCATAATGTTCAGGACCTACTTCTCCCCTTTCCCCCCTTCTATGTTCTAAATCAAAAATATATGCACGGCTTTTTCCCAATATTTGTGAGAGCCAAGATTTTCCTCCTCCTCCTTTAATATATTTGTTAAAAATAGATACTAACATGTCCAGAAAATCTTTATTATACTTCTTTTCATTGTAATCAGTTAACACTCCTGAAAAAGAATTATAAATTTCAGTATGATTTGAGAAAATTTCTATGTGCTCACATATTTTTTTAAAAGTTGTTGGACGAATAGTCATATTAAGAGGATTATTCCTTGGTAATTCAAGTTGATACGACCATCTCTTTGCTGTATCTAAACTAATACCTAGAATTTTAGAAATTTCATATGCGACAATGCGTTTTTTAAAACGGCGAAGACTTATTCCTCCTGTGATATTAAGGTTAAGCTTATTTGTAGAGGATTTCTCAAACTCCACAAACTCACACTCACACTCATAAATTAAATTTATTAAGCTCTTTATCAACTTAGTATCAAGATTTTCATTTTTATTATCGTTGTAAAGCTTTTTTTTGTTGTGTTTTTGTTTGTCTTTATTCAAAACTCTTATATCTTCGCTTTGTTTTTCTTGTCTTTTAATATCAGATTTTGTAAATTTCATGGTTAATCCCTCATTATAAAATTCGTGATAAGAAGAAAATCGATCAAATGCAGTTATTTTAGCTTTCTTGATTTCTTTACTTTCAGGATTCAATCCAAGAAGACAACGGCATGTTCCGATGTTTAGGATTTGATCATAATTACTCTTGATTTCGTCTAAAGCCATTTCGTGCTTATTTTCTGGTGAATTTATGATCTCATTATGTTTTAATACACATTTTTGCCAATCTTTCAAGTAATTTTGGAGGTTTTTAGACAGTGCTTGAAGTTTTTGATGATCAGTGAGGACCTCAGAATGAGCCCTTAAATGCTTAAATATCCTTGTATATTGGATAGTAATTTCATCCATTCCATTCTTAATTGTTTTACTTACGAGATTTGGTTTAGAATCATCTCCTTTTTTAAGTGCCTTAATCTGTTTCTTAGTCAATTGCTTGAGATAAGCATTTGAAATCGCATCCATGTAACGTGAAACTATGGGCGCTCCCCTTCCAACCGTAATGCAATACACCCATCCTTCTACAAATGAGGTAACTTCATTGGGGAATTTTGATTTTATGTCCTCGAGTAATTCACTTGGTGGGAGTCCTGCTTTATCAAAAAAACACGCTAAGGCAGCATCCACGAAATCACCGATCCTTTCATCAACATAGACTAAAGGGATGTGATGTTTCTTGCATTTAGGATACTTTCCAAAACCTAGGAACCTAAATTTAAGAGGTTTAACTCGTATCATGAACTCACATCCAAAAATTGGGCAAATTGCTACTCGATCTTCCCCCACTGATTTCCGTGATACGCTGGTATATGCCTTCATGAAGTTAATCTCTCCTCAAGTTGTTTTTTTGGTATTTTAATCTTCACACTTGGTGTGTTTTCTAATAATAACTCTAGTTCCCCTTCTAAACCATTATAATTTATTTCAAGTTCCCCATAAAATTCACTAAATTGTGCATTCAAGCACTTTTTTACCAAAAATATGTTTTGTGCTAATACGACTATAAATTTGAGAAATCTTGGATGATTATGAAGATTTACTTCTGAAAAATAATGAAGTAACATGGATAGCTTCTTAGTAATTTCTGAGAGTATATTCAAGGGAGATTTATAATTATCAAAAAATAAAGATTGAATCCCTTGCTCAAGTGATAGTCCATTTTTCTTAATTTCTCTTAGCAAGCTTATGAAATCACGAGTTAATGATTCAATTTCTTGTTTTTGGGGATATAATATAGTAGTTATATCTTTTTTGGCAAGACTTGGATTAGGTCGAAATCGATATCTTATAACTTCAGTCTTATAATTGAAAAAAGTTCGGAGTTGTCGTGAAAGCTGCTGTATTTTTCTTGCGCCCTCAATTTCATACCAATCGTTAAATATATCCTCATATTCTGATCCAATATAGGGATCTTCAATATAGTCCGTCATAATTTGTTATTTTAACCTTTTACTAACTAATTAGAACATTTATATTTAAACAAAAAATGTTTTTTCAAAAAAATT
The DNA here is from genome assembly GCA_004375715.1 of Promethearchaeota archaeon. Classification (GTDB taxonomy): domain Archaea; phylum Asgardarchaeota; class Lokiarchaeia; order Sigyniarchaeales; family SOKP01; genus SOKP01. The sequence continues at coordinate 10,053 of SOKP01000057.1, read as the reverse complement.
ATATTTATAGAAAAAATTGCGACAAGAATGTCATATCCGAAACTCTTTCTAACTATCTTGGGTGGAATATAATATATCCAAAGTGAAGATAAAAAAACTCTATTTTTTTCTTTTTATTTTCAAATCTTTTTCAAAAAAGCCAGTCGATAGTAAATTCTTTTTTTGTTCATCCAAATGAGTATAAATCTCAATAGGCTCAAGCTTTTTAACTTGATCAATTACTTTTTTTCTATAATTAAGTAATCTCTTGCGAGTTAGATAAATTGAGTATTCAGATATGTCGCATCCGATCCATCTTCTATTTAATTTATCGGCAGCTAATAAAGTAGTTCCTGAACCACAAAAAAAGTCAGCTACTAAATCACCTTCATTGCTTCCAATTTTAACTATTCTTTCAAGCAAATCGTGGTGCTTTTGTGTAGGAAACCCTGTCCACTCCTTTGAAGCGGGTTGCATGCATGGTATTTTCCACACATCATCCATTTTTTTATCTTTTACAATTCGATAAATAGTATGTCCTTTCTCATCTTTTGCATTCTTTAAAACGCCATCAACCATTACCCTTTTTAACTGCTTTATTGGTTTTTTGCGGAGGCTCCTTAGTTCATTGAAAGTATAGTTAGCAGATTTAGAATAAACTAGAATATCATCGTGAGCCCTAGGCAATTTCTTTTTCCCCGCTGAATATTTATTGTAGTAATACCAAACTATACTGTTGACAAATCGGTTTGCACCAAAAATTTCATCTAACAACACTCGTATGTAATGACTAGCGTGCCAATCTAAGTGGATAAATAACAACCCGTTTATGGACAACAATTCCCTAAATAAAACAATCCTATCACGAAACATCTGAAGATATGAATCAATACCTTTATCCCAATGATCGAAATACGCAATTGAATCGTAATGATTCCCATTTTCTTCGATTTTGATTTTGTAATTCGTTCCTGAGAAAAAGGGGGGGTCAATGTAAATTAAGTCGATCTTTCCAGAGAAATTATTTGTTAAATAATGAAGTACTTTGAGGTTCTCCCCCCAAAATAATAAATTTTTCCATTCATTACCTTGAAAATCTCCGAAACCCAAATTCACCGTTTTAAAATAATCGAGATATCTTAATTTTAAATCCTTAATATTTTCAGAAATATTTGACTTATTTTCCCAGGTGAGTTTAACCATTATCTAATCATTTATCTATTATCTTTCTCTTCAGAAGATTGATAGATTGAATGTAATTATTGTTAAAAAGGTCATCGTGATTAACAGAAAAATTGTAATAATGATGTAAAAGACGAGATGAATAACATATCCTTTTTTATTTTTATCTTCCTTTAAAGCTCGAGTTGAATAGAAGATCTTATTTATTATCGCAGCCGATAAACCGATGGTTAACATCAATAGAGCATTCCCTTCGTTAACTAAGGATTTATAAAATGCTGTTGCTACAAACAGAGAGGACGCACCACCGGAAAGAAACCCGATCGCAAACGTAATAATGTAATAAGTAAGAGTATTTATTTCAAAAAAACTTAAAACGATCGATATTATTAAACCAATTAAATATGTTCCCGAAAATATTAAAGCACCTTTCATCGAGAGAGGGTTTTTGATTTTATCTAAAGTTAATTGAGTTTCTTTTTTCTTTAAAATTAAAAATGAGAAGATTAAACCTATACACGCTGTGGAAAGGATAGGAAACCAAGCATAAGATAATAAGGTTGGAGTGATCATCAAAACGATTAACATTCTAATTAACATAGTTTGGATTACAAGCCAAACTGACGAAGATGAAGCACCTGCATTAGCTAACTCAATAGTTGTAGCTTCACTGTGAGCAAAACCACCCAAAAAAGAAATATAATATAGGTTTTTCTCAGCTGTACTCCTCAAGATAAAGTAGCTAAAATATTTTATCGCTAAAATTATAATAAAAATTGTTATAATTGATTTAATATTGATTTCATAAACCAGAAAACTCTCTGGAATCAAAATGTAAAGCAAGACAACGATTGCAATAAACTCAACGGTTCCCGTCCATTCAATATCTTTCATACTTCTAATTTTATTAAACTGTTTTTTTGTGGATAGGATAATCAAAAATATAACAGAAATGGTAATAGCAAGATATTCATTATAATAACACATTATACCAACAATCATCGCTAATATCATCGATAGAGTAGTTGTATAGCCTGGATCTTTTTCCAGAAATAACCTGTAGATTGATCCAATCAACAAAAAAATGATCATTCCGCCTAAAAACAATATTATCAGAATAAATCCTTCAGATACAGGTAAAAATACATCATATAAAATTATCAAAGAGGTCGAAATCATTGAGAAAAAGATGTGATCTCGAGCTCCATATTGAGCTGCTACTCTAGTGCGCTCTATTCCTATAACAAAGCCACAGAAAAACGATACAATGATTTTAATGAATAAGATGTAAAAATCTTCTAACTGTATCAATTGAAATAACAATTAAATCACCTTTTTGTTAAAGAAATTAAAAAATAAAATAAGTAAAAATTCTCAATCTTAGCGACAATTCAGCAGAGTTAAGTCATAAAATCAACGAACTCACTGTAGCAAATCTTCAAATTCCTTATCCGACAAAAATCCTTTATGTGCTAGAATTTCCCTAATTTTTTCAATGACTTGGGGTGCTCCTTTTGATTCTTCAATGAAATCCTCTAAAGATTTTAGTTTAAGTTTAATTGCTTCAACTTCCTTGTTCTTCTCTTCAATTTTATTTTTAGCTGAGACTAGCTCGCTTTCTTTATTATCCAATTGTCCTGTTAACTCGTCTTTTAAGCTTTCGATCTCAACATATTTATCAGAAATTGTTTGTTGAAGATCTTTCTTAACACTTTCTAGCTCCCTTTCTCTTTGTTCGTATTCTTCTTTTAGAGAACCTACTTTTGGTTCTAATTCCTTCAGTTTCTCTTCTGCTTCACTGTATTTCATCTCAAGTTCAGATTTGTCCTTTTTTAATAAGTCTAATTCTGTACTAATTTTATTTTTCTCTTCTGACACAGATGTTAGCTCATCTTTAGTGTCGTTGAATTTTTTTTCACTCGCAGCTAATTTCTCTTTAGTTTCACTCAGTTCTTTTGATGTGGAGTCTAATTTCTCTACTTTTTGCTTAAACTGCTGCTCTAAATCATCGATTTTGGCTCTAAGGTCTAATAAAAATCGTCCTTCGATTTTTTGAGACTTTTCAGGGTTTTCTTGGGCTCTTGACCAGTCTATCGTAATATTTCTTACACCTTCATTTATTTTCTTTTAATAACATTATTTTATATAATTATTTTTATGGTATACAATATATAATTTTTTCAAATTATTTATTAACTCGTATAATATTTGCTTATGTGAGATTTTTTCAAATTCAGCATTGCTGTTTAAGATAACCCGTATAATCTAATCAAATTCTGCGTATATTTTATCGAGCTCTCGGTCACTCAAAAAGCCCTTAATTAGCATCATTTCTTTAATTCGTTTTAAAACTTTTGGTGTGGCTTTTATTTCTGAAAGCTTTGCTTCAAGTGTTTTGATTTTCTCTATTAATTCATCAGTTTCTTTTTGATTTAATTTAACTACTTCATTAATTTTGTCTATTTCCTTTTTTCTTCTTTCTAAATCGTCTTTGTGGTTTTCTATAGCCTTTTCCTTGAATTTAAGGGTTTGTTCCATTTCGCTTGCTTTTTCTGTCGTAAATTTTAATTCACTCTCTAACTTACTAATGGTACCGTTTGCTTCAGTAAGTTTTGTTTTGAGTTCTTCAAGCTCTGGTTTTAATCGAGTTAATTCAATATCGGTATTTAGTTTATTTTCAGAGACACTATCTAAATTCTTTTTCGCAGATGAGAATTTCTCACTTATTTTAACAAGACTTTTTTCTCTTCCGATTAATTTATGATGTGTTTCCTTTAAATTTTCTTTGGTTTTCTGGAGTTCTTCTTGAAGTATAGTTAATTCTCTTTCTAATTCGTTAATTTTAGCCCGTAAATCTAACAAAACTCTTCCTTCTACTTTTAAGGCTTTTTCAGGTGACAGCTCGGCGCGTTCCCAATTTATAGTAATTTTTTTACCACCTTTTTGACTTATCAGTAAAAATATTAATATTTTAAAAATTTTCTAATTAAAATCTCAAATATTGATTAGATTTTCTCTATATTGTTTTAAAGCTAATAAATTAATTCTTCTTCAGTTATATTAATCTTTACGAAGCCATTAATTTTTTATAATGGTAATTTATTTTATTGAAAATAGCTTTGGTTAATTTGAAAAGGCAAGAGAAGTTTATTTAATGGAATTCTGATCGTGATTCTGGATGGTGAAAATACATATTGGCACTGCAGGATGGGATTATAAAGACTGGGTGGGGCCATTTTACCCTAAACCACTTGATAGATATAATCATTTAGAGTTCTACTCGAATTATTTTGATATAATTGAGATTAATTCTACCTTTTACAATATTCCTAAAAAAGAGACAGTAATTAACTGGTATAACCAAGTATCAGCTGATTTTAAGTTTGTAGTTAAAGTGTGGCAAAAAATTACTCATAATTTAAACGATTCTGATCTAGATTATGTAATTTCACAATTTTTCTCTCAATTATATCCATTGCGAGAAAAGGTTATAGCTTATTTACTACAATTTCCACCCTGGTTTAAGTACACGGAAAAACATTTTTCACAGTTGAAATTTCTCTCTAATGAACTCCCTTCAGAGCATAAATATGTGATAGAATTACGCGATGACTCCTGGTTTAAGGAAGAAATTGTTTCAGAGCTTATTGACGGGTCAAATTTTGTTTTAGGAACGACTTACATGCCAAGAGTAAAAGCTTTTTATTTAACAAATCAAAAACTTTATTATATTCGACTTATTGGTGACCGTGAGCTAAGTGTGTTTAACAGAATTCAAAGAAATCAAGAAGAAAGTATAAACGATCTTGTTAGAAACCTTCAGATACTTGAGAAATTGCCAAACATTTATGAAATTTTCATTATTGTGAACAATCACTTTCAGGGGTATGCTCCAGAATCTATAAATCTGCTAAAAAAAAGATTAAATCTTCCTCTTAAAGAGTTCACTCAACAGAAGAAATTATCAGATTATATATAATCTAACAACTACAGAAATAAAAGTAAAAAAAAAGGAATAATTAAAGTATATTCATGAATATGCTTATCCCAAAACCCCAAAGTAAAATTCCTTGAACAAAACCGAATATCATTATAACAAACGCAACTGGAGGCCATGAAAGGAATTTTGAAATTGCTTGTGGCACTCGTAAGAAAAACTTGGCTATAATTGCAACCATGGCAGTTATTATAATGAAAATGATAATTAATAGCAATTTTGGGTTAATCCAACCGGCAATCCATTCCACTGCTGAGTTTGGAACTATGAGTGCTAAAATGAAAACAGTAGCTGATGCTGCAATAAGACCAAGGATACTAGAGAGAGGTAAATCCTTGACCGGTTTGAAAAACATTGCGATTCCAACAACAATTAAGAATATACATGTAAAATGATCGGCATGAGGTGTAATCGCACCGTATTTAAAACTTGGAGGAATATCTAAGATTAATCCCATAGCTCCTGCCCAGATATCAAGTACTCCAACAATTACACCAGAATAAGAGATAAGTCTTAATAACTTGGAAACCACTGATGTTTTTTCCGCTTCAGATTTTCTTTTAAAGAAAGATCCTCTACGCTTCCTTTCGAAACCGAGCCAAGTCAAAGCAATGACTCCAGATATTAGTACAAAAATTCCCGCAGATTCTGAAACCCAAGTAAAGAAGGCTAATACATATGGCCAATATTCTGTTTGAAATATCATATAAATCATGTTTAAATTGTAAATGTTTAATAATAGATAGGGTATGCTTTTAAATATTTTTTGAATTACTTTTTTATTACTATTGACAAAATGAATGAATATTTAAGACTAACTTATTATAAAATTTTAAATATTCGAAGTCTATCTTCTTTTTATGGATACTATAGATAACTTGAAGAAATTAGGGTTAAAAGAAAATCGTAAATACTTGATTCTGGTAATCTGGCTTCTTGTCAATATTACAATTATACAATTCCCTATCGAATTTAATATTCAGATTTTTTCAATTAATATAGATCTTTTAAATTTAATTGGTATTATAACTTATGTACCTTTTTTAACTTTCTTGATCTTTACTTTTTTATATTCTCTTGTTTCAAAAAAAGATATTAAAGAAATTGCCGCATGGAAAGTATTTTTAACTTTTCTTTTAACTCTTCCTTTAATGTTTTTCTTAATACCAATTATGGTAGGAATCTTTCTATTCTCTCTCATTTCTTATGTATTCTTTACATCGTGGTTCATATTATATGGGGCTTATCTTTCAAGTAAAAGGTTAGATAACACTCTTAAAAGGCGAGTTCATAGCTCATTCTATAGAGTCATTCAATTTTCAGGTGGTTCTATTCTTTCCATCCTTTTATTAACTGCATACATAATCGGATCGGAAGATATTGGAACTCTAATAGGTTTAACATTTACTCTGGACATCTATGATGCCTTGAACTATGTTGTACTCTTTATTGGGATTATCATAATAATTTTTATAGTCGTCGGAATTATCTATATGTTTAAAAGAATCTTCAACGCTTGGTTGGGGATGTTTTCGCTGTCAGTGGTTATTTATACTTTTTATTTACTAATTAAGATATTTTTGGCATTAAGAAGCACAGGTGGAGAGGGTACTTCAATTCCAACCCAAATTATAATGCTAATTGTTGATTTATTTATATTACTTTATTCAATTAGCACCCTAATGGGTTCTCAAGCCGAACTTTTAAGCAAAAGACTTCGAATTAAGCGAATCGGTGTCGACTCCATTTTAATATGGTTGGTGTTTTCAAAGGTAGCTTACGAATTTATTCACAATTATCCATTTACGCTATTTAGTGGCTTCGCGTATAATGAATTCATAAATCTTTTAGATGAGAATGTTATTAATCTGATTAAAAATATCTTCGTTTTACTTTTCTTCCTACTTATATTAGTAACATTAGGTTTCCATCAAATAAAGAAATATAATCTTAACGAAAGACAGTTTAAAGAAAAAGTTGATCAAGAAGTTAAAGATCTATTAAGCCCAGTTGAATTCGTAGAACAAGTGAAAGAACCTCTCCATGCCAACGAGACCTTAGACGAGCAAGATAATGGTAAATTAAATTCTTACGAAGAAGAAAAGCCTAATTCTGAATCTACAGAATAAATGAATAGATGATAACTCCTTATCTTCAAATTTTTTTTCTTTTAAGTTTTAATCGATAAGAAATTACTAATTCTAATAAGATTAATCCTTTAATAACTAATTTTATTAACCACTAAATTAAAACGAATCATACGTATATGTTGGGTGCTTTCTGAAATGAGCGATAATGATATTTTAATGGATAAGGAACTATTTCTCGAAAAATTTGAAAAAATGTCGTTAAAAATCGAACAATTAACACTTGAAATCTCGAAAATGAAAGAAAAATTAGAAAAGACAAACAAGATTAACAGAAGTTTCGGATTAGAAGCATTAAGAAATTCTAAACCCTTAACTTTTGCGAGAGAGATTCACGGGATAAAAAGCCCTACAAAAAGATATATTATGTCCATTAGAACTGTGTCTGAAATGTGGAAAGGCAGAAGGAATGATTTCTTAATTGCCATACGACAACAAGAAAAAGAAACACACATGGATCTTAAAGCGTTAGGCATCAGAATTCCTGTTGACGATCTGAAGAATCTATCAACTTTAGCTAAAGAAGTGCTTTCAATGCTCTATATTTCCAGTGAATTAAAGGGTATAGAAATCACCGAAATATTAAGAGAAATTATTTCTCAGATCAATAAGGAAGGGCAAAGCATGGTACGTGAAGTAAAGCAAAACCTGCTACTTAAGTGAGCACAAATTTACATTTGAGTTAAATTAAAAAAAAAGAGATATTAATTTCTTATTTTCGATATACTCCATATTTATGGACCGCATCAGTCATAGCTTGCACATTTTCGTGGCGTGCTTCGTTGGGGATCCCAGAAACACCCCCATCAACGAGATATCCACCACCCTCCATACATCCTTCTATACATTTCTTGACATATTCATCTACAGCACTGGGGGGACCACCTACTAAAAGCGATGCGGGAACATTCCCTCTTATACATACATCATCACCCATCATTTCCTTAACCTTGATTATGTCTGTATCGTGGAACCAGTAAACTGCCTTTGCCTTATGCGTTTTCGCGAATTCACCTAAAAATTCAAGACGGTCTGAATATCTTCCTTCAAAAAAGGGCATTGGAATAATATCTTTCTTAATCATTCCATCCATAATTTTTGTCAAAGAAGGCCAATAAAACTCCTCGAATTGGTCATTTGACATGAATCCATCCGCACCTCTGTGTAAGGGTATAAAAGAAAGTGTGATTGAATCTTCGTCAGGATCTCCGAGTTGTAAAGGGGAATTATCCATGGCATCCAAAGTTGGTTGTACCAATCTATCACATAATGTTTTTAATTCCTCAGGGTTTCTGATCATATCTAACATTGTTCCCCTCATACCTCTGAATGTATCTGAAACCATATCAAATGGAGCTTGTGCTAAAGCAAATTGCCCAGCTACTGGATTTCCCATTTTTTTCATTTTTTTCGGGTAGTTCCGCATTCCCAATAATCCGCCAATCATACTTCTCAATGTTTTCTTGTATCTTTTTATTAGTTTTTTTACATCTTTATCTATGAAAAAGAAGAAAAAACCTATTCCATTAAACATCATGGACAAATCTGATAATTGAGGGAATTTTTTCAAGAGATTTAATGATGCATTTTGGGCTGGCACTACATGTCTAATTAAATAACCTGTGGGGTCTTTTAAAAGCTCCTCGTAATCTTCTGCTTCCATCCATGGCTTTTCTATATATTGATAAGGCTGATTATCTCCTAAACGAAATTCTGGATTTGCTGCTCCAGGCCATTTCATAGCCCTGACTCCAAGCCCGTCATTCATTTTTCCCAATCCTGGAAAAAGAAGGGTTGGATAAAGATCCCAATTATACCGACTATAAACTTTAACAGCAGCTTTAGTATATTTTCTACCTTTGTACATCGCTTCCTTATGCGTCATTCCCACCTGGAGGGGAGCAAAAAAAATATCAGTAAAAGGAGTAATCGGAACGCGATCAGGTTCTTTTAACGCAACTGCATCTCTCACTCTCTGAACTCTTTCCTTAACAAGTTGTTCTGCATTCATCTTAATTACCCCTCCATCCATTTAGTTGCTATATTTACAGCATCGACAGCACTTTCTCCGTACGCATCAGCTCCAACAAATTCAACAATTCTTTCATCAACTGTCCCTCCACCAATCATAATTTTAACTCCGTCTCTTAAACCATCAGCTTTTAATTTTTCAATAATTTCTTTCATTGAATCATAAGCTAAGGTTAGAAAGCCACTTAAAGCTAATACTTTAGGTTGAAATTCCTTTAAAGTTTGGATAAATTTGTCCGCAGGAACATCAACTCCTAAATCCATTACTTCAAATCCGTTCGCATCTAGCATAAATTTGACGACATCTTTACCAATGTCGTGAATATCGCCAAAGACTGTTCCTAACAACACTTTTCCCTTCTTTTCTTCACCCTTCTGTGCTTCTTTCAGTTTTGGACCTAGTGTTTCAAATATCTGTGTTAAAATTTCTCCTGACATGATCAATTCGGGAAGAAAATACTCCTTGCTGGCAAACTTGTCTCCTATAATTTTCATGGCTTTCCTAACATCATTCATGATATTAAGGGGATTCTCATTTTTTTGGAGTCTCTCTTTTACCATTTCGTCTACTTTATTCTCATTTAATTCAACTATTTCGGTTATAAAATCCATTACAATCATTCCTATTTTTAGAAATTTATATTTATAACACTTTAGGATTGATCTTAACAATTATTTAAAACTATCGTGAAACAGAAGTTTCACGATCTGAATTTT
>SOKP01000141.1 GCA_004375715.1 Promethearchaeota archaeon | reverse complement strand
TCATGAATCATCTAAACTATGAAAATCATAATAAATTTTCTTTTTTAGAATTAGCTTTGCAATATTATAATTTCGTATTACGATATAGCTTTTTTTGGAAATTTGGATAGCGATTATTTCGTAATACGATTCAAATATTTTCGTAATACAATAAGATTTCGTATTACAATAAGGAAGACTCTAGTAGTTTATATATCGAGTTTTAGAATAAAATTATTAACGAGCTTTTTACAATTTTGCTATTCGTTTGCATTCAATTACAGAAAGGAGCGATCTTTTTTGGGAAGACAAAAAAAGTTTGGAGAACCTTCAAAAATTTCAACCTTCCGACTTCCAGCGAGCAACATGCAAAAATATCGCATATTTCGGATACTTATCGGTAAATTTATTGGGTTACTCCATGTTTACCTAAATCACTTAAAGGAAACCAATTTTACTATGTCGTACAAAGAAATGTTAGACTCGTCGCTTAAATTGTTTATTAACCCTTTTAATTATTTGCTTACATCTGAAAAGTTAGAAACGAACAAGGCGATAACGATTCAAAGGAGATTGATAAATTCCAGAGCTTAATCACTAAATTATATAAAAAACAGCAGAGAAATAGAACTGCAACTTAATATTTTTATCTTTTTCCACTTAATTGTCCCATCTTAAAATTTAGGCTTTTTTAAATCCTTCAAACAGTTTATAGTAATTCATAAAATCGCTTTAACCCTAAAACGTATTATTTCTTTATATTTATATATTCATTGATAACATGAAAAAATTCGTAGTAAATAAGTTAATAAAATTGAAGCTTGAAGGCGATAAGACTAAGTCTTAAGATTGTTTATTTTGAATATATTTAATCCTAAATATCGCAAGTGCAATGCCATGAATGCCCCCGATTATACCCACTACAATTAATAATTGGTTATCATATGAATTTAAGAGATAACTAATTATGATCATTAATGAACATACGATAACTGCACTCATAATTATTAGCCATTGTATCAATTTTTTCCTTTCCATTTTAATACCATCTTACCATTTTAATTTCTTTAATGATTTAACTAATATTAATAGACATTAAATAATTTTGTGCGTTGACGAAAAAGTTACTTATTTCGTATTAAAAAGGAAAGAAAAGCTGATTGAGATAGATATATAGTATGAATACAACTTTTTAATTCAAATCCGAAATATTTTGTATGGACTATTTTCTATTTCCCATTTTCGCAAATTTTTATATAATAGATATTGGCTCAAATAATTTAATCCAAAAGCAACCTCAAAGAATTTATGTATATCTAAACTTGGCATTCTGCAATCTTTTTTTCTTTTTGATAAAAAAGTATTTATTCCAACTGCCAATATAGAAAATGCATCATGCCCTTGACAGATTTGAGGAGTTAAATTTTTATTGAAGGCTTTAAGTTCTTTTTCTAATTCATTTTTAAGTCTTTTTTTAAAATCAGAAGTTTTACCGTTAGTCGCTATAATATGTGTAATTAATCTATACTTTCTTATTGATACAAGTTAGAATCGCCATCTTTTACTTTTTGGTCTTGAGCGAGCTGTTTTGCTAAATTTTCGTACTTATCAATAGTTTCTTTTTGTAGTGTTGAGCCAACTTTAGAAAGTGCATACTCAAAATGTTTCAATTCAACATTATCAAAATCTTCTAGTTTCTCTCGTATTGCTTGCATGCCTGCTTCTCTACACAAATTTTCTAGATCTGCTCCACTATAGTTTTCGGTCATTAATGCTATGTTTTTCAAAGAAATACCTTCTTTAAGCGGCATATTTTTCGTATGAACTTCTAAAATCTTAATTCTTCCTTCGTAATCTGGAGCAATTACATATAGTAGTTTATCGATTCTTCCAGGTCGTAGTAGTGCTGGGTCAACCAAATCAGGGCGATTAGTACTAGCTACAATGACGATCCCGCTATTACTCTCGATTCCATCCATTTCCGTTAATAATTGGGTTATTACATTGTCGTGAACAGCTGATCCTTTCCATCCTCCTCGATTAGCAGTAAGAGCTTCAATTTCATCAAAATAAATAATAGAAGGGGCTAATTCTCTGGCTTTTGCGAATATACTCCTGATATTTTTTTCAGATTCACCAACCCATTTTGATAATAGTTCTGGACCTTTAACGGTTATAAAATTCGACTTTGTTTCGCTAGCTACAGCTTCTGCTAAGAGTGTTTTTCCGCAACCAGGTGGACCAAAAAGTAGAATTCCCGCAATAGGACGAATTCCCGCTTTCTTGAACAGTTTTGGATGCATTAATGGCCATTCAATGGCTTCCTTTAACTCTTGTTTTATTTCATCCAATCCACCAACATCATCCCATGCAATTTCGGGAATCTCTCTAAAATACTCTCTTAAGGCAGATGGTTTTATTTCTTTGGATGCTTTTAGAAAATTCTTATCTTTTACAATTAATTTCTGAATGATCTCAATTGGGATAGGTTCGTCAATATTAATTTCAGGTAAAATATCTCTAATAGCATCCATAGCAGCTTCTCGAACGAAAGCCATGATATCTGCTCCAACAAAACCGTGGGTGATCTCAGCATAGTAATCTATATCCACATCACTTGCAACTGGCATTCCTCGAGTGTGAATTTTAAAAATTTCATTCCTTGCGCTTTTATTTGGAACTCTAAATCGTATTTCGGTATCAAATCTTCCTGGTCTTCTTAGGGCTTGATCAATAGCGTCTACTCGGTTTGTAGCTCCAATCACGATCACTCCCTCTCTTCCTTTCATTCCATCAAGAAGCGTAAGTAATTGAGACACTACTCGTCTTTCAACTTCGCCCGTGACATCACTTCTTTTAGGGGCTATTGAGTCAAGTTCATCAATAAAAATTATTGTGGGTGCGTGCCTTTCAGCCTCGTTAAAAATATTTTTCAAATTTCTCTCGCTATCACCATAAAATTTACTCATTATCTCAGGACCATTAATAGTAATGAAGTGAGCGTTTGCTTCTTGAGAAACCGCCTTTGCCATCAATGTTTTTCCTGTACCGGGAGGCCCATAAAACAGTACTCCTGTTGGGGGCTCAATATTCAATCTTCGGAATAATTCGGGATGTCTAATGGGTAATTCAATTACTTCTCTAATCCTTTGAATTTCATCAGTTAAACCTCCAACATCATCGTATGTGATAATTTCTCCGGAAATATTTAGAAGTGCAACTTTTTTATTTATTTTTATCCTTGTATCCCGAGTAAGCCTAACTACCTTGTCCATTGGTTTAGTATTAAGCACTACTAATCTTAAAGGTCCCAAAGTTGTTCTCCTTTGAGTTCCCCCCATATTGAGCATTCTCATAAATCCATTCATGGGATTATTTCCTTCATCAGATTTAATATAAGCCCCGGGAACATCTATCAAATCTCCAACCATCACGGGTTTATCAATCAGTTTTCCCTTTATGGCATCTGCTTGCTTTTTAATGTCGTAAATTCCCTTAGTCGGTGCGAGCTCAATTTCTCTCGCTGGTTCTACATTAATGTATCGAATAGTAACCAATTCACCAATCGTAGATCCAAGATTTAATCTTTGTATTCCGTCTATTCTTATAATCTCCTTTCCTTTATCTGCAAAGCTCGCCACAACAATACCCGCAGTTCTCTTCCTCCCAACGATTTCTATAATATCACCAGTAGATAGTCTTAATCTTTCCATAATTGATTGATCTACATAGCATAAACTTCTCCCGCTACGACTTGAATCTAACCTTTCGATTCTCAGTTTTGCTGATTTAGGCATTCCTTCGTTATTCATTTTATTAGAAATTTATTTTTTATTTTGCTACTTAAAGAGAAATAATGGTACTTTATTTTCTTTTGTATTATTTAATATACGCGTCATATTAGCTCGACAAAACATTGATTAAGGTTTTGATTTCTTATTTGATGAATTTAAGCAATTTTTAGATTAGTATCTTACATTTATGCCCCTTTAGCTAAAAAAACTCAACCAAATTTTAGATTTGTTTCTATTCATCAAAACCAGAACAATACGCTTTAGTGTCAAATTAGGTTAATATTTAGATTTTGTGCTAAATATATTTTAAAATCCTCGAGGATTGTTTTAATATCAGTCAAATCTCTCTTTCTTTTTTTAATAAAGGATTTCCTATATTTTAATATCTCATCTTTTTGAGAGAGATTTTGAGGAACATCGAAAAGCCTTCCCACATATTTTCGGGTAATAAGGTCTAAAGCTGCTAGATTTGAGGAATGAAGTGAATTTCTAACCGTTGTTTTTTTTGTTGTTTTTTTAAGATCTTCTGCAATTTTTATTATTAAATCCTCTATAAATTTGACTGGATCAGAAGATTGAGTTGAAGTATAAGTTTTGAATGGGTGATCCCATTTATATTTTTTAAAATTATCAAATTTATTGTGAATTTTTTGGATTACCTTATTAGGGATAGGTTTACCCCTTCTTTCATTGCGCTTCAAACATAGTTCAAGTGGCGTAGATATATGAATTATGTAAAAATTTCTGCCTAAGTCATCAGCAATAGATTTCAAATCATGTCTCATGCTTGAATAATAGTTTAAATCGTCATTAATAACTATCATTCCCTTTTTGAGATATTTCCTCACCTTTTCAAGCGTTTCTTCTCTTACGCGATGTTCATTTTGAAAATCAAAAATTTTTGGAGATACGATATCTCTTAATAAGTCTGGATCGATAATTTTAACCTCTGCTTGAAAGTAGAGATTTAATTTTTTTTTAAAAAAGTCAGCGAAAGTAGTTTTTCCCGATGCGGGTAACCCCACTAATATAATGAGAAAATTTTTTTTAATATTCAATTTGCTCCTCTTCATTGAAAGTTCTTACAAGCTGAATCTTCTCTTTCCTTGAATAGGTCTTAATTTCTAGCTCTCTTTTCATAGCCATTCCTCTTTCTCCAAAAGTTTCAAAATACTTCAGTTTTATACTCTTTTTACCTCGACAAAATTTAGCGCCGGTCCCCTTTTTATGTTCTTCTAATCTTCGCTGTAGATTATTAGTATACCCCGTGTAGAATCTCTTTTTATTATTCTTCGCAATCGTTTCTAAAATATACACGTAATAAAGGGACATAGCAGAATCACTATTTGTAAGATAATTTTTTAACTATTTATTTTTTTTGGCAAAACTATCGCATTTTATCCTTATTAAAAGAAAATCTAAATATTCGTAATACATATTTTGTGATTACCAAATTAATCTACTAAAAATTAAATTTATTAGTAAGAACTTTTATAATTTTTAAAGGAAGTGTTAGGTTTTTCTGGTGAGTTACTTTTCCTCTAGGTATTTGTTTGATTAAGTGGGATGAGGTTCTTGGTGGAAACATATACATGAAGTTTCCGGAAGATTTAGAGGTTCTGGATAATGCAGTACAACAAATCCAGATTTCACATAATTTTGTCGAATCATACATCACTATTGAAGAAAAAAATTGGAACTCAATTTCCTATTATAACGAAACTAGAGAAATAATCATCGTATTAGTATTAGATAAGTACGATGATGGTTCAGATTATACTGTGATATTAGATGAATTTAAAAAAGAACTCGAGTTAGAACTAAACGAAACTGAGCTTAAAAACCACTTGGAAAGAATCTATAACTTATCTTTGAATGTGTTTAGAACGAGAGACGAAGTTATAGGGAAACTAAGCAACCAGGTCGCCCAATTAAAAACGATGGAATATGACTTGAAAAGACGGTTTGAGAAAATATCTAAATCAGACCACCTTAAAGTAAAAAGCAAAATTCAGTTTTTATTAGCTATTAATGATGAGATGACTTATAAAGAATTACATAAGTTAATTGACACTAGCAAAAATTGGCTTGATAAAGTCCTCGAAACTCTTACACAGAACAAAATTGTTGGATATAATGACACGAAGGATACATATTATCTTATTATATGAATATACTAAATGGCTGCTCTATAAAGAATTACATTATTAAAATGGTTATTATTTTTATTATTATTAATTTATTATTTTAATTTTTAATAGTAGCTGAATTGATAATGAACCTTTCAGAAGAAGAGCAGCAAGAAGTTCTAAAAGTAATGAAATCTCAGATGCTAACACTCTTACATGGTGAGTTTGTCAGCAAATTCGAAAAGGAATTTGCGCGATATATCGGTGTAAAGCATGCTATTGCAGTCAATACCGGCACAGCAGCACTTCACATCGCTATTGCAGCGTTAAATATTGGTCCTGGAGACGAGGTTATTGTCCCTCCTTTTACATTTATCGCGAGTGCAAGTTCAATACTACACAATAATGCGATACCTATTTTTGCAGATATTGACGATAAATCCTATACCTTAGATCCCAACTCTGTAAGAGATAAAATTACTGAGAAAACGAAAGCAATTATCCCAGTTCATTTAGCAGGAATTGCTGCGGATATGAGCGAACTCATGGATATTGGAAGCGATAATGGAATAAAAATAATAGAGGATGCTGCACAGTCTATTGGAACGCGATGTTATAAAAAAAAAGTTGGTTCTATAGGGCATCTCGGTTGTTTTAGCTTTTATCCCTCTAAAAATATGACTACGGGAGAAGGTGGGATGATTACTACCAATGACAACGAATTAGCTGAACAATGTCGATTACTCAGACACCATGGTGAACCAGAATGGTATGTCTATAATAGACTAGGATATAACTATAGAATGACAGAAATTCAAGGCGCGATTGGGAGAGTCCAGCTAAAAAAAATAGATTCTTTTATCAGTATGAGGAACAAAAATGCAAAATATCTTTCAGAAGCAACTTCCAAATTGAATGGCATTAATCCTCCTTTTGTTCCTGAATATTGCGAACCCGCGTTTAATTATTGGATTGGAAGGTTAGATCCTGATGTTTTAGGAATTACAAAAACTCAATTCTTAAACAGATTTCCACGGAGTAAGGTTCTATATCCGAAACCTCTTTATAAAACAAAATTGTTCCAAGATAAAATTGCGTACTCTAAAGGATGTCCTTGGTCATGCCCTTTCTATAATAAAGAAATAAATTATAAAGAAGTTTATTTACCAATAGTAGAGAAAGTAACTCAAGAAATATTTGCTTTAGATATCCATCCTAAAATATCTAAAGAATCACTTGATGAAAACATAGAAATTATGACGAAAATTTCAGAAAATTAACAATAAAATT
The DNA here is from genome assembly GCA_004375715.1 of Promethearchaeota archaeon. Lineage (GTDB taxonomy): Archaea > Asgardarchaeota > Lokiarchaeia > Sigyniarchaeales > SOKP01 > SOKP01. The sequence continues at coordinate 7,100 of SOKP01000141.1, read as the reverse complement.
CTTTTTTTATATGAAGATATTACCGGGATATTATTACAGATGATAAATAATATTACGATATTATAGATTATGTCGTTGTCTTTGAAGAGGAATAAATTTCTCCAATTATTTCATAATATCAGCAATAGTAAGATTAGACATAGAGGACCTTTAATTTTAAGGTTGTACGGCCTTTTAAACGAGGTAGACTTCGAGAATGAAAATCGATTCATACTTTGTAATTTTATTGACCAAAATAGTGAGCTTTTCAGGTTAAGTAGAGATATTTACGAGTTGAATAATGATGTAACCTTAAACCAGTTGTTTCTATTCGCTTATAGTAAAGCTAGGATTAACAACCTTATCCCAAATCTTTATTCTGAATATATTAATTCCATCAATGCCATATCTCAAAAAATTGACACTCAATCAAATCTGTCTTAAATCTTATTTATAGATTTAAAAATACCATTTAAAGATAAATATAGATACTTAAGTTAAGACAAAATTATTAAAAATGATAATTATTATTATGAATGTAATACAAGTTAATAGTTAAACTGAACAATCATGAGTATCGAAGCGAATTATATTGTGAAGATTTGTTTACTCGGAGAAGCTAATGTTGGTAAAACTTCATTAGTCTATAGATTTATCGAGAATAAATTTAGAGGAAATTACAAAAGCACTCTTGGTGTAAACCTTTTAAAGAAAGATATGAAAATTGAAGAATTCGGGGATGTCTCAGCACAAATCTGGGATTTAGGAGGCCAAGAAAGTTTTAGAAGTCTTCGCAAGCTGTATTTAGAAGGTGCTAATGGGGCTTTAGTTATATATGACAGCACTAAAAGAAGTTCTTTTGAAAAACTTTACGATTGGATTCAAGATTTCAAAGATGCTAGGGGAGACGAACCTCTACTTCTAATTGGGAATAAAAACGATTTAACTGACAATATTAAAATAGAAGAGAGTGAAGCTTTGAAATTAGCACAAAATTACAGTATGGAATTTATATCTACATCTGCCAAAACAGGTGCTAATGTCGAAGAAGCCTTTTTAAGGGTTATAAAGACAATTCTTGATAAGAGTTTATAATATATGCTTTTTAGCTTACCTAGCTTACCTATCAATAAATTTCGTCATTATTTTTCATAAAAAATGGTTAATTTCTATAGTTATTTATAAATGCCTTTATAAATAAAAAATCATTTATAAAGAAATACCCTTTTTAAAAGAATTTAATTTTCTTAATTAGTTAAAATCATATTTATTAATTGATGATAAGATGGCAAAAAAAGAAGAAAAAGTTAAGGAAAAAGTTGAGGAAGAAAAAAACGTAGACGAGGCAAGCGAAGCCGATAAAAAAGCAGGTTTAGATTATAAAATTGAGAATGTAGTTGCGACTGTCGTTGTCGAAATCACCGAAAAGATCGATTTAAATATAATTGCTCGCAAACACGCAGATGTTGAATATAACCCCGAAAGATTTCCTGGTTTGGTTATGAGAATTCTAAAACCGAAAGCTACAATCTTAATTTTTTCGACTGGCAAAATGGTGGTTACGGGTTTAAGAAAAGCGAATGAAGCCGGGCAAGTAGTAGAGAAAGTGTTAAAGAATATAAGAAAAGCAGGGATAAAAGTATCCAATCCCGAAATCACGATTCAGAATATTGTAGCAAGTGGAGATTTACACACGAATATAGATTTAAATATGGCAGCAATCGTCATGGAATACGCTATGTACGAACCTGAAGTATTTCCCGGTTTGATCTACAGAATGCAAGAGCCTAAAACGGTTTTTTTAATTTTCAGCACAGGTAGGATTGTTTGTACCGGAGCAAAGAAGAAAGAAATAGTTAGGGAAGCAGTGAGGAAACTAAATAAGGAAGTACGCAAATTAGGTGTTGCGAAAAAGGACTTAGGAAATCCCGACTATCAAGATATTACTTTTGTTTAATTACATCTATAAAGAAATACCATTTTTAAAAGAAATTAATTCTCTTAATTAGTTAAAACAATATTTATAAAATTTGATGTAGTATGACAGAAAAAAAGGAAAAAATAGTCGAAAAAGAAGAAGAAATCAAGGATGAGGAAGAAGAAATCAAAGACGAGAAAGACGAAATCGAAGATGGAGAAGAATTAGATTATAAAATTGAGAATGTGGTTGCGACTGTCGTAGTCGAGATCACAGAAAAGATCGATTTAAATATAATTGCTCGCAAACACGCAGATGTTGAATATAACCCCGAAAGATTTCCTGGTTTAGTTATGAGAATTCTAAAACCGAAAGCTACGATCTTAATTTTTTCGACTGGAAAGATGGTAGTTACAGGGATGCGCAAAGCTTCAGAAGCTGGTAGGGTTGTGGAGAAAGTGTTAAAGAGAATAAGAAAAGCAGGCATAAAAGTATCCAACCCCGAAATTACGATTCAGAATATTGTAGCAAGCGGAGATCTACACACTAATATAGATTTAAATATGGCAGCTATCGTCATGGAATACGCTATGTATGAACCTGAAGTATTTCCTGGTTTGATCTATAGAATGCAAGACCCTAAAACGGTTTTTTTAATTTTCAGCACAGGTCGGATTGTTTGTACCGGAGCAAAGAAGAAAGAAATAGTTAGAGAAGCTGTGAAGAAATTAAATAAGGAAGTACGCAAGTTAGGTGTTGCGAAAAAGGACTTAGGAAATCCCGACTATCAAGATATTACTTTCGTTTAATTACTTTTATTTTTTTAAAGGATTCTCGCTTTTTTAAAAGTTGTTATAATCATAATTTTAATGCTATCGATATTTCAATCTAAAAAAAGATAATAAATACCTCTATTACTTAATTGCTAAGGATTCGCTGATTTTTAAAACAACGAAATTGGATTGGAAATTATTGAATGATATGATACTAAAAATTATTCTTTTTGAAACACAATCATAAATTCGCAATAGTCTTTACCTGATTGTAAGCTACAATCGACCTCTTGTGCAAAACAATGATTATTTGTCATCTTTTCAACGAGTCCTGCCAATAAACCTGCTTCGAATGAACAAAAACTTCCTTCTGTCTTTATGCCTTTATTAATAAGGTCCTTTATCGAAGAATGACCTTTAAGTTTTAATTGCACAATCTCTTCGGTACTTTCTGTAATCTCGACCTCGCCTAGGTTAAATTCAGAGATTTTTTCTTTTAAAGCATTAGGAATATTTTTTACATCATCAATTTGTTTAACTTTTAAAATTGTTCCTAATTCGTGGCCTAAATAGTAGAAAATAGCCTCTAACTGATGACCTAGTGCTAATAGAGCTCCTACTTTCATATCTCCAATCTCTTTTCCCCCTTTCAAATGTTTCCTCATTTGTACTAAAATTTTTGAAAGCAATTGCCTATCCATTTTTTTATCCACACTCTCTGTTTTTATATTTTGATTATAATTTTACGGAAGAAATAAACCCATATAATATTGCGTCAATAATATCTTCTTCCTGAATATTAACGCACAATCTCCTATCTGCTATTATTATTGTAGGTAAGGAGGTAATCTTATATTCATTAGTTAATTGGTAATTTTTTTCTATATCAATTTTTTCTATATACAATTTTTTTCCAAACATAGAAATATTTATTCTCTTTAACATCTGTTCAATTGGGAGGCACGGACCACAATGGGAAGATGAAAAAAATAAAATTTTCGGATAATCCTGTTGAAACTTTTCTAACATACATCACCCTATATGTGCCCGCAAATCTTTTTTTCATTCATTGATCCTTGTATTTTTCATAAAGGTTTTTAATTATTGCCTCAAACGCGCTAAAAACTCCACTTCCCGTTTTTGCGCTTGTTTTATAGTACCCTAGAAAATCTCTCTTGTTAAATATTTCCTCTACTTTGTCATTATCCATCGAACTGTCATCTACCAAATCTATCTTATTGCCGAATAATACAATTGGTATATCTCCGCAATATTTCTTAATGTCATCGTGCCAATCATAGATGTGATTAAAACTTTTATCAATTTCATTTGGTGCATGAGAAAAAACTATAATTGCGGCTTTACTTCCCTTATAAAAAGTAGGCCTCATAAAAGAAAACTCGCTTTGACCTGCTATATCCCAGAAGAAGAGTTTTACGGCGCTACCCTCTATTTTCTCGTCGTATTTGGAAAATTGTGCACCTAAAGTTTTAATATACTCTTTTTTAAAGCTCCCCTTCGTATATTTCTTTATTAACGATGTTTTTCCGACACCCCCGTCACCTATGACTGTTATCTTGAATACGAAGGAGGAATCCTTCCTCTCGTCACTTTCACTCATAAAATCACTTTAAAGTTTTAACTTGAATGTCTTTGTAATAAATAAATAAATAAAATAGTACTTTTTATTTATATTGCTTTTTATTATTAAATGGATTCCTATAAATTCTCCAGATTTTTAAAATATCAACCAGATAAAAAATTAATTAAAATGTGATAGATTACTTATGGAATTTTTAGAAATAATCGAAGACATTATTACTAAATTTACAAATAGAAAAATTACCTTAGCCATTGCAGAATCTTGTACAGGAGGGTATATTTCGAATATGTTTACCAACATTTCTGGCGCCTCTAAAGTTTTTGAAAGGGGTATAATTTGTTATAGCAATGCATCTAAAGTTTCACTATTAAATGTTGATCCTGAAAGTATAAATCAGCACGGAGCAGTATCGGAAACGGTAGCAATACAATTGGCAAACAATATTAGAGTCCTCTCCAATGTTGACATAGGAATAGGGATTACTGGCATCGCAGGACCTACGGGCGGTACGCCTGAGAAGCCAGTAGGATTGGTATATATTGGAATTTCAACTTTCGATAGAACCTTCGTGGAGAAACATCACTTTAATGTAGACCGGATTACTTTTAAGACTAAAATATTGGAAAAAATCCTTTTACTATTACAAAATTTATATAAATAACTCATCGACACTCATTCTATCTTCTTAATTGTGGTGAAGAAGAACAACATTCATTCGCACAGTAATGAGCAAATTATTCCTCACACTCAGCGTAAGTTCTCCAAAAATAAAACATAATATGATTCTAATAGTAAATGGGGCTACTGCAGTAAGTTTTCTTTTCGTATCGTTATTTTTTGACTATACAATTCAGAATTTATATTCTCAACAACAATGGGGAATGTTTTTTATAATCGGGTGGTTATTAACGCTCCCTCTGATTTCTATAATCTTATTTCTGAGAAAAAGCACAATTTTCACAGGTTATAAAATAAAGAACGAAAATAATTTTGCTCAAAATATTGAAAGAAAAAAAGGAAAAACGAAGGCGTGGTTTGTAATCTTCTTATATATAGCTTTTTTCTTAGCGTCTTCAGATTTAATCTTTTTATCGTTAGTGAGTTCGTGGGTTTTCACAACCCATGGAGAGGAATCGTTGAGATTTTTTTTCTCATTTTATTACATTTTCAATATATTTTCTCTTCTAGGGTATTTTATCGCGTCGAAAATAGCAAAAAAGATCAGTAATATTTTTCTTCTATTTGTTTTTTGTTCTTTCTATCTGTTCTTCCTGTCCTTTTTACCGTTTTCTAACTTTCTTATATTTATAATTCGGTAAAAACGCGCTACAAAACTTTAACATTCCAAACATTATTGACTTGTCAATCGATAGCGAGAATAGTATTTACACCTCTGGGAACATCTCTTTCTGCTACCACTAGTGTCGAAATGTTGATATTTATATCTACGATCTTGCTCTCTTTCTCTTGCTTGCTTCAATTGGTTCTCGTTTTAATCAATAGATTCAAACAAATTAAAGAATTTAATTAATAGTTCCAATTATTGAACTAATTTGCCTTTTTCCATTATTTGTTTTTTTGTTCCATCTTTGTATTCAACGGTAATATTAGCCTGCGGAGCCGTAACAAAATCCCAATGCAGTTGAGAAACTGAAGTACCCCCCATCATTTTATTTGAACCAAATGCTAAGTGTACGCTTCCATTAATCTTCTCATCCGTTAGAATATAACCAATTGCTTTTGTTATTTCGGGGTTACATCCAATCCCTAGCTCTGCTACATTGTAAGTCCTTAACTCTGGTACGTTCTTTTCCCTGTCAATTTTTTCGCTATCCTTAAATGTATTAATTAAATAACTTTGATTCTCATCAGCTGTAACTTCATCGATTAATAATTTTCCCTCCTTAAATCTTAAATGAGTGTTTTTAATGATCTTATTAGTCATCCTGTCTCTAGTGAGGGGACAAAAAAGAGTACCTTCGCCAATTTTCTCGTGGGGGGGAAAAAATACTTCTCCTGAGGGTAAATTTCCCCCTAGTAATCCTACTGCTATCCTATCATCGGAAAGCAAACCGTTATCTAAAATCATAGGGCGGTCTTGAATTGTTACCGTAAAGTCCGTCCCAAGATCATCTGAAACATGAACATTTTTTGCATTTTCAAAGTTTTTTCCCAATTCTTTTGTAATTTCGCCCATTTTGTTTTGAGGAACACTCATTCCACCTACAATGAATTTTTCTAATAAATCGTATTCAATATTATAATATTTGGCAGCTTTCTTCGAGGGCCATCCTGCGTAGCACCACTTTTTCCCAGGCGCGTATTCTTCTTTACCTCCATATAAAATATCCTTCAAAGGTGCGTTAAACTTAATTTTTGCATTGAGTTTTTCTCTAGGAGCGTCTCCTAAGATACCAGGATCTTCGTAGGGTTCAATTACGATGTAAGCGTCGATATTTTCGATTAATTTTAAATAATGAAGCGGCGTAATCTCTAAAATTTCACTACTAATGCTTGTGTCTTGGTATATCGTATTTATGTAATTATCGCTGCTTGATATAATGACGGGAATTCCATTGTTTCTGTAGACGTTCAGAGCAATTTCTTCCAACAAATCTTGACTATAAGTACCACCCTTTACTAGAATGTTTTCTCCTTTTCTTTGAATATTAATAGCATTAACAATATTTTTTGCGCACAACTTAATTTTTTCTAATTCTACCATAATTCAATATATTTTTTTTTAAATATTAATATAAACATCTTTGACAGCATTAGATTTATTACAAAGAATTGTTTTAAATAAAATATCTATAGGATGAATTCT
>SOKP01000019.1 GCA_004375715.1 Promethearchaeota archaeon | reverse complement strand
GCTCTTTCGGACAGAGACTTCACTATAATTTAGATTTCCTTGTGTATCAAAAGCATAGAATCTGATTGTCACAATACCATTAGGACGATCATCCCAACGCCCTTGACTAATCGTACCACTAGTTCCAGTGAAGTTGTAATTTGTCGCACCACCATCAAGAGTATACCCGGTAGTGCCTAAATTACCATCTACAATGGTAAGATTAAATGTAGGAGGCATACTACTAAAAAGTTGATTAGTGGTAGGAGAAATTATAATAATGCTTGGTGCTAAAATGTCTCGACTAATTGTAACTTGATTAGCGGATTCTTCTCCAAGAGTATTATTGGCGTAAAATCTAATTGTAACAGTTCCATTAGGTCGTCCATCCCAAACACCTTGATTAATTGCTCCATTGGTTCCGGTAAAAGTATAATTTGTCAATCCACCATCGATAGTATACCAGGTTGTATTCACTCCCGATGGATCTGTAATATCCACATTATAATTAGGAGCGGATATCCCAAAAAGTTGGTTATTGGTAGGAGCAATTATTGAGATTGTTGGTGCATTTAGTTTTGGTTCCAAATTGCGATTGATATTTTTTTGAGTAGTAGAAATTATATATATTTTTGAGATTGTTGGAATTAAAAATAGACAAATCAAAAGCAATGACATTATATTATGTAAACTTGATTTAATCTTTAATTTCATCCTAAAATTCACTAAAATTTTTTAAAGATTTCATTTTAGAAAAGCTAATCGTTAACAACTTCTTCTACTTCATCTTTATTATTCAAAATTAATTTTACTATTTTGTCATCAGATTCTGCTATTATATTAGAAACTATAGGAATCCTATTAAAAGTTTTTCTTTTAATTCTCTTCAACATATAGGTATTTCGCTAACCAAAAAATGAGTTGAGATATGGCAATCCTTTTTTTTATGTATTAGTCTTCCCTACAGTACAAAAACTTTTAAAAACCAGTTTTAAAAACCACTTGATTTAGAAAACGAAAAGAATTAAATAAAATAAAAAGATACTAAGGTAATTATCTATGGCTCACATAAGAATGTTGAAAGAATGTTATAAATAATTATATAAATATTTTTTAATACTGATTATTATATTCTACAAGAGTTATACGAGGCGCCAACCATGGAAGAAAATAAATTAACAGAATTAAATGATCTTAAAGAAATTGCAATAGGAAAAATAAAATCGGCATACAATCGCTCAATTGACGCTGAAGCGACACATTCAGTTCTCTGGGATATCACTGAAAGAAAAAGAAATATGTTGCTAAAGTTTTCTCTATTAATTAGTATTTTTATCGTAGTTTTTGCTTATTTACCATTTCTTTTTGGCGAAGTTGTAATAATATGGGTTTTTAGTTTAATTGCTGAAATTTTAGCTTTTGTAATAGCTGGATTAGTAATTTATGGAATCTTTCTTGCCAATTATTCGAAAGCTCACAAACAGCTTATTCACGCCGCTATTCTTTTACGAAGGCAGAGTCTGGATTTTCTCCAATATAAACTAGATAATTTAGATAAAAAATCATATATTGAAGAACTGAAGTCTTTAGAAGTAAGTGATAAGGACCTAAAAGAAAAAACTCAGCTGCATACCGAAAAAATATCGACTCAATTAATAATGAGAATTACATACAATATAGAAGAACTTGAAAAAGCGGGGTTTAAAAAACATGTTATTACTCAACAAGCAATAGATTCTGCTAATGAAAAACTGCAGAAATTTAACGCGTTGAGAACTTGCGAAGCGTGGCTTAAATTCGATTAAAAGCCTTTTTTGTGTTTATACTGTAACATCCGTTAACTTAATTGTCTAAAATCTTTATTTTTATATGTTCTATCAACACAAATTATAATCCGTATCACTCGCTTTTATATAATTTGAAAACAAATAAATATTGAAGGTAGTATGAAATTCGAGCTAACATTGGATTTCGCCCTCTATTAAACTCAAGTATGAGTTTAATTCTCTCTTAACCTAAAATACTTCGGCTCGAATTGACGCTCCTTTTCCTATTTTTTCATAGATTCTATTTTTTGGTTGAAGATATACCCTTAAGATTAAAGATCGGTTTGTTTAATGACCCAATCACCATAAAATGTTTAAATTTTGTTAGAACTCTACGAAAGAATTTAATAAATTATAACAAAAATTTTTATAGAAATTATATGGTAATTATATTGTTAGTTTTCTACTTAAAAGTAGATAATGATCAAAAATAAAACTGAATCCGGAAAGACAAAATGAAAAATTCAGCTGTTAGACTTACTTTTTTAGGGGGCGTGAATGAAGTAGGAGGAAATAAAATCCTATTAGAAGATTTCAATTATAATGTGAAAATTCTTTTAGATTTTGGAATTAACATAAAAGATTATAATGATCAATACGATAGAAATGAAGTACCAAATTCAATCAAAGAATTAGTGAAGTTAGGATTATTACCTGAAGCGGAAAAATTAGCAATCATTAATTTATATACTGATTATCATGTGAAAAAAAACCAAGATAGTAATGATTTGGAAACCAACCTTGATGGAATTTTTGTCAGTCATCCTCATAAAGATCATTTTTTTGGATTGTCATTTGTTAATAGAAACATACCAATTTATACGGGAGTTTTTACCAAAAAAATTATTTCTGCTTATTATAAATGTTCTAAAACTTCAATCATTAATAATTATGGCGGATTAAACTGGAAGCTGTTTCGTACGGGCGATATTCTTGATATTAAAGGGTTAGAAATAATACCGGTGCATGTAGATCATTCAATCCCAGCCGCTTATGGTTTCATCATTAAAACTTCTGGAGGTATTGTTGTTTACACTGGAGATTTTCGTATGCACGGCCCTTTAGCTGCTATGACTCAAGATTTTCTAAACGAGATAAAAAATACTCTTAAAATTCTACACCAACAAGAAAATAAAAGAGGAGAAATTCAAAAACCTCGTGAAACTAAGGTTAAACTCTTAATTTGTGAAGGTACACACATCCATAAGGGAGCAATTGAGTCCGAAAATAATGTAGAACAAAATTTAGAACAATTATTTACCAAACACCCTTTTGACTTTCTATTAGTAAAATTCGATCGCTTAGATTGGGATCGATTTAGGACATTTTCTTCAATCGCACAAAAATTTAGATGGAAATTTATCATAACTGAAAAAGACGCTTATTTTTATTACCTTTTAAACAAAGATGAAATTCACGAGAGTATGAAAAATCCGAATATAATCGCGGACGATCACATCTTAATTTTAACTCAAGGAACCGTGAAGTATCGTTGGCAAGAAAAAATAAGACAAGCGATATACAAAGAAGAGAAGGGACATCGTTTAATAAAATATAACGAAATAAAAGAGTTAGATAGTGGTTTTTTCTTTTACATTACTTCATTGCGTAAGGATGTTATAGAAAAATTAAATCCAAATTTCAGGGGTGCATTTATTTCTTCCAGTGTTGACCCTTATACTGAAGAATTTATTGACAATAATAGGACATTGAGTCGATTTTTCCGCAAAATTGGAATTCCTTCGTATAGAGTACATGCGTCTGGACATGCGATGCCACATCATCTAATAAACTTTATTCAATCGGTTAATCCTGAGTATTTAATCCCAGTTCACTCCGATCAACCCCATTTTTTTAAAACTTTTTTCAAAAATTCTAAAATTAAAGTGATGATTCCTAATAAAAACGATCGATTTGAATTGAAATCAGGTATCGTAAATGGTAGTGGTGTTTTTTAAGTTGAAAAAAAAATGCTCGAAATGCGGAATGATCCGTTCATGCAAAGACCTTGTACTTTTAGAAAGAGGAGATATCATTTGCTTTTCATGTTGGAATAAAAGGTTAAAAAAGAAAGGAAATTCACTACAAAAATAACTTGATTAATGATAAGAATCAACATATATATTTCGTCAATAAGAGAGTAGATATGTATATTTAGTGAGGTTAAATTTTTTGAGTTTAATATC
>SOKP01000202.1 GCA_004375715.1 Promethearchaeota archaeon | reverse complement strand
AACTACCTTTCTCATCAATAATAAACGCATCTGTCATTGTTCCGCCCGTATCTAACGCTATAACTTTTAACAGATGTTGTTTACTTTCATTGTTTGGTTTTTCCATATTCGATCGCCTTGAATGTTTTTCGCATCATTATTTCATAATTAGATTTAATGCTATATATAACTGAAGTTTAAGGGAATAAAATTTAAATATTAACCCCCAAGTGGGGATTTATCCATTTATATAATGAGTTAAATTTGTTTTACTGTGATGTTATGCGGTGTTGCTAGGTCGATAGCTTATAAGCTGAAAAATCAGTCCTTATGTAAAACGACACCAGATTAACTTAACTAAGCCTTGGCCGCGTAATACGGCTTCAGTGGTCGGATGCCATGCTTTCTAGCTGCCTTAACTAACACATCAACGTTAGGGGAGACGACAAAATGCACGCCAGCGTTAAAAAGACCTGAAAGGTCATTCGGCAATATAACAGGATCATAGTAGAGGATGCTGATATTGTTATCCTTCGATTCATGTATTCCCTGTGCCAAATCGGACTTGAATAGAATTAGAAAGAGTTGATTATTGTCTACAATCATTTCTCGAATGTTTTCCTTTAAAAACCTTTGGTACATGCTGCCGATCATTATGCGAGAATCAATGTTGAGTGCAGCCGTAGCAGCCTCCGGATCACAGGCTAAGAATGCTTGGTGGAGACGTTCCTGCTCTATAATCGTTTGCGCAACACGTTCACCAGCCTCTCTGCCGCCTCTGAGATGAATGTCGATCCAAATATTGATTGGCATGATTTGAAGAACCTCTTCTAGAGTCGGAACTTCCTCCCCTTCGAACTGACTAGACTTCCAGCTGCCAGCATCCAGGCGTTTGATTTCTTCCAGTGTAAGCTCTGAAACGGTACCACTTCCGTTTGTGGTATGATCCACCGTCACATCATGCATGAGAACGAGTTGTCGATCCTTAGTGAAACAAACATCCATCTCGATCATGTGGGCTCCCAGGCGGATGGCTTCGCGAAAAGCAGCACGCGTATTTTCTGGATATGTGTTCGAGGCACCCCGATAGGCACAGATTCCACGTGTGGGCAAATCGCGAGAACTAGCGGACATATTCCTTCATCCTCCCATCTTCAACTAATTGCTGACACGAATGTATCCCACGATCTAATAAATTTCTCGCATTATCAAAAATTGATTTTTTTCCATCATCCATATTTCATAATTATAGTTAATGCTATATAATACTGAAGTTTAAGTGAATAAAATTTAAAAATATTAACCCTCGAGAGGGGATTTATCCAATTATAAAATAAAAATATAAAAAAAGAAGTTTTATTAATTCAAATCCTTTCAATCATCATTCCACCTAAGATGATTGGACCACCGGTTGAATTATAAATTTTTTCAGCTTTTTTCATTCTATTCTGGCTGTCAGAGTATATCTTAAAGATTAAATCCCCTTCTTTAATTCTTGCTCCCTGTTTTTTAAAAATCTCAACACCTGATTGTTTTGAATAGGGACAACCAGTAGCTTTTGCTATCTGATTAATGATAGCATTATTTACACCAGTTATGTGGCCAGCTTTTGTAGCGAAAAATTCTTTAGAATGGGGGCCTAATTTTATATCTTCAGGTTTTATTTCTGGGTTTCCACCCTGAATCTCAATTATTCGCTTCATTTTGTCGTAAGCTTTCCCTGAACGTAGTATTTCTTTTGCTAAATTTTGACCTTTTCCTTTTTGAGCTTTCCCACCCATTTCGAGCAAAATTCCCGCCAAATCTGTGGATTTCTCAATTAGAGAATTTGGACCAGCAGTATAATCACTAAGTAAGGTCAAAGCCTCCCTCGCCTCTAATCCCGGTCCTATAGCGTGTCCGATAGGCTGATGAGCTAAAGTCAAAGCACACTCCGCTTGAATCCCAACATTTTGCGCAATCTCTTTAAATACATAAGCAAATTTTTTGCCCTTATCAGGGGTAGGAAATTTAGTTCCTTCTCCAACTGGTATATCTAAAACGAGTTTTTTAACGCCCAGAGAGAGTTTTTTAGTGATTATAGAAGGAATCATAAGCCCTATAGGATCCATATGTAATGGACGCTCAATTTCGATCAAAATATTGTCTGCTGGAGATGTATTTAGAGCACCACCCCAAATTATGCAAGCGTTTTCCTTAGATATAATACTTTTTAATACCTCAGCTTCGAATGTCACAGGAGCTAAAACTTCCATTGAATCAGCAGTACCAGAGGGCGAAGTAATAGCCCTTGTTGATGATTTTGGTATCGTTAAACCAGCAGCAGCAACGATTGGAACTATTATGAGCGTAACTTTATTACCAGGTACGCCTCCAGTACTATGCTTGTCATAAACTTCTGGGCCGAAATCAAAAACTTCTCCACTTCTTGCTTCTGCATAAGTCAATGAAGTCATCTCTTCGTTATCCATCCCATTTATCGAAACAGCTGTAATAAACGCTGCCAAATCTATTCTTGATAATGAGCCAGAGACCGCATCTAAAATAATTTCGTTAATTTCTTCTGCGGAAAGCTTATTTCCCTTTATTTTCTTCTGTATAAACTTAAAAGAGTCGGGTGGGTCTGCTGGTTTCGCGGAAATTATCGTACCATCTTGAAGATTCTTTTTTTCTTTAATAATATCCATAAAAATTCCTATTTCTCCAGGATTCACGAGAGAGTTGGAATAATCAATTTGCAAAATCGCAATCCAGTATCTCTCTTCTATGTTTTTAGTTTCTAAATTTTTGATGGTAATACGGTCACCTGCTTTTTGACCCAATTTTACCGCATCTTCAATATTTAAAACTACATCTTTAGTATTTCCCGTCTCAAAGTTAATTGTTTTTACTTTTAGCTTCATATTGAACAAACATCGCTTGTTTAATTATAAATTAGATAAATTGGTTATATAACTTTAAGTAAAATTTCTTAAAATGCATGTATTTTGCTTTATTTACTCAAGTTAGTATTTTTCCATTTAATTTATTTATATCCTTTAATAAAGTTAATTAGATACTACTATATGAGATTGATTATGAATAAGTTTGAAAAAGCTCAAGAAGTACTCCGTGAACTAGGTGGAGACGGTTGGTTAATAATAAGCGTAGAGAATAATGACATTAATTCCCGTTTCATGCTAGGAGTCGAATCTCCCTCTCGTCATTATATATATGTTGCGGCCGATGGAAATCATAAGATAATTGCAGTTGAAATGGAGGCTCCTATGATAGAACGCTCTTTAAAAAAGAAAGGAGTAAAAGCTGAAGTGTTTTCTTTCAAATCTATGAAAGAATTAGACGGTTTATTGAGTCCTATAGTTAAAAAAACACGTGTAGCTTTAAATTTCGGAGAAAATGTTTTGAGCCCAGAAGGAACGGGATATGCAGATTTTTTAAATGCAGGAGATTATTTATCCATGAAAATAATGGCTCCCCAAACGGAATTTATATCAGCAGCGCCAATCATCGAAGCCTTAAGACGCGTAAAAACACCAGATGAATTAACGGATTTGCGAAATGTATGTAAAGCCACTATAGAAATTTTAGAGACATTACCCGATTGGGTAAAAGTTGGTATGACAGAAAATGATATAAAAGCGAAATTAGAATATGAATACATGAAATTAGGACGGCCCTCATTTGGATCAATAGTTGCTACTGGAGCTAATTCGGCAGATCCACACCACAATACTTCTTTGAAGAAAATCGAGCAAGGAGTCTTGTTAATCGATTCGGGTTTACAAATAGATGAGATGAGTTCCGATATAACTAGAACTTTCTGGGTTGGTGCAAATCCTCCTGAGGATTTTAAAAAAGCATATACTGCTCTTTACGAAGCGAAGAATGTTGCTAATGATTATTTTACTGATGGAACTCCAAAAAAGTTACCTGCTTTAAAATGCAGAGAACATCTAACTGCAAAAGGGTACGATCATGAAAAACTCTTTATCCATGGGTTAGGACATTCCCTTGGATTTGTAGCTCACGATATTGGGGGGAGTTCAAGCTGGAAAGTGCCTGAAACTTATAAGTTTGAAGAAAACATGGTGTTTACCAGCGAACCGGGTTTATATTGGAAAGATAAATGGGGAATTAGATTGGAAGATGATGTAATAATTGGTAAGGACAAATGCGAACAAGTTACCAAAGTATCAAAAATTCCTATTCTAATTTAGTTTGAAGTATATATATTTTACAGCTTTATAGAAAAAGGAAATTCCTTCATTTCTTCTATTGCATTCTGGTCTGAATCCACAAATTTAATAAAAATTTTAATTACATAATCTCCAGCTTCAAGGGGTTTAAGGTTAATCTCCCATTTTATATCTTCGTTAGATTTAAGGGAATATATCTGTTTATTCGTGGTCCCTCTCATAACTTTTAATTGTTCTGGAAATTCTACATTCAACTTCACATCTAACGCTTCTCCTTCGCTCTGGTTTTCAATTGTAAACTCGAGTGGAAAGGTTTTTTCGAGGAGAGGAGGTCTTAAATTTCTTATTGATGCTGTTAATGTAGCAGGAGGAGAAATTAAGTTGGGTATTATCGATTGAGTTTCGTAGAGAAAAATCAAATCGTTATTTAACTCACATGTGAGCACCATAGGCCCAATAATTGATTTGTCGACTTGAAAATGAGGTTTAATTTTGAATCGTAAATGAGTTTCCTTACCTATATCTAAAGGAAACGGAACGCTTGGTTTATTGTGTGTTGCTAAATTATCAGACAAATTTATTAAAAATTTTGTGATGTTAAACTGGTTCAATTCAAACTGATAGAAAGAGTTGTTTATGATTTCCACTAGAGGTTTTGTATCAAGCTTTAAATCTAAATTAAGAATTTCATTTGTAGTATAAATTTCTTTGTCTAATTCAAATGAAGTTGTAATACTAAGCTTAATGTGTGTTATAATTAATACCAATTTTAAGAGTTTTAACTCTGCTTCTCTAAATTTGTAATTTCCAAAATTATCTTTGATTTTTTTGACATATTTCGATTCGTTATCTCTCAAAGCCAGAGTAATTTCCGAAACAAGCTTAATCAGCTGATGCTCCTTAAAAAATTCTTTATCAACTTTTTTACTTATTTTCTTTAAAAACTCCAATCCTTCGTTTGGAGTTCCTTTGACATAGGAGCACATGTATGAAAGAACTGAGAATATGACATAATTGGAGTTTCTATCCCCTCCACTCTTGAGTTTAGGAATGAGATTTAATGCTTCCTTATAAATCGAGTTTGCATCTTTAAAGTTATTTGCCCATAAACAAGCTTCTCCAGATTGTCTAAATAACTCTACACTGGTGTCAAAGCGCCCGATTTCAGTAAATATTTTTGCACTGTTCACGAAACAGACTTTTGCTTTTTCGTATTCATTCAAATTAAGCAATAAATTCCCGGCTGAATGGTAACTTTTACCTGCTTTTTTAAATTGTTTCGCTCTATACAGTTGCTCAGCTTTTAGTATATGTTTTTCAACAGCTAATCTTTGGTCCTTTCCCATTCTAAAATCACTATAATTATAAATTAAACGTGAAATTAATAATTGAGGGATTGGTTTGACTTATTGGTATCTAGAACCCATAATTCTTCGCAAAAGTGTGTTAAACACTAAAACAATAAATCCTAAGATAAAATATTTACAAAAATATGTTAAAGAAGTTTAATAGAGTTAAACTTCAAAAAATTAAAAAATAGGGGGTAAAACTTATTTTACCGAAACCATGACAATATGGTTCGTCTTCTTGCGACTAATATTTTCTCGCAAGATTCATCCTTTCGGTTTAATCGTTCTTTTTCTTTTCTTCAGAATCTTTTTTCTCAGCTTCTCTAATCAGTGATGCTTTAATGGGGTTAGTTCCGAGATTCTCTATTATTTCAGTTACTCGGATGACTTCTTCTTGGAATTTTTGACCTTCAGCTGCACTACAGCTAAACATTTGGATTCTCTCTGGTGCTACTCCTGCTGTTTTTAAAATTTCCTTTGTGTATTCTACATTCTTTGCTGCTACTAAATTCCCAGTTTCGTAGTCACATTCTCCTTTGTATCATCCAGCAACTATTACGCCATCTGCTCCCTTTCCGATTGCTCTCATCATTAAGCTAGGTGTAACCCTCCCCGTGCAATTTATCCTTATTGGTCTAATTGTTGCGGGATATTGAGCTCGAATCGTACCTGCCATGTCTCCAGCGCCATAACCTCATTTCCAACACATAAAGGCTAAAATTTTTACTTGGTCTTTTACCTTCGCTGTCATATTTTACACTTCTCTATATATTATCTAAAATAGCATCAATTTGTTTTTCGTATTGGGGTTCACGATAGTATCTTAAAGTTATTGCTTCTGAGGGACAATTAGCTAAGCAAGCGCCGCATCCTCTACAAAGAATTTCATTTACTTCAGCACCATCAGGTTCTACTTTAATAGCATCGTAGGGGCAGTTAAGTTGACATAATCCACATTTCGCACACTTTTCATTATCAACAGTTGCTCGGATTAAGAGAATTCGGTATTTATCCTTCATCATTAACCTTGCTAAAGAAGACGCAGCTGCTCTTCCTGACGTTATTGAGTCTGAAATTGCCTTAGGTCCTTGAGATACCCCAGCTAGTACTATTCCTGGAATTTTTGTATCGATAGGGTTTAATCGCGAATGAAATTCCTTGAAGAACCCATCATGACTTTTTTCAAGTTTCAATATACTCGTAAGCTTTTCAATCCCCTTAGCTGGCACCATGGCACTAGATAAAACAACTAAATCGTACTCAAATTCTTTTAATTTAGTAGTTCCAACCGTGTTCTGTAATGCAACTTTTATATTGTGTGTTTCGGGATCTTCTTGAAGTCGAGACACGTTTGTTCTAATGTATTTTATTCCTTCTTTTCGAGACGCTGTGAAGTATTCCTCGTAATCTTTTCCCGCTGCTCTTATATCCATATAAGCTACAGTGACATCTATGTGGGGAGAGTGTTGCTTAATGAGTTTTGTATTCTTAACAGAAATCATACAACACACACCTGCACTACAGTACGTATTCCGAGTTAAATCTCTTGAACCAACGCATTGAATGAACAAGACACTTTTCGGTTCTTTTCCATCAGAGGGACGCTTTAAATGTCCAACCGTAGGCCCGTTAGGTGCTAGTATGCGTTCAAGTTTTAATTGAGTGATTACATTAGGATAGACATTGTATCCTAAATAACCAGTTTCGGGTTCGTATTCATCCCATCCCGTTGCTACGACTATTGATCCAACCTTAACTTCCAGAAGTTCGTCTTCTTGATCGAAATCAATTGCATCTACTTCACACGCTTTTATGCACAACCCACACTTAATACATTGCGTCATATCGATTTGTGCTAACATTGGAACTGCCTGTGCGAAGGAGGCATAAATTGCTCTCCGAGAATCCAATCCTTCGTTAAATTCGTTATATCCGTAAGCAGGACAGACCTCCCAACAAGCACCACAACCGTTACATTCGTTATTTACGTATCTTGCTTTTTTTCGGATTTTAACCTCAAAATTACCTACAAATCCAGTTACTTCTTCTACTTCACTGTATGTATGTAAGTTTAATCCCGGGGTTCTAGCTGTTTGGAGCATTACTGGTCCGAGGATTCATATACTACAATCATCCGTAGGGAAAGTTCGGTCAAGCATTGCCATTTTACCGCCAATCGTTGGTTTCTTTTCAACTAAGTGCACTTCAAATCCTTCTTCAGCTAAATCGATTCCTGCTGATAATCCAGCGACTCCACCACCAATAATAAGAGCTTTCTTTGTTATGTCCACTTCTTTAATTAAGATTTTCTCTAAGGTGGCAGCTCGAGCAACTCCAGCGCGAATAGCGTCTTCAGCAGTACTCTTGGCTCCTGGTCTATCGTTTCTATGAACAAAACTAGAGTGCTCTCGAATATTAACGAATTCTAAGTATGACGGATCCAAATTCATCGATTCCAACACGCTTTTAAAAACGGGTTCGTGAGTTTTTGGTGTACACGCTGCCATAAGTAATCGATTAGCATTAAATTCAATCATCTTTTCTTTAATAAACTCAGCACCAGACTGAGTTCAAAGAGAGATGTAATCTATTGCTTCCACGACATTCGGTAAGGTTTTCGAATATTCTGCTAACGCTTTAGTATCAATTATTTCAGCGATATTAAGTCCTCATTGACATATTGTTACTAAGATTCTGACATCATCATTTTCAGTCATTACTTTGTCTTTAGTTTCTACCATTGCATATTTCTCCTAGTGTTATTTTGTTAGTTCCTCCAATAATTTTTACGCTAATTATTATACATGAAATATTTTATTCTAATTTAAAATAACGATTAAAAAAATTAACTTTAAATCAGTATTCTTTTATATATCTTTTATTATTGATGGAATTAAAAATATTCGATTAAATCAAATTTAAATAGATTTTCCACGGTTATTACTTTAAGATGCTATTTACTTTTTTACAATTGGGAACTCCTTCAATAGAAGAACTACTCCCATTTATCATTATGGGTGTGTTCGCTGCAGGAGATATATTGCTATTAAAGCTAGCATTAGTGGTAACTAAAGCTCAGAAAAGGACTCGGATGAAATGGGTTGCGGGAAGTTTTGCTATTCAATTTGGGATAATATTTATTATTAGTTCTCCCTTGTTTTTGCTAGGTTTTATGGGTAAATTTAAAGGAGAACCTGATGCAATAATTCCTATCGTTATCCTTTCATTATTTATAGATATCAATGTGATAAACGTCTTACATCAAGTTGGTCTAAAGCGTTCATTTGTTATACTTTTGCTTACATTTGTTCCATTAATTTTAATAATGATTGAATTAGGAGTTACTTTGTCGCATATGCCATAAAATGAGACAAAATTCTTATAATTTAATTACTTTATTAATCTTCTCATTCATGGAAATTATCTCAGCTCTTGCGGCGTCAGCGAATTTTTCAGGAGGATACTCTTTTTTATTATTATTATATGCATAAATTATACCTCTTGACGAGTTAACTATCCCTCCTAAACCGTTTTCATTAAATCCACTTTTTATATCCCTTGCTGTAGCTCCTTGAGCTCCAAAACCAGGCATTAATACATACGAATTTTTCACAATTTTCCTTATCGATTCTAACTCTTGCGGGAAGGTTGCGCCTACTACGACACCTAAATTATGAAATTGTGAAAATTGGGTTAAAGCTTCCCCCCATTCTTCTACGAGTCGGGCCATTTTTATATAATTTCTTTCTAACATTACATTTTCTACATTGATTTCAATATCAGAATCTGCTGCATTGGGAATTTTGGCACTAAAAAGGTTCTGAAAATCTCTGCTACTAGGATTCGATGTTTTTACTAATACGAATATACCTTTTTCTTTATATTCTAAAAAAGGGTTAATTCCGTCAATTCCAAGATACGCGTTTACAGTACACGCATCGGCATTAAAAACTTTAAAAGTAGAATATGCATACGCTTCTGAAGTCGCTCCGATATCATTTCTTTTTGAGTCTAAAATAACAAGCAGATCTTTTTTATGGGCATATTTTATGGTTTCTTTTAAGGCAGATAATGCTTCATATTTCTCATAAAATGCAATTTGGGGCTTTACAACGGGGATCAAATCTGATGTATTATCGATTAATATTTTATTAAATTCAAGAATGACCTTGTTCGGGTCTTCAAATTCTTCAATAAGGAATTGGGGAATTTCTCCTTCCTTATCCAATCGGGGATCTAAACCTACGCATACAACACTATGTTTATCAATGATAGATTGAATCAGGTCTTCAATAAAATTCATAACTCTTGTCCTTCAAAGTTTTTATATTCATCTTTTACTTCATCAAGATCTAAGGTTATAAGAGTGTGTCCTCTATGATTTGATTCAAAAACCTTTAAAAGATTTTGATTTTCGGGGTTATTTGGATAAATATTTACATATTCTCTACACTTTATACATGCTCGAGCCCTAACTTTTAACACCTCAAAACATAATTCTCTAAAGAAAATATAAGACTATGGTATATATGTACAATTTTATAATCGTGTTTTAAACAAATGTTATATCTTGATATTCTATATTTTCCTCATTTTTTTTAGCAATACCTAGTTCCCGTACTTTCTTATTTAATTTTATAAACGCTTCTTTCACGAATTTCTTATTTTTTGCTCCTGTACAAACAACTTTTCCAGTGGAAAATATCAGGAAAACAGTTTTAGGGTCTTTCATGCGGTAAATTAAACCTGGAAAGACTTCTGGCTCGTACATGGCATTTTCCATTACAATTGCTGCCATATTTAAATCAATAAATGTGTGTAAATCTCCACTTGCGACGATATTCTGAACTGTGATTACTGGATTAGATACATTAATTCCTGCTTTTTTAATAGATTTTACGATTTTTTTTACTCCAGCGCTTGCTTGATCTGCTCTTCTAAGTCCTGTAATAACCATTTTTCCCGTCGAGAATATAAGAAATGTTGCTTTTGGGTCAGTAATTCTCATGACAAGACCCGGAAACCTTTCGGGATTATACTCTACATCTTCAAATTTGCGGGCGATTTTGACAAGGTCAATCTTTTCAGTAATCTCCATTACAACCGTGGCAACAACGTTTTCGATTTTATAATCTAATTTTAAATCAGATTCATCTTTTTTTTCTTCTGACATAATTCATTACCTAAAATAAATAATTGTTCATTAAACATAATTTTTTCTAAATTTTTTTTTTATAAAAATAATATATTTATTCAAATATCATTCTAATTAATTAAACGACTCTTTTAATGCAATAGATATGTTTTTATTTAAAGAACATTATATTATATCACTCAAATAATGTGAATTAAGTTATAGAATTTAAATATATCTTATTATATTTTTATTTCTTTTAGCAAAATTATATATTTAGTAAATCTAACGCATAAAGCTAATATATTCTGACTTTTAACCATATTATTGACAATATTTAGACAACATATTGGGGAATTGATTTTTTTGGATTATTATCTGAGAAGTGATGTTGATCCTTTAGAGGAGGAAAAATACAGTCCTGTCCAAGGGTTTATTCAGAGGTATCCTGAGAGAGTACTGAGAATAGGTATTGCTGCGGAAAATAGGTCAGAAGAGAAGAGAGTCATTTTAAGACCTCATGAGCTCAAAAACCTATCTAATAAGCATGAGATTTTAGTTGAAAGAGGTGCGGGAAAAGGGATCGGAATAAATGATTCAGAATACGAAAAAGTTCACGCTCAAGTAGTAGAAAAAGATAAAGTTTATGCATGCGATATTGTTATAAGACTTAAAGAACCAGTGGAAGAAGAACTCAAACTCATGAAGCCAGGAGCCATAATTTTTTCAATGCTCCATCTTCTTGGCAATCATAATCTAAGAGATTTATTAAAGAAATATAAAGTTATTGGCATACCCATGGAAGAAATTAGAGATTCTTTTGGATCACGCAAGATTGAAGCCCTTCATGAAACAGGATATCTTGGCATGAAGAAGGGCTTTGAGCTGTGGGTGGCTGCCGGAAAAAATCGAGACCCCTCTAAATGTGTGGTGAAAGTAATGGGTTATGGTCCTGTAGCATGGGGCGCAATAAGATTTGCTGCAAGGAATTTTTCTTCAGTCACAGTTCTAAATAAAAAAGATTTTAATGAAATGGAGAGACTTATTCCAGGAACAGATATATTAGTTAACGGAATTAATTGGCCCTTAGAAGAGCGGGGAAAAACAATTCTTATTACGAGAGAGATGTTAAAACTTTTTAAGTCTGGATCAGTAATACTTGATTTAATATCTAATCCTGAGGGACAATCGCCGATAGAGACGATGCACCCGACAAGATTAGATGACATTTCCTTTGTTATTGATGGCGTGATCCATACGTCTTGTTGGGGGTGGCCAGGACTTGATCCAGAAGGAATATCAAAGCGCTATAGTATTCAAGTTGCTCCAATACTTTTGGAGATTGCTGACGGATTTTTAGATTCTCTTCCGGACTATATTTTAAAGGTTATTGTGAGTCCATAATTCTTTAAAGACTTAAAAATACATCTATCTAAAGATATTTTGTACTTAAAATAGCGACTCACCGATTTTCAGGAAACTGTGGAGGATTTAATTAATATTTAAGGATCTAACTGTATCAAAAAGCAATGAAAATATAAAGCAGCTATATTTTCTTCAAATACGATATGAAAAAATGTGTAACTGACAAAAATGAATAAAAAGATTTTATTTTTAGGAAGGGAAAGTAATTTATGGTTAGGATTGGATGAAAAACAGAAAGAAATTGAGTTTAAACAAGGCTATAGTGGTGAGATGTCTTATGTTATCGATGTTATGAAAAAGAATGGTATTGATTTTAAAACTCATTTTTTTGAGATAGGAAATGATTTTTCAGAATTATCTGATATTTTTTTAAAATCTGGGGCGGATATTGTTTTTTGTGATTTTTATCATAATTTAGCAGAAGAAGATGATAAGAAAAAATGGATTTTTGATGAACTTGAAAAGTTGAGGATTCCCCATTATTTAAGTTCTAGCGATACAATGAAGCTAATGTTTGATAAGATTTTATGTCAAAAAAAATTAAAGAGTTCTGGAATTGGAGTTTTGCCTTTTATGAGCGTGGATGTAAATAATATTAATAGTCTAGATAAATTTTTGACGAAATACAAAAAAGTAATTTTAAAACCAACTCAAGGTTATTCCAGTGTAGGCATAGCTGTTTTTGATGAGGTTGATAAGGCAATTAATCATGCAAAGAGTTTGAAAGAAGAATATGGTGATTTCATTGCAGAAATGTTCTTAGAGGGTAAGAAGGAGTATCAAATATTAATTATAGGAAGAAAACCAGAAATATATCCTGTTGAAGTAGTAATTCCATTGGGAAAGGTTTATGATGAAGGCATGAAAGAAGAACATTTTTCGAGAGATCCTGTAAAGTCTTTCGATACTTATAACAAGTTAATTAAATTGGGTAAAATTATTAATGATACAATTGGAATACTTGATTTAGCAAGGATTGATGTTATTAGTGATTCTGATAATAACTTATATCCTATAGATTTTAATGGTATCCCATATCTTGCTAAAATTAATCCACATAGTGGAGAAAATGCAAGTTTGACTCAGATTGGAAAAATTTTTGAAAGATCTTATGAATCGATGATTATGGAAATTTTAGGGCTTCATTAATATTTTCTATTTTTGTCTATAGCAACCATATTTATATTACTCTAACTACTACACCTATTTTCATAACCTTAATAATATATTTTATTTAGAGCCTCAATATTTACATAGGCTCTTTTTATATTTTCTCCTACATTCAAGGGTCCTTTAGCAATAATTTCAATAATGTGAGGAACGATTAATTTACTATACATTTCTGAAGCTTTTTCAGGATCATAGTTTGGCCAACCCCAACAGCAAGTATGCCAAACTCCTTCTTCTTGATATTGGTTGTTGTCTAAAAATGTTGGCCGGCATGTTTCGATAGGAGAATCTCCAAGCGGATTAACTACCAAATCAACAATAACAGAGCCTTGTCTCATAAATTTTCTAATTTGTTCTCTAGTAATGATTAACTCTTTTCCTCTTTTCTCAAGAGGCCAATTAACACAATTCACTAGAATATCTGTCCCGGGTAAATGCTTTTCAATTTCCTTCATTTGTTTTTTGTTAAGGACAATAACATCACTACCAGCTCTAGCAGCATAGGTCATAGCACCTCTAGCCAGATTACCATAACCTAATAATTTAACCACACACTCTTCTGGTTTTCTCTCTGAAAGCTGATAGCCTAATTTCATTCCATTTTCTGCTGTAAGTTCCCATAGATATACTGCTCTTTTTCCGAAATCATCAGTTATAGAATCAAGTTCCACACCAACAATTAGTTTTTCTTCCAAGTCAATCTTTCTTTGAGGAACACCCTCATGATGGAGCATGCTCATGGAGATATTACCGGGAATCATCATCTCTAATTCATTTCGGGAGATCTCATTTATTCTTACAACCAAACTCGATTTATATGCTGTTAATCGATCTACTATGGTCGCTCCAGCCACGATATAGTCTTTATCATCAAAACCTACCCCTTTCCCTGCGTTAGTTTCAATGACAGCCTCGATTCCTAAATCGGTTAATCTTTTGATTTCTTTCGGCCTTAAAGCCACTACACGATCAGATGGTCTGTTTTCAGCAACTAATCCTACTATCGTTCTTTCTTTCCAATTTTTTAAAAAACTTCTAATCTGTTTCCTCAATATCCTCTGCCGCCATTCTTTCACGGATTTCTTCCTTAATTTTTTTTATTGTTATTCCTTTGAGTTTAATGAATTGATTAATCAATATGCCCGTGGAGATGATAATGCCAACCAAGTAAAACACCTGAATAGTCCAGAAAAATGGCTCGATAGATGTAAAGAATACAA
>SOKP01000266.1 GCA_004375715.1 Promethearchaeota archaeon | reverse complement strand
TTTTAATTTTTAATAATGTTTGTCTTTTAGTTTTTAATTAGATTTAGGTCACTGCTCAATATCACACTAGTATATTTAAATTTTACGAAAATATCAAAAAATTAGTTTTGGAAAATCTTGTCTTACATAACGGCTTGTTTGATTATAAAGCGTTTAAGAAATGGAGCAGAGAAAACCTAAATGAGCAATTTTTGGATATCTATACTTATAAACTAGTTTCATGTAGAATTTCCTTTTTTAAATATCCCCATCTAAATAAGAAGCTCATTTTATTAATTCATTTGAATTCAAATATAAAAACTAAATGAGTTAAATAATTTATAATAAAAATCAATATTTAAGAAGGTTTTCGTAAATCAACCTGAAGACTTTCGTCTTTTTTGAAGTTCAATTCTTTTACGAGTTTTTTAGGTATAGAGACTCCAAATGAACTTCCAAATTTTCTTATTTTACGTAAAAGAACAAAAGAAGCCTGCCCTTTATATTCTTTAAATATTTCAATCTCAATTAATTCTTTCCATTTTAATTGCAATGTATCCAATACATTTTGCTTTATTGAAAATCCCAAAACACCACTAGAATCTACTGAAAGAAAAACAATATCCTTCATTTTATATTTCTTTTTTATTTTTATTTCTTACTTTTAATTTATGGTTATTTTTTCAAGATTCACGATATCAACTTCCCATTTTTTGTTTAAATACTCTCAAAAATTCTATTGGGAAATCATGATCGCTATTCAAATTAAAAAGATAGGTAACGGCTCAATGCCAAGTACAATATCAAAAAATAGAATTCGGAAGTTTTTTGGAAGAGATTTAAACTCTATCGCCACAAATCAAGATTCCTTGATTAAGAGCTCAAGGATCAATTATCATAAAAATAGAAAATTATCAAACAGAGGTAAATGATGGTTATGGCCAATAATCGGAACAAATATCATAAATCATTAACTCGTACGGCAAAGAGCATACTTATTATTGCATTTCTTCTTATCGAAAACGCTTTAATTTATTCGCAATCGTTTGATCCAATTGATACACCATTATTTGAATTTGCCCTCGTCCCACAATCTCAAAGAATTGACGAAAAGCCTTTTGATGTATCTAAACTTGAATATTTCTCTGATATGGAGGATTTAGGTGAGCTTTCTATTAAAAGTAAAATAATAACGATGTGTAAAATATCTCCCAATTTTGGTCAGATTGCTGGAATATCAATTCGATTAGAGCCTGAAAACGTAACCTATATTCCAGGTTATTCCTTAAGAGATCGATATTACATTCAATCGAGTTGGTTAAGTGGGCCACAGTTAGATTATTCGATTATTACAGAAGTGAATCTAAACGAATTGGATTTATTACCATGTGTTTATAATGTTTACACAAATTTCTTTTTAATTGGGTTCCTTTATTTTAAATCCTCTAAACCAATTCAACACACAATAAGAATTTCTAAAGATCAATTAGAGATTCTATCCCAAGAAAAGGAGAACCAAGAATCAGGTATAAGTTACGACATAATAAACACATTTAAAAACATAGATAAGAAGTTTTGGAGAGTAAGTTACAAAGGAAGGATTACAGATTCTCTGCGTCGTGGGGTAGAACTTAACAATGTTAATCTTTATCTTGAGATTTCCGACGAATATAAGAAAATTGGAAGCTCACCGTTTCGCTGTTAAGCTTCACAAAAAGCAACGGGAGAAGCGTGTGAAAAGATCGGTTTTGGATGACATTAAAGGGATAGGACCTGCGACTAGAATTAAGTTACTTAAAGAATTTGGAAGTGTGAACAAAATTAAGCAAACCTCTCCTGAAGATATCGCAGATTTAGTTGGTAAAAAGTTAGCAGATATTATTTTAAAAGAATTAAATAATTAGATTATAAAAAAATCTTTAAATTTAATTCCCAATTACTAGTTTTATTAATTCTGTTGTTGTTTCACAGAAAATCCGGGCAAAAGAATCCACTCTTGACTCACAAATAACTCTAATTATAGGCTCTGTATTTGACGGGTGAATTAGAACAAACCAATCTTTTTCTTTACCAAACCTTAGATCATTACCATATTGACTAACTTCTTCGCCTTCGTTAATCAATTCTTGCTTAACTCCAGCTATAATTACTTTAACATCCTTAGGATTGATAGTAATTTTTCTTCGATGGGAAAAGAACTTTGGAAGTCGAGCGACAAGTTTCGATATATTTTCATCTGCGTCAACCATGATTTCAATAATTTTAGCTACTGCAAAAAGACCATCTCTGGTATTGTTAAAATCGGGAAACATAACCCCCCCACACGAGCCTTCTCCACCAAAAATATAACGGTTCATTGAAGATTTCGTTTGATCATTCAAGAGATGATGCATTTTTTCAACCAAAAAAACCTCTCCGATTTGGGTTCTTATTACTTGTGCATTATATTTCTCAGCAATAACTTCAAACATTAGCGAAGAAGCTAAATTTGTAACAAATATGAATTCTTTAGCTTTGTTAGCATTATTTTTTAAAAAATGTTCTGTTATAAGCGCTAATCCAATATCCTCAGGGTAACAAACCCCATTTTCTCCAATAATTGCAAGTCGATCTGCATCGGAATCGTGAGCGAAACCAACGTCAAATTTACCTTGCCAAACTTCCATAATTATATCTTTAAGGTTTTTAGTTATTGGTTCAATCTCTCGTGGAAAAGTATCATTTACAAGTAGATCATTGTTGATAACTTTAATTTCACACCCCAGACCAGCAAGAATTTGGGGTGTAGCACATTTTCCTGCTCCTGCCCCCGTATCAAGGACTACTCTAAGATTATTTTCTTTTTTTATTTTTTTTATGTTTATATGGTTATAAAGTGCTTTGATGTAATTTGGAATAGGGTTTATGAATCTAACATTTCTCTTTATTGCTTTGTTATTCGCGTTATAATTTCTGAAATTGGCACTCTTTAAAGAAAGAGAAATTTCTTCTAGATCACGATTATGTAAATAAGATATTGAAGATAATAGTTTTAGACCGTTCCATTCCGGTGAATTATGAGATCCTGTAATTATAACTCCGGTGGGTATTTTTAACTTATTTTTAGTATGAATGATAATTGGTGTTGGACATATACCAACATTGATTACCTTAAAACCCGTTGCAACTAATCCTTCAACTATGCCTTTTTCGATAGACTTACCACTAGGTCTCGTGTCTCGTCCTACGATAACTTCTTTGTTTTCACTATCAATAATTTTACCAAATGAAATAGCAATTTTCTTTGCGACTTCAAAATTAAGATCTTTTCCAGTTATCCCTCGGATTCCACTAAAAGTGAAAATTAAGCTACTCCCTCCCATGATTTATCGTGGATTGAAAACTTTTATAAGATTAATGGATTCCCATCCAATTTATATTTAACCAGCGTTAAAGCTCCCATTACGCCTATTTCATCTAAGTATTTTGTTACTTTAAGTTGAGGTGGAGTATTAATGGTAAATAAGATTGGTTCTGTTTTGAATTGTTCAATCACGGGGGGTAGAATTAAATCACTATCATTCATCATAGCTCCTCCAAAATATATAGAAGCACAGTCATAAAAATTGTTCACTAAACCAACCCCTACTTTAGTATAAAAGATGCATTGGGCGACTATACTCTTGGAAAATTTATCTCCTCCTCTTGCTGCTTGGAACAGTTCTTTAGCAGTGATATTTGTTTCGTCGTTATCAATCATGAACATTAAAATTTTTGAACTGAATTTGGATGTTTTTATTGCTTCTAAAGCTCTGTTTTTAACCCCTGTACCAGAACTATATACTTCCCAACAACCGAACGCACCACAATTACATTGAAAGCTGCTCTGGCGATTTACGATTCCATGCCCTATTTCTGCAGCATTACCCTCCTTACCGAGAAGTAAATGTCCGTTACAAATTACTCCGCCCCCAATTCCAGTTGACATCGTAATATAAACTATATTATCTTTTTCATCATCGTTTGCTTCAAAATAATGAATTGCTAAAAC
>SOKP01000007.1 GCA_004375715.1 Promethearchaeota archaeon | reverse complement strand
TGACGATGTTTTTGGTCATTCCATAGTTTACGATAAATAAAGAAGAATTCGTATAAATCTAATTTATTTGGAGAATAAATCAAAAGCCCTTCTTCAATAACATTAATCTTAATATATAATGGTAATTCATAAAAAAGGCGAACATCGTATTTTTTGGCTTGAACATTAATATTTTGTAATACGAATGAAAGTAGTTGATGTTTTTCTTCATTAGGAGCTACGACGCATATATCAATGTCGCTTTTTGTTGTATTCTTCTGTTTTGTAAAAGAGCCAAATAATAAAATACCTAACATATCTTTATTGGCTATAACTTCTGAAAAATCGTTGTAAATTTGGTCTAGCAATTCTTTTTTAACCACTCTTTAGCTTTCACCTTAAATTCTTGAAAATATTTTAAAAGATTAGTTAGCCGATTATATGCTATCTCATTGTCCAAACCGTTATAGTCGTGAACAATTCTATTTCGCAAACCGTTTGCTTCTCTGAGTTTTGCAGCTAAATCAGCACTAATAATTTTTTTATTTTTTATAATGTTTATATTAGAGTAATCGTCTTTGGGAATCAGTTTCACATCTTTTACTATCATCGATACTAAATCAGTAATGATCTCAATTCCGATTTGAAAAGCGTGATAGATTGCATATTGTTTTTGTAATTCTAAGCGCTCTGTAAACTCTCTTGAATCAATGCTTTCCGTCCATTCATTCAAATGTTCTATCGTTTGATTTAAATATTCTAATTTGTCATTATATCGTTTTATTCTTTCTTCTTCCATGCTATTAGTATAATTTTTTTCTATCTATTTGAATCTATTCAATTACTTATTGAAGATTTTTATTTTCCATTTAGCAAATCAACACGCAGAATAATACTTACAAGTAGTATTTTATAAACTTCCGATGTAAAAATTGCATATACATTTAAATTTGGTGAAATTCTAATATACTCCAACACTTGATATGACAACATTTAGTGTGAGAAAAGGATGAAATATAAAAGAAATCAATATTCTGAAGGTGTAAGCATTTGCTCTTTCATTATCGCAGGTATTTTAATTTATTGGGGAATTAACGATATATTCGTACCCATGTGGGTTGGTACTTGGCTAAATTGGTGGGGATTGGTCTGGTTTGGCATTGCGGCAGCAATAATAATAGGACAGATCGCAGCGTTGGCTAATAGAAGTAAGTTAAGAAACGCCGTTTTATACGAGTATGAGGCACATCCGGAAGCAACCATCGAACAAATTCGTCAAAACACGGGAATTACCATTAGAGACGTACAAGCCATAGTATTAGACTTAAAAGCAAATGGTTTATTGCGAGGTAAATTCTCTTCTACTACAGGACAAATGACACATGCAGATATTATAAAAAAACCCCAAGAAGAAGTTTCAGAAGGAAAAGTAGTTTATTGCCCTAACTGTGGAACCGCAAAAGTAAAAGAATCGGCAGTATTTTGCTCGTATTGCGGAACAAAATTATAAATATATAACTTCTTTTCTAGTTTTTTTTATATTATTGTTATTTTCTGAGAAGATTTTATCAGATACTATAAAAAACCAGTTCAATCACTTATTACCAGGCAAAATGTTTTAGTATCGCATTAGTGGGGCAGGCATCTTGGCAAGCTAAGCATTCAATGCAATCAATAATATCTTCAGCAACAACTTTGCCGTTTACAAGGCTATAAACCTCTGCTGGGCAAACACTGACGCAATTCGATGCTCCTACGCAGCGATCTAAATCAACTTCTACCCAATGATCTTCATCGTCCCATCTTTTTACATTTACCATATTATTTCCTCTTTTATTGATCTTCACTATTTTAATTAATTTATCAAAAAAAAGAAGTTTATTAATTTACCTTAAAATTCATTTTATCTTGGATTATTATTAGTTTTAATTTACCATTAGCTATTAAAATTTTTATACAAAACAAAAATAAAAAGAAGATTAAAATTTAAAAAAACCATCGACTAAGCGCTTTGAGCATTAGCATTTACACTGCCGGTTGAAGTATCTAATGAAAATACATATCTATACATAGCATCTCCGTAGTTTAAAGTAGAGTATACGCTTCCTAAACTTGTGATTGCCATAGTTGCGTGAGGTGTGTAATTAATGGATCCTACACTAGTTGAACCAACAAATCTAACATTGGTGTTTACCAAATTATCTCTATAAAGCACATCAATGCTTCCTGTGGAAGTTGCCCAACTCCCGGTTACATTCGCGCCCATAGATATATATTGATAAAGCTCCACGTCAATACTACCTGTCGATGATTCAAGGTTTAACAAAATGTCTTTTGTGTAAACCATATTGTAACTCTTGAAAGTCACACTGCCTGTGGAAACTGTGCCTATTAAGTTATCCCCCATTAAACAGTTTGTAAAGTTTAATGATACCGATCCTGTTGAGGTTAAAGCTAGAAAACCCTGAGTAAAATTGGTTTTAGCAGCAGAAGATTCTACGCTACCCGTGCTACTCTCGAGTCTAACTTCTTCTAAGAATTCGTTGTTTCCTTCTGAGTTTAATTTGATAGAGCCTACGCTTGAAGCTAAAGACAATCCATTTAGGATAACACCATCAGGTACTTGCATTTCAATAGATCCTACAGCAGTTAAGGCTGTGAGATCGTATACTATATCTGTTCTTAAAGTAACAGCGATGGTAATGTTATAGGATTTAAACCAATGCGAAGGATCATACCAAACATCTGGCAAAGATATGAAATTGAATACGGCAGTCGTATTATCCCACCATTCTGTACTTGGATTAAAGAAATTCGTATAGGTTTTTCCTTCCATATACAAGCCTGTAACTTCTATGTCTACATCAATTTCAGCGTAAGCTGTAGTTGGAGTAGTATTATACATAAAGAGAATTTTTCCGATGTCTACATTGAATGTTAGTTCTTCTATCGGATCGGGAGAACTTGGCTCGTACGTAAAATTAAACGAGTTTTCGATACTTCCTGCCGATACGAAACCAGTGATAACGAATCCGACACCACCACCAACAAGTAGAACAATTGCAATAATTAGCGCAATTTTATAATTTCTCATTTTTTTCACAATAATTTTGTTTTTTTTAATTGCTTACTAATGAAAGTTTTTGGATTGTATTTAAATGATATTTAGACCGATTTTTATTAGTATCTCTGGTGTTATAAACTTTAATGTAAAATTTGCTCCTTTAAGAGCATTTTATGATAATAATTCATAAAAACATTTAAAAAAAATGAATTTAGAGATTTTTCACTAAAGAAATAGCTGTTTTGTTTTTTTGAATTAGAAGCAATTAAGGATCTAGATTTAAATTAAAAAATTTTATCGCATTCCTAACAGTTATTCTACTTACTTCTTGTTGACTTATATTGTGAGAATGAGCAATTGCTGCTATAGAGTATTTTACATTTAAGGGCACATTTACAGGTCCTCTTAGATAAGGATGCTGGTAATAACTATCTGTTTCCGTAACTAAAGCAATTAATGGAGATTGTTTCGTCACTCTTCGCCATTTGTTAATCCCATAAGCTGAACTTGGAACAGATAAGGTGTAACCTTGATTGGGCAAACTTATTCCATATTCATCTGGACCTGAGAAACAATGCCACATAATATGCTGAGGATTTAAATTGAATTCTTTCACTATGTTAAGAATTTCTTTTGTCGCACCATCTTTTTTATTATATCGATGTTTAGGGTGGTCTCGATCAAATTCGTATTCAGCAGCGTTTCTAACATGCAGAACATAGGGTTTATTAAACTCTTTCGTTAACTCGAATATTTTCTTTAATTCTGTAACCTGTTTTTCTCTTTTTTCGAGAGTCTTTGCGTGGTGAAAATCTAATCCAATTTCGCCGATAGCTAGATATTTTTCTTTATAATTTTGAACATGTTCAACCCAATCTTTCCAATCACTATCATATTGGGATTTAGGTGTGTAGGTGACCGTTTGAGGTGCCCAACCAATTGTAAAACCAATTTTCTCCTTTCCTTTAATAAAATTTAG
>SOKP01000084.1 GCA_004375715.1 Promethearchaeota archaeon | reverse complement strand
GGGTTCCCCCCGATCAGGCAATTAAATTGATCGAGGTTGATCCAAACCAATCTATTGCAGAAATTAAGAAAACAGTTCAGCGGGAATATAAACTTAATCCCATTCTTGCTATTCAATTTATTTTCAAGGGCAAGGTATTACCCGATCAATTAAAATTTGCGAAAATTGGCATCCATCCTAAGAAAGACGTCATAAACTTAGAGAATTCTCTTCTCTCGTGTGAAACCGTGATGGCTACCCAAGCAGGTGGAATTTAAGACAAAGAAGATTATCAAATTATTTGTTTTTTTTTATTTTTTTTAATGTTTTTTATACTCGAATTAACATTAATTATGTAGAAAAATGCCGGAGAACAGAGATAAGAAAAAAGTAGTTCAAAAGTTAAAAAACGGGAAGTTAAGGAAAATTAGGTACGAATTGAGGACCCTACTCCGTTTAGAGAAGGAAAAGAGATGGAGAGAACTTCAAAGAAGATTCGTCGCTTTTAGTAATGATAAAACGATCTCTTACGACGAGTGTAAAAAAAAAAATCGTTTTATCATAAGAAAACAAGAAGAGCTAGACCTTACTTACGCCCGTTACCCTCTCTGCTGCGGTATTTGCGGCGACCGTATGGAAAACCTCGTTTATAACCCCGTAATGTACCAATGGCGTTGTCTTCTATGTTACGAACAGGCTCACAAAAATTTTCCAGAAGAGTACCCTTAGTATATCCCTAAAAATTGATGAAAATTTTAGCTTTTTCTATTTTATTTTACCAAATCTTTTAACTTTCTTCAAATGAATACTAATTATGGGTTATAAAACAAAAGTAGCTATTCAAAAAATCAAAAATGAGGATGTTAAAACCTCTGTTTTTTCAGCGCTTGAACTTATTAATGCTAAAGTATTAATGCAAAAGGATAATATGGTAGTGTTATTAAAACCAAATATCTTAATGGGCAAACCAGCTGAGAGAGCAGTTAACACTCATCCAGAAGTTGTCCGAGCTGTGATTCAATGGGTAAAAAAATTCAATCCATCAAAAATATATGTATGCGATTCTGCTGGGGGTCAAAAACCCGGGATTACAGAAATAGCCATGAAAGAAAGTGGTATTCAGAATATTTGTGAGGAAGAAGGAGCAATTTGTGTACCTTTTGAAAAAACTGAGCGGGAGATATATGCAGTCAAAGATGCACTCGAATTGAAAGAGATTTCAAGTTCTCGTTTAATTAGAGAAGCTGATTTGATCATTAATATCCCTAAAATTAAAACCCATTGGCAATGCACCTTAACATGCTGCATCAAGAATATGTTTGGGACCGTGCTTCTTGCAAATAAAGCAAGAACTCATGCTCAAGCGGCAACCTTAGGGCGATTTTGTTCGGCATTAGTTGATATATATTCGGTTTCTAAACCGCAATTAACTGTTATAGATGGTTATTACTGCCAAGAAGGTCAAGGTCCCTCGAGCGGCGATGTGGTTAAATTAGATATAATTTTAGCGGGATTTGATGGTGTTGCTTTAGACACTACAGTTTGTAAAATAATTGGATTTGATCCATCGGAAATTTTGTACTTAGAAAAAGCTGAAAAAAAGAAATTGGGAACAACTGATTTAGAAAGCGTAGAATTTCTCGGAGAACCTATTGAATCTGTTTTTCGACAATTTAAACGCCCAAAACTTAAACCAATATCAATGCCTTTACCAAAGTGGTTGGCAGATTATATTGGAAAAACAATATTTAAGGCCTCAGTAAAGTTCAATAGTGAAAAGTGTAAATTATGCTCGACTTGTTGGACTAATTGTCCGGTTAATGCGATTAATCCTCCTAAAGAGTTAAAAAAAGGAAATATTCCAAAATGGGATAAAAAGAAGTGTATCACTTGTTTCTGTTGCGTAGAATTATGTCCTCATGAAGCAGTCAAGTTTAAACTTAATTACGTAAAAAATGCTCTATTTTCCTGGATGGGTTTAGGGTGTATCGCATTCTTAGCAATGATAATCATGTTATTTTTGTGGATTCTAAACTTATAATGATTGGTTCTTAATTCTAAAGCTCATTTTTTAATATTTGTTTTTAAAATTAATTTACTACTTGAAAATCTTATAAAGCTTTGAGATTAATATATCATATCATTAAAAAAAAGTGAAATAATGCGATAAAATGAAGTTCACTATATTAAATGGGAGTCCTAAAGGCGCTGAGAGCGTTACCATGCAGTATATCTTA
The DNA here is from genome assembly GCA_004375715.1 of Promethearchaeota archaeon. Lineage (GTDB taxonomy): Archaea > Asgardarchaeota > Lokiarchaeia > Sigyniarchaeales > SOKP01 > SOKP01. The sequence continues at coordinate 12,538 of SOKP01000084.1, read as the reverse complement.
TATATTAAGAAAAAACATCCGGAGCATGAATATGATATAATAAACATCGCACAAACAATTAAAAAGATCGAAAGTGACGAAAAGAGATTCGAAGATATTATACATCAGGTAAAAGAATCAGATGGCGTTATATGGGGTTTCCCCTTATATGTAATGTTAGTTTGTTCTCAATATAAGCGGTTTATTGAATTGATTACCGAAAGAAATGTGGAAGCTGCCTTTGAAAATAAGTACACAATTGTCCTATCAACCTCTATTCATTTCTACGATCATACTGCCCAGAATTATATGCAAAGTATTTGCGATGACTTAAAAATGAAGTATGTGGGAAATTATCCAGCTGACAGTTGGGATCTTCTTTACCCAAAGCGGCGAGCAGGATGGCTTTTATTCGCTGAGGAATTCATAAATCACATCGAGCATAAATATCCTACTTCAAAACACTACGCTCCATTAAAAATGAGAGACTTCAAATATACTCCCGGCAAAGGTATAGAGGAATCAGAGAAATTTGATACACATGGCAAGAAAATTCTTGTTGTTAGTGATGAAACTAATGAAAACACAAATATAGGAAAAATGATAAAGAGGTTTACAGAGTCTTTTTCAAGCGAGATTGAAGTCATAAACATATACGACATCGATGTTAAAGGGGGATGTATTTCGTGTTTACAATGTGGTTACGATCATAAATGCTCATATTTAGGAAAAGATGGTTTTTTTGAATTTTGGGAAGATGTAGTAATGACTTCGGACATTCTTGTTTTTGCTGGTGTTATTAAAGATAGATATCTTTCATCCAGATGGAAGATGGTTCTAGACCGAGCTTTTTATATGACGCACACACCAACTCTAACAAAAAAACAGATGGGGTATCTTATCTCTGGACCTGTAAATCAAATTCCAAATCTTTCTCAAATGTTTCAAGCTCACATAGAAATTCAAGACTCAAATTTTGTGGATATTATTACTGATGAATTTGGGACCTCAGAAAACATAGATGCCTTACTCCACGATTTTGCTCGGAAATTAGTTTCATTTTCCACAGCAGATTACTTCAAGCCAATAACTTTTTTGGGAGAAGGAGGTAAAAAAATATTTCGAGACGATATTTATGGGAGAAATCGATTTGTATTTTTAGCCGATCACGAATATTACGAGAAACATGGTTTTTATGACTCTTTCCCACAAAATGACGAGCGTGCAAAAAAAATGAATGAAAAATTGATTCCATTAATGAGAATAGATAAGCTTAGAAATAAAATCAACATGAAGCAAGAATTTCTTCGCCCATTCACAAAGATACTTGAAGATCCAAATAAATAAAAATTGAACACATAGAGGCAATGACAATGGCATGGGGAGGCTCGTTAAATAAGGATGGCTCTGATTACGTGAGAAATCTAAGAGAAGCTGATAATGTGATAAAGTTTCTTGAAGGATTTAAGCGTCAATTAGAGGCCGAGGAAAAACAAATTGTTTCAGACACAATCAATATTATTGTTAACCTTTACACTAAAGAGTCTAAAAATGATTCTGAAACCTTAAAATGAGTCGATTAATTTTTTAATTATTTCTATTAGTTTATCTGCTTCAGTTTTCAATGTTTTAGTTAGATTCAACTCAAAAAAAGGAAGATCAACATTATCTGATCGATCTTCAAGAGTCAGCACATCTTCTTTGTAAAGTTTTAACTCTACAAAACCTTCAAGACTTTCAGGGACAAATCCAATCATAAAAACGTTCAGTTCGGGTAATTTCTCAACAATTAAATCAATGACGATGTGAACCGGAATTGTGTGCGTAGATATTGGCACGTATTCCTTAATATTTTCTCGTTCTAATATTGTAACCGTTCCGGGCGGTTTATTTAGAGTGCAGGTGTCTATAAGAATTAGGTGTGAAGGCCTAAAATTAACAACATCATCAATTCGAGCCATGGGATCTGTTCCAGCGTTTATGAATAGAACTTTTTCGTTTGAATATTCTAATAGCTCACTTATGATATAGGGTCCTAGACCGTCATCACTTAATTTCTCTTCTCCAATCCCCATAAAAACTAAGCTTTTAACGCCATTTAGTCTATTCAAGAGGCTTTCATATAAATCTTCCATGGTTAGGTGATAAATTGTTTATTTAAACATTAATTTTTGCATTTCTTTCGAAAAAAATAAAAGCATATAAACTCTAAAATTGAGATTTAATCACATTTTTAAAAAAAATTTAAAATATAAAAAGTGATTTATGTTGTCAGATACTAAAAAAGATAAATTAAGTTCTCGTAATTTATGGGGATATGCAATTGGGGCAATACCAGCAGGATTATTAGCTTATGTATTTAGTCTCAAATATGTGGAGCTTTTTTACGACGATTTGCAATTACTGCCAGGATTGTTTATCATTGGACAAATTATATACATGACAATAAATGCTTTAAACGACCCGTTCTTAGGACAATTGTCTGATCGAACGAACCGCAAAAAATGGGGCAGTCGTAGAATAATATACATTAAATATGGTGCACCAATATGGGCGCTCACATTCTTATTAGTGTGGTTTCCATGGAGTTTTGATAATCAGCTAGTGATCTTTCTTCATTATGTTATAAGCATCTGTCTATTCGATACAATGTTAACTCTTGTTGTTCTCGTGTGGATGGCGCTTTTACCTGAGATGACATCAGATATTGATGAGAGGAACAAAGGACACTTTCTCTCATTAGTTTTTGGAGCTATTTTTGTAGTGCCATTCTTTCTTATCTTAGGGGATATGAAGCCAACATCTCAAAGTTTTCAATTTTTGATGATTATAATTGCTGTTGTTTCTACTCTCTTCCTATGGCTTACAGCGTATTTGTGCGAAGAAAAACCGGAATACCAAAAAGATGAGGTATTTCCCTTTTGGAAATCTGTTAAAGAAACGCTAAAATTAAGGTCTTTCTTAGTTTTTGTAGGATTTAACTTTTGCAGTACGTTTCTTAGCTCAATTGGTCTTAGTTATCTGTTTTTATGGGCATTTATTCTAGGAGATAATTCCACCATTCTATACTTCATAATATTTATCCTTGTAGGGTATGGTTCGAACATTCTATGTATGAAACTTAGACCAAAATGGGGTATGCGTAAGATAATTTTAAGATTCGGTTTAGTAAAAGTCGTATTGTCGTTTGTATCATTTTTCTCGTTGGTACTGATTCAAAATTCCATGATTGCTATTATAGGTTTAATTATTGCTACATTTTTCGGAGGCTACGGTGTTTTCGTAGTTCCTATAATGTATTTATCTGCTGACGAGGATGAGATTAATCAGGGAATACGTAGAGAAGGTATGTTCTTAGGAATGAACGCTCTTTTTACAAAACCAGCAAACAGTTTAGGACCAATTGTCGCAACATTACTGTTAGAAGTATTTTTATATGTTCCCGGATCAGTTACTCAGTCAGCGACTACATTGATTGGAATCGACATTTTGTTTTTGTTAATACCCGCAATTGTCACTGGAATCAGTCTTATTTTTATGTATTATTACCCTCTCCACGGCGAAAAACTTAAAGAAATGCGAGAAAAGCTTGAAGTAATTCATATGGACAAAAGACAAAAGATGAAATCTTAAATTAAAAACTAATTTTTAGTTAAAAAATTTTTTTTATTCATTTTAAAAAGAACTTAAATATATTCCATACTTTTTCGTAAGAATTCCTTTATAATAAGGCTTCCCACCTATTTTTTGCTGAAAATCTTTATGGGTTTCTAATTTCCAATTTTTAAAAGCCTTAGTTATACTTCCACCATATATAGTATTCTTCCCTGTCAATTTTTTATAAATTTTAGCTTCCAAATTTAATAGTGTTAAGTTTTTAATTGGTGGCTTCTTTTTATTTACAGAATCTTTAACAATAGGGCTTCTAACTGTAGATCTTTTGACTTTAGGCTTTTTAGGGGGTGCTTTTTTAGAAACAGGCTTCTTAATGAGATTATTTAAGTATATATCATATTTCTGAGTAATTTTTCCCTTATAGCATGGAAAACCACCTGTCTTCTCCCTAAATTCTTTTTGTATTTTTAATTTCCAATTTTCACAAGCTTTAGTTATTCTTCCACCATATGTAGTATTCTTCCCTGTCAATTTTTTATAAATTGTAGCTTCCAAATTTAATAGTGTTAAGTTTTTAATTGTTGGCTTCTTTTTATTTACAGAACTTTTAACAATAGGGCTTCTAACTGTAGATCTTTTGACTTTAGGCTTTTTAAGTGGAACTTTTTTAGAAACTGGCTTCTTAATGAGATTATTTAAGTATAAATCATATTTCTGAGTAATTTTTCCCTTATAATATGGAAAACCACCTGTCTTCTCCCTAAATTCTTTATGAACCCTCATTTTCCATTTTTGAAATGTTTTCGTTTCACTCCCATTCCACATGGCATTTTTCTTAGTTATTCCCTCGTAAGTTTCAACTTCTGACTTGAATGTATTTAATTTTTTAGGGGGGTCTGGTTTTTTTACTTTTTTGGGTGCTTTTGGTTTGAATCTATGGATAATTTCCATTATTTCGTGACATTCAAAGACATTTCCTTTATTATCACTGAAATATGGAAGATTAAAACTATCTAAATAAATGGCAAAATCGAAGTAATTAGTATGATCAATCTCAGGACCCATATATTGAGCAGTAAAGACGATTACATTCTTATCTTTAGAGATATTGATATTATTTCTTTTATATTCAGAGTATTGATAAAGAGAGATTTTTTCAAAATCAGTGATGGAAGATAATATATTAAATTGAGCTCTAGATTTTATTTGAACATCGTATTCTTCATACTTTTTATTATTAATAATAGCATTGAGAACAATTAAGGAGTATTCTTCTTCTGAATCAAGGGTCATCTCTAAGAGAGCTTTTACAAATTGTTTTATATGATCCCATTCAGACGCATAAGCAATTCCAATGATTTCTTTGGGTATACTTTCAAACATGGACTTATTACGTAAGAAATATTCTAAAATGTTATCAATTACAAACCTTTCATCTACTTATAAAAAATAAAACTAATGTTTATTATATATTTGGATAAATCCTAAACTTTATATTATTAAGCCTATCAACAAAAAAACAAAAGATTAAATCTTAAATTAAAAACTAATTTTAGTTAAATTTTTTTTTTACTCTTCTCTTTTTTTATTATGTTATTAAAAGGGAAAACTGTAATAATCACAGGTTCGGGAAGAGGCATAGGAAAATCTGTAGCTATCGCTTGTGCAAAAGAAGGTGCTAATATTGGTCTTACGGCAAGAACTCTCGATGAACTAAATGAAGTCAAAGATGAGATTCTTAAATTAGGTACTGATGTAAGGGTATCAGTTAAAACAGCTGATGTAACTAAATATGAAGAAATTGAGGGCGCATTTAAGGCATTTCATGAAGAATTAGGAGAATTTAATGCTGTGATTGCTAACGCAGGATATTCAAGGATGTGGAATAGCCATGAATTTGATAGCAATAAATTTACTGAGATAATGAATGTCAACGTATCTGGAGTATTTTATGCTTTTAAAGCGGCTTATCCCTATCTTAAAAAAGATGATAAGAATAACAAATCAAGATTCATTATCACTGGAAGCGGAGCGTTTACTACTCCTATGCCAAAGCTTGCTGCCTACACCGCAAGTAAATATGCCGTAGTCGGATTACAAAATGCTTTAGCATTAGAATATAAAAAGGAAAACATTAACTTTACCATGGTTCTGCCGACTCAAGTAGATACGCGCATGCTGAGAGGTCGTAAGGCAGGAGATGGAAACAAACCTCCAAACGTCATGAACGCCAAAGAACTTAACGATTACTACTTATTTCTTCTGAGCGATAGAGCAAATAAAACTGATAATGCGCTAATTTTTACTAGCGATTTTGGCGAAATAAGAAATCTATTGTCTAAGACTCCTCCAGTAAAACGAGAAAATTGGGAAGTTTTTAAACCATACTTAGAAGAAAATGCACCCAAAATCTATTCTAATGTTAGAAAGCTTGGAAAATTAGTTGAATTTCTAATAAATTCTACTGAATGATTAGTTCAACAAATCTTACACCAATAATTGAAGTCTAGTAGAATAGTGGGTATTAAATATGAGAAGACTTTTTTTTTCCCCAATATAAGATTACTAGGATTGGCGTTTAAATCAATTATTTGGCAACGGGAAAATTATTTATAAATCCGGGGACAATTAATTTAGTAATTTATTAATTCATTAATATTTTATTAATGGTCTACTATATCTTATTTCTTGATATTTATTGGCGGGGAATAAAAAATATTTAATTTGAGAATGTATGACCTTTATACCCAAAATTTATAAGGGAAGGTGGGTATTTTAATAATAAAATAAAAAAAGTGATAATAATACCAAAAAAAATTGGATATCCATCAAGAGGAATGAATATAATTGATGCTGTAAACCTTGCAAAAAAGATACATAAGAATGGAAGTAAACTGAAGAGAAATACTTTTGCTGGACTAATTAACATGAAGGAAGATGGGGGTGCTTTTAGAACGAAGGTTACTGCATTAAAGAAATATGGGTTAATTGAAATTGATGGGGACGAAATTTCTCTAACCAGACTTGCAAAAGAGATAGTTTTAACACGCGATGATGGCACAAAGAAAAAATATATGTACCAAGCTTTTAAAAATGTAGAATTATTCGAAGATTTTATTGAAAAATACAAAAAAATAGGTAAAATTGAACTTGAAGATTTAAATGCAATACTTGAACTGGAATTTAACGTTAATCAAAAACATGTCGCGGCGTTAAAAAGAAGTATTATAGAATCTCTCTCATCTCTGGGATTATTAAAAAAAGATACAGGTGAACTTGATTTAACTCTTACTCAAGAGAATAATGAAACTAAAGAAGTTTTACAAAAAATGATAATAGAAGAAGAAACAATAAAATTAGAAAATAAGGATGTACAAAAAGAAAAACAAAAAACAGATGAGAAATTAACATCTATACTAAATAGTGATATTTTCAATATTATAACTACTTTTTCTAGCTATTTTAAACCAATAAATAGCGGTATTGAAGAAATATCAAAGATTATAAAAAGTAATGAAAATTTAACTCACACTCAAGTAGCTTTCAACCTTCTTAAAGAAGAAATTATAAATGGAACAATTCCTGAAGAAAAATTGAAAATCCTATTAAATGCCTTAAAACAAGATTTAAAAATTTAAAAAAAGTCTAATGATGTGAAATAAATGAAAGGGAAGATATACAAATTAAGAATTCAAGAAGTAATTAACCCAAAACTTTTATCAGGTCTTATAACAACATTCTTAAATATTATTCAAGAATTTTGCACTGTAAAACTAATTACACTGGAGAGAAAAAGATACAGAAATCGAGGAAATAGATAAGAGAAAGGTTTAGATCATTATTATAAATTAGTAAAAATAAATAATACACCAAGAGAATAATCAAAAAATGGAACAAAATAAAAATTTATTTGTTATTGAGCAGATTATCAATATTCAGGCAGAATATGCAACATTAAAAAAAACTTTTAAACCGTTATCATATTCTGGTAGTAGATTTCATGATTCTCAAGAGGGTGCAAAAATCACAAAGCTATACACACAGGCAAGAGCCTTAGTTTCTAAATATATTGGAAAAGAATCTGAGTATTTCAAACAAATAGAGCAACATTGTTCTAGATTAGGCAGAAGCAATTTAGGTTTAGTGATTGCTGATTTAATTGCATTGAAAGAAGATTTGTTGAGTGAAGTAGATATTGTGGAAAAAAAAGCTGAAAAGAAAGAAATATCAGAAAGAATTTTCATAGTCCATGGTAGGGATAACGGAATGAAAAATTCAGTTGCTAGATTAATAGAACAATTAAATTTAGTAGCGGTTATTCTTCATGAGTAACCCAGTGAAGGTAAGACAATCATTGAAAAATTTGAGAAACATTCTGATGTAGGTTTCGCTATAGTACTTCTCTCCCCAGATGATAAAGGATATTCTGTAGAAGATAACTCCAATAATATTAAATTCAGAGCCCGACAAAATGTAATATTGGAACTAGGGTTTTTTTATGGTAAATTAGGAAGAGGGAGAGTTGTTGTTATTTATAAAGAGATTGATGATTTTGAAATACCAACAGATATAGCAGGCGTTCTATATATCCCATATGATGATAGAGGTAAGTGGATGTTCGATTTAATTGGTGAATTAAAGACTTGTGGATATAACGTAAGCAAAGATGATATCTAAATAAAAAATTTGAGGGTTCCAATATGACAGACAAACATCACTAGAGATTTTAAATTATCTCAATTCAATTGTAAAAAATTCTCCAATCCAAATAGAAAATCATCGTTTACAGACCCTACACCACCTACAATTTTTTACTAAAGACAAACCTAAGCTTTTAAAACTACTGGATTCCAAATACTATAAAAAAAGTAGAAATTGAGATTATGATTTTTTATAATATTTATCCATTATTTCATTAAAGGGCATATCAAAACAATCTTCAAAAATTCTCACTGCGTTTGTTTCACTCATTTCAAAAGTTTCTTCTACTATTTGTTTATGTCCAAAACCTATTTTTAAAAGCCTGGTGGCTATTTTTCTTCTAATTAATTTTTTAAATTGTTCATATGATAAGTTACCTTCACTAAATAATATCGAGGAAATCTTTTTATAAATTTCATAGATAGTACTTCTGCTTACACCAACTTTTTTACTAATTGTATTTTGGTTTGTTCCATTTAAAGCCCAACTAATCCATTGAATTAATGGTTCTTCATATTTCATTTCTAATTCTTGAATAGTGTATTTATTCTCTCTTTTCTCGTCTCGAACTAACCTAAAAGTCTTTTCATTGAACCAATCCTTTAAATATTGAGTCATACCTGGACCACTAAAATCTAAAACGGTAAGTATATCTTTAAACTCAAAATTATATTTATCTAGTATTAATTTTAAAACAACTGGTTTTAAAAATAACTCTAATGCATGTTCTCGACTTTTAAAAACATCTTTTATGCGTCTTCCGACAGTAGTAGCACTCAATTCATTAATATGATCATATTCTTGTTTAAGGATGCCTGTTATTTTTTCTATTTCTGTGAATCCTAATGTGAACATCGCAGCTATATCTAAAACAGGTATATTAATATATGATTCTGCACCACGCCCTCCAGCAATTGAATTGAGCCCATTTGGCCAGATGGTTCCTTTAACAGTTTCTTGTGCTTCTTTATAACCAATTTCATGGACATAGTTTAATGTATAATTCTTCTCACTTTTTCTAATAGTATGTGATGCCTTATGTAATTCAAGTATGTCTATGTCAAAATGCTTCATGATAATATTATTAATTATAAAATCAATCAACATACGATATTTCCAATTTCCTTTTCTATATTCTAACCAATTGTAAACATCATTTAAAGTTTGAATTTCATTATTAAAAATTGAATCAATAGAATCAATATAGGTAATTTTATTTCTAATTAAACTTATTTCCTCTTTTATCGCTAAGCTAATTGCTTTTTGAAGATAAACTTTTTCTTTATAGGTTCGATTCACTTTTTGAGAAGGTTCAAGAGAATGCAATATGTGAAGCTCTAACCGTTTATCCATATTTGAAGTGAATCCAATATATAGTAGATGAAAAAATTCTGATAGTTTACATTTTAATTCATACAAAATGAATGTGTAAAGAAATTTTTCTCTATTTTTTTTTGCTAATTCAAATCCTGGCTCTCCTTTAACCAAATAACCTTCCCTAATTCCTAAATAACTCCCAATTTCTTTTTGCGAAGATTTATTTTTTTTTCGAAGTCGATGGTTTTTTATAACATTATTTATCATGTTTTCAGCTGAATTATAAAAATTTTTAATAATTTCGCTTGAATGATTTAATAATCGCATATACCTTATATCGTGAAGATGCTCATTAATTATTTTTTTACGTAAGGAGTTATATCCTTTCAGGGGTTCATTTGCTATTAAAACAACTTCATTTTCAGGTATTATAACTCTAAACTCTCGTGAATCTACTAAGGCAGATGTTATAATAATGTCTAATTCCTCTTGAATGACCTTTTTTACATTAAGATCCCGATACCCTTCAAGTTTCCTTTCTTCTATTTTATATAGAGTATCAAGTTTCTTGCATATTTTATTTCCTAGCAATCTGTTAGTCATGATTAGTATTTTTTCATAAATTTTATTTGAAAATTTATCACGATTACCTGTTAAATGATAACCAATCGTGCTCCTTGGAATATTAAATAAATTAGCCCAATCCTGTTGTTTATTAAGATGACCGTAAATTTCTACTAATTCCGCTTGATTATAACAAAATTTAAATCTTTCAAGAAAATTTTTTGAAATACTCTCCGAAAAATTAATTTGATTAAATTTCAACTCATTTTTAAATTCAATATTATTTTCTTGGATATTTAGTTGTAGAATATTTTCTTTTCTTAGTTTGCTGCACAACCCTTCCTTTAAAAATTCAAAATAGGCTGAAAAAAGCTCAAATGCAGATATTTTCTCTGTAGGAGTTTTTCCTAAAATTAAAGAAGCAGTCCTTAAGTTTAGGTTGTCATCATATTTTTTTTTCAAAATTGAAATATCATATGGATTATCAGCTTTAGCTACTATCTTTCTATCATTAATTGTTTGCTTATTTCTCCAACTTTTAATAATACCACATATTTTTTTTGAAAGTGGTTGCACTTTACTCGGATCACAATAATCATACGATCTGGTACGAAGTTCTTGTAAGAAAAGAGTGTACTCTTCTGCAATCTTTTTTAATCCTTGACGCAACATATTATAAGAATGTTTGCTTTTTTTACCATCTTGAATTGCTCTCCTCTGTTTACGACTGAGTAATTTTATATAACCCTTCGAAAGTCCATCTAAATATCTTGAAACAATCTGACCACCTCGTCCTATAGGACTACAGTACATCCAAACATTAATAAATAATTCTAGTTCTTCTAGAGCATCTTTAGTTATACAGTTTACTAAGTCTTTGGGTGGCAAGCTTGAAATATCAAATAAACATGAATTTACGGAAGAAATAAACTTCTCAATAAATTCATCAATAAATACTAAAGAGAGTTTGTGTTTTGAACATTTGGGATATTTTCGAAATCCCAAGAAACCGAATTTGAGTGGTTTTACCTTTTTGATGGTTCCACATCCAAAATGGGAACAGATGGCGATTCGTTCCTCCTCTACCATTTTCCTATTTACAGATTCAATTCCGGTTTTCATTTTAGAACTCTCACCTTTTTTTTATTTTTATTTTTAATAGATGGAGGTTCATTAATAATCATTATATTTAATAAATCAGATATTTCCTCAGCTAAAAGAAGATAATTACTTTTCAATTCGTAATAGAAATCTGAAAAAGGATAAAACATTACGCTTTGGATTTCACAGATTATACTTGCAATATTCATTATCCTATTAAAGAGCCTTGGATGGTGATGAATCTCAAGTTCAGATAAGATGTGAATTAACACCCATATTTTTTTATTGGTTAATTTTATGGATTTTAATCGGTTTATATCTATATTATTTGGGAGGCACCTAATTTTCTCAAATAAATCTTGAATTTTCTCATTAATAAGATTTCCATTATACACTCCAATATCTTTCAATTTAACTAAAAGATGTGAAGTGGCTTCATTTAACGCTCTTTCTTTTTTTAATATTATCTCTCTGTTTTTGACATTATCACATTTTTGTGATCTTGAAAACCTTAAATAAATCATTGATGTCCTGTAGTTTAGAAATGTTCGCACTTGTCTTGATAGTTCCTTTATTCGTTCTGCACCTTCGATAGAATACCACTCAAGGATTTCATCTTCTATATATTCATCCAAATATGTCAAATCGTTAAAATCATCATCTAATGATAATGAACAAAATTCTTTATCAATCATAACTCTATATTTTTATCTCTATTTATAAAGAAAAATTTATTTTTTCAAAACAAAATCGTGTAAAAAAATCTATAAAATTAATAAAATCAGCCAAAAATCTACTGTATTTTTGAAGTCTTCCTTAACAATAAATAAATTTTAGTTAAATCAGGAATACTAATTTAAACCTTAAAATTATTAATAATCAAATTCTTTACAAAAGAAAGTAATAATGTACTTAAGTATGAAAGAAAAGACATCAGATGATTTAGAGAAAGTACAGATAAAATGTTTTTTCAAAAACGATAAAGTAGTTCTTTCAGATCCTATAGGAATTCAGGAATTTTACGAGAATTCTTATATAGGCACGATTGAAAAGGATGAAAAAAACAATAAATTTTTAATCTTAAACGCTTTAGAGGCATTACTTTTAATTGAACGCCGTCGAATTTTGTTATGGGCAGACAATGATGAAGATAAAGCTCAATGTGACTTTAAAACAACACTTGTATATTTCAGTCAATTTGACGATAAATTATGGCGAAAGTACATTATTTACATGGATTTGCGAAAACGGGGGTATATCG
>SOKP01000018.1 GCA_004375715.1 Promethearchaeota archaeon | reverse complement strand
AGAAAGCAAGCCAAGCACTACCGGGAAAACCTGCTTTAGTTATTAGATAATTAACTCTCTTTATTCTTTTTCTTCAGATTTTACATATACAAAAGCAGTTCCAGAACAATATCCGATTCCGTCTACTGAAATATTATACGAGTTATTAGGTGTTTTAGAAGATATAATTTTCTTTATTCTGGTAAAAGTGTTTTTTCGAAAGACTTGCTCCAATTTTTTAACCAAGGGAGTCAGAAGTTTTTCATTTCTTAACCCATCAAGAGTTTTTAATAAGAGCACTTCTGACAAGTTTGTTTTTCTTTTTAATTGAGTTGCAATATGTTGTGCATTTTTAGGGATAATTCCCCTATTACTTAATTCTCTCAATGAAATGCCATACATCTTTTGAAGTTCTAAATTTAATTTTCTCATAAGAATTTGATTATTTACAGAAGTTCTAATATCGCTAGTAGTATAGTCAATTTCAGGTAAATTTTCGAAATGATGTTTTAATAAATCAAAATTAGAAGAACCCCGAATACTCATCTGATAGAGTTTTTTCGAGTTCGGCCTATTAGAAGGTTTATGTGCCCTAACGCTCATAATAACTCCTAATTTCTTCATAAGCAAATTCAAACCGAATACTAGTCGTCTAGAAGTGGTTACAAAATTGAGTTCAAAGGTTCCTCCTTTATTGCGATAATCCAGTTCCGATCCATCACCTTTAAAATAACTTAATATAAAGCTTTTCTCACAATCCGTTGGCGAATTATACAAAAACGATGGAATTTCTTTTAAATACGAGTAAGTATGTTTTAACCCTAAACCCTCAGTAAATATAGTTTTTGCTAACTTTGTTTTTGTCCTTAATTCATAACATTCATTATAGATACCATCTTCACATTTAGGACATATATTTTGATTCCCCTTTTCAATTGTTTTAGATCCACAATTTTTGCACTCCGTAACTCTTCGTGCAAATATTTGAAACTCTAGCCCAAATACTTCTTGAATTATTTTTTGAAGATCTTGAATATAATTATTATCCACGCTAACTGATATTGTTGTAGCGGGTTGATATTTAGATGGCATTGTCCCCTCAGCTGCATATTGACCAATTATCGCTCCTAAATTTGAATTTTTTTTAATAAAGCGATATGCTTTCTTACCATTTTGTTCGATGTATTGAGTAGTATTGCTAGTAATTAATTTCCCACAGTTTATTAAATCTAATGGTTCATCATTTGAGTCGATTTTTAAAATTCTTGGCATTAATATTGGCATTCCAACTTTTAGATCGCATCCCTTAATTTCAATTATATTACAGTCATCATCAATGGTGAAAAGATACTGATCTGGAGAAATTATTACAGATCCATGGCTACAAACAATTTCTAAGGATTCTTGAAGATCATTTTTTTCAAAATGACTAATATTCACTTTTTTTGGTTGTAAATTGTTTGAAATTCCAAGAATCTGTATTTCATCCATATTTTCTAACAATTCTGGATTTTCAAGGTCTTTAATGAATATGAGTTTGTATTGATTTTTTTTTATATTATACATTAAAATATATTCATGAGATTGGATTTTAAGATCAAGAGGTATATCTTCTCTGAAATATTTTCTTTTATATATTTTAATCCATTCTTCGTAAGATAAATCCGTACCAAAATAATCTGTATATTTACCATTATGAAAAAATTTTTTTATGTGTCGCCTTATTGTTGTCTCTCCAAGAGTATAACCTTGAAGTTTTTCTAAATACTTCATAATAGCAGAGATGGATCCTCCTAATTCTCGATCTTGATATATTTTTATCCATTCGAGAACATCCTCCTCAGTCGGTGGTTGCTTGCTCTTATGAATTCCATATTTTATTAAAAATTCTTCATAATTCAAGTTATTATGCTTGCAATATATTTTCACGATAGGTACCATTCCGTTATAATAAGGTGGAATATCAATTTTTAGATTAAAAAAGTTATTGCATTCAATAATAAAATCAAAAACAGCCTGCCAAGACCCACCATAATACTTTAATTTATAAGCTTTCATCCAGAATTCGATATCTCCATCAGAATATATTGAGGAAAAACTATACTTATTTCTTTTCTGTAAGTAATTTTGATCTTGAATTTCAAGAAAAACCATAGTATCTTCTCCTAATTCTATAACTAAATTTTTTAGTATTGTAGGTTCAAAATTATAAATTTTTAACTTTTTTTTTTTTTTCATAAAAATATTAAAATCTCCCAATTCTATCTCATTTAGGCGTAAATCATTTTTTTTGCTCATTTGGTCTACGGATGGTTTAAAGTGTGTTTCTCTCAATAACTTATTAATATCGGATTTTGTAAATTTCACAGTTAATCCTTCATTAAAAAATTCATGATAAGCAGAAAACCTGTCAAACGCGGTTATTTTTGCCTTCTTTATTTTTTTACTTTCCGGTTTCAATCCTAGAAGACAACGGCATGTACCCACATTTAGAATTTGATCATAACATAGTTTGATTTCTTTTAGAGTCATTTCACACTTATTCTCTGAGGAGTTAATAATTTTATTATCATTCAACATATTCTTTTGCCAATAATTCAAATAATTTCGGAGACTTTTTGAAAAGGATTTAAGTTTTTGATGCTCAATAAGGATCTCGGAATGAGCTCTAAGATGCTTGAGAACTCTCGTATATTGGATAGTAATTTCATCCATTCCCTCTTTAATTGCTTTATTCACGAGATTTGGCTTAGAATCATCTCCTTTTTTAAGTGCTTTTATCTGTTTCTTGGTCAATTGCTTGAGATACGCATTCGAAATTGTGTCCATATAATGTGAAACTATCGGTGCTCCCCTTCCAACCGTGATGCAATACACCCAGCCTTCTATAAAAGAGTTAAATTCATCAGGGAATTTTGATTTTATACTCTCATGCAATTCACTTGGAGGGAGTCCGGATTTATCAAAAAGACACGCTAAAGCAGCATTCACGAAATCATTGATCCTTTCATCAATGTAAATTAACGGAATGTGATGTTTCTTACATTTTGGATATTTACCAAAACCCAAAAATCCAAATTTAAGAGGTCTCACTCGTGATACGAACTCACATCCAAAATTTGGACATATAGCAACACGATCCTCTCCCACGGTTTTCCGTGATACATTAGTATATGCTTTCATGTACTTAATCTCTCCTCGAGTTGTTTTTTTGATTGTTCTTTCTCAACTGGCGTTGTTCCAATTAAATCTTCAAGTTCTCCTTCTAAATTGTTATAATTTATCTCAAGTTCCTCAAAAAATTCGTTAAATTGCGTATACAAGCATTTTTTCACCAAACAAATATTTTTTGCTAATGTTATGTTAAATTTGAGAAATTTTGGATGATCGTGAAGATTTTCTTCTGAAAAATAGTGAAGTAGGATGAATAACTTCTCAGTGATTTCTAAAAGATTTTTTAACTGTATTTTATTATTCCCAAAAAAAAGAGATCGAATCCCTTGTTCAAGTGTTTGAGCGTTCGTATTTAATTTCTTAAGTATCGCTATATATTCATAAGTAAATGATTCAATCTTTTGCTTTTGACTGAAAAATTTAGTGCTTGCACAATTTTTGGCGGGAAAAGGGTTGGATCGAAACCTGTATCTTATCACTTCAGTCCTATAATTAAAAAAAGTTCGGAGTTGGCGTGAAAGTTCTTTTATTTTCTTTAAACCTTCTATTTTATACCAATCATTAAAAATTTCTTCGAATTCTGATTCTATATAAGAATCTTCAATATAATATGTCATAATTTAATATTTTAATATCATAAAGCTTTTACTACCTAATTTTCATGGTTATATTTAAAGAACAAAAAAAAAATGTGTGAATTTAATTTCTTTTATGAAATCAAAAATATTTACGAAAAGAAATATAGATGTAAAGTAACTGTTATCCCAGAAAATGAATCGCAAGAAAAGAAAGCGGCACAAGGGTTACCTGGAAAACCTGCGATAATAATAAAATAAGAAGGTTAACTTCGTCTTTATCCTTTTATATTCTTGGAAATATGTTTAGCTTTTTTAAGTAAACTATGTAATTAACTCAATTAATTTAAATATATATTGC
>SOKP01000299.1 GCA_004375715.1 Promethearchaeota archaeon | reverse complement strand
TACTGCTTTTTTAAGGAATAAGATCGTGAAACCGGCCTTTCACGAAAAATGTAACTTATTCAGATAATATGTATGTATATCCTCTGATATCATTATTTGAAAAAGTTACGATTTGAATAAAATTTTTAGAAATTAGGATATAAATTTTACCAAAGTAAAATACTTCCACAATTCTTACACGTACCTTCGTTAATTTGCATGTTGAGACAATTTTCGTGATAAGTAGTCCCACACGATTGACACTTATAAATTTTCCCTGTATATTCGCCATAATCGTATCCACAATAACTACATTTCTCTCCAAATGAGAAATCAGCGCTATTTACATCAACTTCAACTATTTGAGCCGTGCCCGTTAAGCCCGTACTTGAACTAGAGGGATTTAAGTATTGGTTGTTTTGTGCATATGAGGTTTCTTGCTGCGGTTGAGTGTAAGTTTGAGGCTGTTCCCAATCTGAAACATACCCTTTTGCAGGCTTTTTTGAAATTCCCATTTTGGCAGATACTTTTTCATCTAATATATTGGTTAAAATTAAGGCTGAAGCGTATTTACCCTTTGCTCCTCCTTTCTGTAAGTGTGTATGGGAAATTAAATGAATAACACGCCCTCCTGCGTTTCCATGATCAAAATAGCACAGTACAGGGTCCTCACCCCATTTCTTTTGTATCTTATAAGACCGAATTAGGACACGAACTGCTGGGTTGAGAACTTGAATAGGAAAAGACCTATTTTCAAGCCACCACTTAAATTCAGCTTTCTTAGTATCTTTAGCTGTCATTTTTTGCCATTTAGCTTGAGATATTTCGCTTAATACGCCGTCTAAGAAAGGATGATCAGGTTCAACAATTTGACACGCAACGACAGCATCAGCAGTTTTTTGTCCGTTCCACCGAATATAACCGGGAAAAATATTTTCAACGATATGTTTTATTGCCCAATCAGTCGTTATTAGCCAACCTCCTTTTAGAGACACATACTCACTGATTTTTGGGAAAGCTGAATGCGGAATTTTGTCTCCAGGACATCCGATCAAAACAACATCGTAATCGTTTAAATTATGTTTCATTATATCGTTTGGTTTAATAGTTATATGTTTTGCGGCATACATGTGATCTATCACTTTTCTAGGGCGTTCGTAGCGACCTTCTACCGCAAGTATTCTACCGTGCTGCTCAACCGCTTTTACAACATCTTTTTTATCAAGTGCTTCCATTTTGCGACGTTTAACTTCGGAATACAGATCCTTCCAACTACTCATTATTTATCCACTATTACAATTGTTATAAGTAATTAAATATTATTTTGTATAAGTAATAAAAAATAATTCATATTTATATTTGCATTGGAAGCGATAATTATGGAAAATTTAAAAGATTTTGGCGAACCTTCAGAATTTTGGGAATTTTTTTATGAAATAACTAAAATTCCTCGATGTTCGACCCATGAAGATAAGATTAGAGAATATATTAAAAGGGAAGCTGAGAAATTAGGTTATCAAACTGAAATTGATGCAATAAAAAATTTAGTTGTACGAATTCCTTCAAATAGAGACTCTGGAAGTAATAAGATAGGAGTTGTACTACAAAGCCACATGGATATGGTGTGCGAAAAAAATGAAAATATACACCACGATTTTTCTAAGGATCCTTTAAAATTAAAGACGATCGAAATTGATGGTGAAGAATGGTTAACTGCTAAAGGTACGACATTAGGTGCAGATAATGGTGTTGGTATTGCATATCAGCTTGCAATTATGAAAAAAATACATGATAGAAGCCTAAATTTTGATACCCCTGATCTAGATTTATTATTCACAGTTGATGAGGAAAGAGGACTTTCTGGAGCAAGTCAAATGGATAAAAATTTGATAAGTGGAAAATATTTGTTAAACCTTGATTCAGAAGAAGATGACAGAATTACCATTGGGTGTGCTGGAGGAAGGGTTTTTAAAGCTGAAGTAAATTACGAGAAGGAATTAATAAATACCCCTAATTTAAAAGCAATAAAAATCTCCATTTCGGGGCTTCTTGGTGGGCATTCAGGGACAGATATCAACAAAAAGAGAGGGAACGCTTTAAAAATATTAACTGAAATAATTTGGAAGTTAAATTCGAACTTTAATATTTTAGTAAATTCTCTAGAGGGTGGAAACTTAACTAATGCGATTCCTAGAGAAGCCCATGCTATTTTCTTTATAGAACAGAGCCAAAAGAATGAAGTTGAAGCATTTTTAAAAGAGATAATAGCTAATATTAAGAACCTTTATGAAGGAACAGACTCGAACTTAGTTATTTCAATAGAACTTCTGAAAAATTTCAATGATAAAACAATATTTTCAAAGGATTTCCAAAATAAATTAGTAGATCTCTTTTATTTAATACCAAATGGACCTATTTCTTTACACCCTACAAGTGAAGGCTTAGTGCATACATCACTGAATTTTGCAGTGGTGCATACAAAAGAAAACATAATCGAATTTAAAGTTAGTACAAGAAGTTTAGAAAAATATGATAAAGATACTTTATTTGAGAGGCTAAAGACACTTTTAAGAATGTCTGGTTTCGATATAAACACCGAGATTATTACTATCTATCCAAGTTGGCCACCTGATTTTGACTCAAAATTAGTTGAAATATCGAAACATGTATATAAAAATATTTTTGGTAAAGAAGTAATTATCCAAGCAATTCATGCCGGATTGGAATGTGCTTTTTTTAGTAATTACTATCCAGATATGGAGATGATATCATTAGGACCAGATGTACTTGGTGGCCATTCTCCCGACGAGAGGCTAAACATAAGAAGCGTATCGAAAATATGGAAATTTCTTTTAGCTTTGCTCAAAAATTTAGCTTAATTTAACGAATAATAAATTCTTATATAACAAAATTTTAATTTAAAAAAAATTTATAAATCAAAGTAAAGAAATTTCGAGATTGCTATGCAAGAGGAAAGAAGAAATAAAACAAAAGCAGCTAAAGATGAAGTATTAGGCTCTGAGACTGTATTTGAAAAAATTAGAGGTAGAACTCCTTGGGTTTTTGGCAACGCATTCAGAAAACCAAAAATTTTGTTCCCAAAATTAAGAATAACCAGAATGGGAATTCCTCTTCCAGGTAAATCACTCGCAGTAATAGGAGTTTACATTATTCTGTTCCTTTTGCAGACTGGAATAGTTTATCTAGTATTTAGAGATGTTCCTGCTTTGGGCTCTTATCCAGATGGTAGTCCTAGGTTTCTATATCCTAATATAAACGAGTCATTCATAATTGAAGGTGTCGTTGCTTCTATTTTCATTTTTATGTGTTCTAGTGGCTTTATATTATTGTACCAAGCATCTAAATTCGTATATAATAAGAGTGTAGCAGTTAGATATTTAGCCGTAGGTATTCTTCTTATATTGGCTTCCTTTATTACATTACAGGCAATGATAACGATTAAACTAGGTCAAAAATTATTTAATGTGTAATTAAATTTGCCTGTTGCACAATCTTTCTATTTATCTAGTTGCGAGAGTGTGAATTAGCAGACAGTTGATAGTTAGATTAGTTGTCACTTATAAAAATTCTAGATTTTTGAAAAATTTAAAATTCCTCTTGTCTATTGAGGTAAAGAAAAAAAATAAAAATTAGTTAAATATCTTTTAAGCTTTAAAATTTGATTTAACTGAGGGATGCAATAAAGGAATTATAAGCGGCTTCATCCAATAAATTACCTTTCTCGGCATCCCAATTGGAAGCGTTAATCTTAAATAACCAAGCAGTAAGCGCATTTTCGTTTATTTTTTCAGGTTCATCCATTAAATCGCTATTTACCGCGCTAACTGTGCCTGATACAGGACAATAAACATCTCCAACTGCTTTGCTTGATTCCACTGTAGCGTCTATAGGATCTGAGGAAGGTTCGTCTCCATCCATTTTTACTTGAGAAAGTTCAGCACCTTCAAGGGCATCTACATCCACAAACGAAATTTCTCCTAATTGCTCAGCGGCATAAGGTGTAATTCCTACTTCACCAGTTTCATCATTATACCATTGATGGGTTTTAGTATACCAAATTGCCATGCTTTATACAACTCTTAGCTCTAATTTTAATATTTTATATAATATTGAATTTAATGATATGATAAAGTTAATTATATCATTGATTTAAAATTTATTTATTGAGAAATATTTTTTAAAAAGAAAAGACGATAAATATGAAAAATTCACTTAAGACTCAAATCGAATCTCATATTGAATTTAGAGCGTGGTATCGTAAGATAGTAAATGATTTTAATTTTGATCTTCAAAAAGATCGAGAAGCAAGAGATTTATTATCTCATATTTTAGAAAAGAAACCCTTCTCGTATAACCTTGAGGAGATTTTGCTTTCTTTTAAAGAAAATATCCAAAAAAAAGAACATATTTGTGTTTATGGTTGTGGTCCTTCATTAGAAGAATCAGTTGATTTTATATTAAGTAATTTAGGAAAAAACTTTTTTAGTAACTGTGTGAATTTAGCTGCTGATGGAGCTGCTCGACTGCTGAATGAGAGAACCATACCGATTGATGGTATTATAACTGATTTAGATGGTATCACTAAAAGCGATTTCTCCAAGGCGAAATTTGTGATCGTTCATGCACATGGAGACAATATACTTCTTTTAGAGCGTTTTAAAAACGCGATTATTAACTTTACAAAAATAATCGGGACAACTCAAGCAGAATCAACTTATAATCTAATTAATCCCGGTGGTTTTACTGATGGAGACAGGATTTTAGCTTTTATAGTATCTTTTTTATTACCTCAACAAGAATTATATTTAATTGGTATGGATTTCAGCGATATTGTGGGAAATTATAGTAAACCAAATCATGAAAAGAATTATTTAGCTGATCCAATTAAGTTTAAAAAGTTACAATATGCATTGCAGATAATCGAGTGGTTAATACCCAAAATTAAGATACCTTTGTATTTAATTAACACTAAACCGATTTCAGATAAATTAAATTATTTGACACTTGAAGCTTTTAAAGAAAGATTTTAAGAAATTACATTTTAAAATCTTCTATCCCTCGTTTAGTAATAGAAAATACAATTTTTTTCTCAGGAAGCATATGAGAATTTACCATATGAATATAAATCATGTCCTTCTCCTTATAGCTTAAATACAATACTTCTGAGAAAAAGTGATTTAAATATTGAATTCCAACTGGAAACTCTTTAACAACAGCTTCTTCAATAAAATTTGGAGCTACTTGAGCTGTTAAAATTGTAATTAATTGAAACCTTAGAGTTAAATTGTATATTTTTTCTAAAATTTTAAAGAATGTAGTCTTTGCCTTTAAAAATGATATTTCTTTATCACTACGCTCAATTCTGAAAAAATTATTAATAGAGTCGATTATTAGTAGTTTTACATTATTGGATTTGGCTATAGAGTCCAATTCGTTAAGTTTTAACAAAAGAGCATTGTTACTCATGATTTTTGACACATAAATATTCTTTAATGTCTTTTCACTGTTAAATTTGTTGGATTCTGCTAACTCCCGAACTCTTTCGGGACGGAAGGTGTTTTCGGTATCTAAATAAACAACTTTAAAGGAATTTTCAAACGCTTGTACTGATAATTGATGACAAATCTGAGTTTTCCCTGTCTTGTTAGCTCCAAAAACTACATAAACTTTACCTGAAAAGAATCCACCTCCAATTGCTTTATTAAAATTATTGGAACCAGTTGAAATTAAGGTTTTTTCGTGTTTTGTTCTTTCAATTTCACTAACGATTTTTTTCTTTTCGATTATATTCGATTCAAATATTTCTCCCATAATAAGTCGGTCTCTTAACATTCCTGCAAATAATTATTTAGAATCCTAAAATAAACGATAAAAACTTAATTAGGGTAATACTTATTTTTATTGATATTAAATCGTAAAATTAATTTTTGATTAAATATTGACTATTATTTATATTAATTTTAACATTTGTTTTTATATAATTAGATATTAATTTTTTCATCCTCTAAAAATGGCAAAAAAAAAGAAAGAAGTATGTCCGTATTGTGGAAATAGTTTTGCGTATCTCAGCCGACATAAGTGCAAAGTAAAGGAGAGAGTTGAAGGTACAGAAGAAGAAGGAAAATCTGATACTGAACGAAGATTGGAAAGAATAGCAGAAAGGAAAAAAGAAGAGGCGCGTAGTTTAAGAAAGGATGAGCGAAAAGTTCTTAATATTATCTCACGAGAAAAGGATATTTATTTTGATGAACTATTAGAGATAACTAAGAAGGAACGAATCGATCTCGATAAAATTCTAAATATTCTATCACTTCAATCAAAAATACATGTAGATCGAGAGTTAATGGAGGCCTCGTGGACAAAACACATAACCCTAAATGAATCGTATGATGTAAAAATTAAAGATCTGAAAATTGACAGAAATAAAGCGGATTTCATTTTAGATGTTTTTTCACGCCAGCCATGTTTAATCTGTCCTTTTGCGAGTAAATGTAATAATACTAACCTTGATCAATATAATCCGACACATTGCCCTTGGTTATCAGATTGGATAAAAATTTCTCTGGAAGGGAAGATTTATAATATAAATTTTGAGGTTAAGGTTACTGAAGATAAGTGATATGCTAATACTTCTTCTTTAAACCAATTAAATAAATTTCGTTACTTTTTTTATTAGATGATTTAGGTTTTAAGCTTCTTACAACTATAAATTGTTGTTTCATCTTTTTGTAGAAACCCTCGAAATCAGCTCCTTGAAATACTTTTATTAAGAAATTTCCTTTTATTTTGAGGTTTTTTGTAAGCTCAAGGATCTTGAGACATAGTTTAATTTGCCTTGCTTGATCACTAAATTTATTACCTGATTTATTAATACTAGCATCAGAAAGAATGAGATCAAGTTTTTCTCCATTGAAATAACTATTAATTTCCACTTGAAACTCGGGAGATGTCAAATCCATTTTAAGTATTTTTACGTCTTCAATAGGTGATAATCTCTTGATATCTACACCCATAATTTTATAATGATCTCGGTGATAATAATTAGCATTATATTTTTTAATATTAGATTCACCGAACTGCTTAGCTACTTGAAGCCAAGACCCAGGAGTACTTCCGAGATCTAAAATATAAAAGGCTCTTTTAAAAATGTTGTATCTTTTTTGAACATCAAGTAATTTAAAAGCTGACCGTGCCCGATACCCTTGTCTTTTTGCTTTTTTGTATACGGGCTCTTTTCTATGTTCCTCTGAACTTTTTGGCATGTTTATAAGACGAAACTATTTTTCAATTTTTATTAGTAAAGATTTTAAATCATCTATTCTCATATTAGTCTTAATTGAGAGAAAATCGAAATGAGTCCTTGATGCTCTATATCCATTTTCCTTTATTAGGTTAATCAAATTATCAAGTTTTGGAATATGCGAGAGTTTTACTTGTTGGGAGAGTTTATGGATGTTAAAATATGAAAGAGGCATATTTATTTCATTAAGGGCGAATTTAAGGACTTTTCTTATTCTATTTTTATTCTTAAAATTGAATTTCTCATTTATAAGACTTAACTCTTCTACATATGATTTTTGATGCAACTCACCAACCCATAAAGGTCCAGAATATGATAAATGTTTTCCGCTTAAGCATATAGGGCATATTTGAGGAACTTTTAAGAGATTCTCAATAATAGTTGAACGATTCCCGCATAAATTACAATGAATAATATATCCATAACTTTTTGGTAAAGCTTTTAATATCTTTGACTTCCCTCTGAAACTAATTGCAAAAATTCTAATGAAATGGTTAGAATAGAAAGTTAGAAGGGGTATTATACCTAAATTGTTTATGTTGGCAATTCTTGAGATAAAGGATATTAATATTCGCGCCCCAATTTCCTTACAATAATCTGTGTGAAGCGGTTTAGCCATATATTTTCTAATACAAGCCTTTGGTTTAACTCCAAATAATACTGCTGTATCTGTCGCTGTTATACATAGCAATCCTTTATCTTTTTTAATTGCTTTAAAGGCAGAATCAATATATAAGTTTGGAGTGCCAAATGGATCGATTGAAATAATATCTGGTAAGGCAGAACTTCGAGAAATTTCGGAAAATAATAGGTTGGCGTCTTTATTTAAAACTTCGGCTTGTTTAGGTTCAATTTCGTTTAATTCTAAATTGTTTTTAATTAGCTCAACCGCAATTGGATTAATATCGTTTATATATATTTTTTCAATGTTGTTTGTATTTTTTAACAATCTTATTGGACCAATACCCGAAGCTGCCATTGAATCAACTACTACTAACGATTCTTGGCTAACGATTTTACTATAGGCTATAATAGCTAAGATTGAAATATCCCTGTTTATTTCCATTCTTTCGTTATAGAAAACATTCATAGATTTAGAGGGGATTGTATCGTTATCTATCTCGTGTAATAAGAATTTCACAGAACCTTCTTGTTTTGTAATGTACTTGTTTTTTCCAAAATCTTGATTTTCAGTTTTCATATTGTATTCTACTTATTAACTAGTTAATTAGGTTGTTGAGAAAAAGAGGGTTACTGGCTTTTCGCTACCTAACAAACCACCAGAAGTTCTCGTATGAATCTCATTAACATTATCTACGGTTAATGGTTCAATGTGTTCCATTTTATTAACTTCATCTGCGTTTTCGGGGCTACCAATAATTAAAAAAACTCCTTTTAAAGTTTCTATGATAAAAGCTAATGGAAGCCATTCATAATATATGCGTATTTTAGCTTTTGGAGAAAGAAAATAAGAATATATTCCGCCATAAGTTATTATTGCATGAAGATCCCCAACAAAACTTCCACTGTAGCGATTTTTGAAATTTCGATTAATTAACGCTTGTTCGTAAGCCTTACATCTATCAGACCACTTTGTTGAATCTCCTCCAAGACACCTTATACCTCCTTTTGCATTATTAGGTAATTTTTTTAATTCTTGATAAATATAATGATAAAAAGTCATGCTATATGGGGATGTGTCCAGAATGAATTCTGCAACTTTACCATTAAGAGCTAAAACAAGGTTAGTATAAATCCCATAAAGAATATAGAAACTACAAATAATAGTTCCCATTTCATTAAATATTCCCACTATCGTCCCTACGGTTCTATTAACTATAACGTTAGATGATCCATCTACGGGATCTATTGTAATTCCAAACTTCCCACTACCGAGAACAGGTTCAGCTTCTTCAGAAGCAACAAATAGAAAGTTGACATCGCTTTCTTGGAGCGCTTTTAGGATAATGCTATGAGTTAATATATCCTCGTGAATTTGGTATTCCCCATAAAGATTGATAGATTGCTTTTCTACATTTTCAATTTTCATTCTTTGTTCGATTTCGCGTGAAGTTATTCCCCTTTCTAGCAAACCTCTAATGGGAATCGTTGCTTCAGCAATAGTTTCAATAATCTCAATTAATTCGTCTCTATCTGAAAATGAGTGTGGAATATCATTATCTAACCATTTTGATAATTTTATATTTTCTTTTTTCTCGCTCATTAAAACAACTCATTTAATGTTTCTAAATTTTAGTTCTAGAATTAAAATAATGAGCCATAATTGATAATCTTTTATAATTTTTTATTCAAAACCACATTTAGTTAACATAGAATTTAGTAGAAATGTATTATTATCATTTCCTCTATGTAAAATAAGTCTTCGATTGTTTGCTACATCAGTTCGTTCGATTTTGATAGAATTTGTTACCCAATATTGCATTACATTGCCACCGCTTTCCACTTCGTAAGTTTGTCCCTCTTGAGTTCTTCTACTAACTTCATTTACAACCAAAATACCAACCTCATATTTTTGTTTTAAATTAACCAAAGTAGCTAATAATTGATTTAGTCTATAATTCAGAATAACATTTTTTTCTTTTTTCTCATGATTTAATTCTAATCGATATAAATCCGTCATAGAATCAATAATTATTAAATGAAATGTCCCATTCTTAGTTTTTAAACCGTCTAGAACGGCAAATTCCAAATTAAAAACAAAACTGAATATTTCGTCAAAATTCGTGGTATGAATAAAGAAAATATTTTCTAAAACATCCTCTAAATTGTTTTCGAATATAGCATTAACTTTTTTGGATGGAAAATTTGGTTTTGTATATATGTAAAGTACTTTTTTTTTATTTAACGCATATAAATTAGCTGTTTGAAGTGATAATGTGGTTTTCCCAACACCAAAGTCACCCCATAATGAAGTTATTCCCTCTTTAACGCCATTAGATTTAAAGAACTCATTTACTTTAGTTAGGGGAAATTGCATAAATAAAAATTTTTAATTGTTTCTTTAATTTCTATAATTAATTTGAGAAATCAACCTTTATATATCTTAACAGAGGATTTAAATTTCTTTTATATAATTAAGAGTGAGTTAGATAAGTATAAAATTTATTTTCAAATCCTAAATTTGGATTCTAAAATTCCCGATATCCCGTCAATCATCCTTACCACTTCCAATGAATTTAAAAAACGTGGAAATAAAAATCGTGTTAATTTTCTTGTGTATTCAAAAAATAATGATTTTGGTAAGTATTTCTTACATGTTATTGCTGCTGTGAGAATTGGATATAAGAAGTATTATTCTACATTAACTTTTTCTATCGATCCCGGTAAAAAACTAGGCTTAATGGTTTTTTTAGATGATTATTATCTAGATTCATATTGTTGTTTTGAAAAGAGTGATTTCTTTGCTATTATTCATAAGTATATAACCATATTTGAAGAAGAAAATCCAACTCTGATGAAACTAAACTTCAAATTGGGGCGAGGTGTTCTTGACATCACTTATGATTTAGTAAAGCAAATTTACATCATGTTTCAGAATCGGAAGTATCTCAGAGTATGTTTGATTGATGAGTTTAAATCGTCACAATTTAAATTACCAAAAAATACAATTGGCAAAAAGTTTACAAAAGATGAAATTTCTGCTTTGATATTAGCGTTTAGATTTGGAATCGATGTTAGATTTGATAATTATGACGATATTTTTAATCAGTTAAGGATGAAAAAAATATTTATTAAAAAAACTAAAACAGAGCAATCTAAAAATCATGACGAACCCTTATTATCTTTAGATGAAGTAGTAGAAAAAGTTTTGAGTGGGAAGTTAACTCTCAGTAATGCAATAGAAATCATAAACGCTAATAATGCATAATAAAATAATATTTATCTTTTTTACATTTTTATATTAATAAGACCGATAAAAGCATATTACTTTTTTCACAGAAATGCAAAAATATATTTTCTCGATGGGAATGCATTTTACATTCTTGTCGTGAGGGGATAGGAAGAATTATGAGACGGTTTAGAAGTATCGATATGTTCAGAGGTATTTGCATATTCTATATGACTTTTGGGCACATGGTTAATTGGTGGATTTCTCAAGGAGATTTCTGGTTGTATGAGATTATTTGGAATTATGGTGCTCCAGTAGGAGGCGGTGGATTTTTATTAGTTTCAGGCATGAGTGCTTCAATATCTTATAAAAGGAATCAACTGAAAGCTAAGAGTTCTCAAGAATTTAGTATGAAACGAGCTAGAAATGTTTATATGCTGAGGAGTTTTCTCATCTTTTTAATTTCTTTATTATGGAATTTCTTCGGTACCCTTTTCATGGGGCTTTCAGGAGTATGGTTATGGTTTGTAATACAAACAATTTCAATATCTTTGTTTATGGCTTGGCCGTTTTTAAAAACATCCAGAATTTTTAGATTATCCATATGTTTTGTATTTTGGATTGGTAATGAGTTTGTATTCTATTGGTTGACTCCTTACAGTAATTCACAAAACATTTTAGGATATCTTTTCTATTTTCTTTACAATTCTCCAGATCAAAATGTCATTTTGGGTTATTTTCCTTTTCTTCTTTTAGGAACAGTATTCGGTGATGTTTTTTCTGAATCTAATAGTATTGACAATCTAATCGAAAGAAGATTGTTCCTAAAGAAAAAGCTTTTTAGAAATGGTCTATTATTTGGAGTTTTTCTAATAACTTTTGGATTGGTATACAATTTTCCAGATTTCTCGAATAAATCAACCTTTGCTTCACATATGTTTATTGTTGGGATTGAACTTATATTAATGGCATTTTTAGTTTATATTAAAGAGATTAGGGCAATTAGTTTCCAAAAAAGGTATAGATTCTTTGAAATTTATTCGTTTTATTCTTTTACTATGTTCCTTGCTCATGAGGTTCTTTTCTTCCTATTTCAACCAATTTTTAATTTTATTAACATTTGGTTTGTAATTATCCCCATATTATTTGCGTGGACTTTTCTATTTCGATTTATTTACAAAAAATGGGGTAGAAGCGTTTCGCTTAAATTTCTACTAAATAAAATAGCTGTTGATTTAGCAGATAGAATTGAAATTGTAAAATTAGGGAAGAAATAATATAATAACTTATTAATCCATATTACAGATAAGTCAGAGTTTAAACAGCTTCCGTGGTTCTAGCTTCTGCTTTATTAGAAAATTAGAAAATAGTTATAATAGTCAAAGTGTAAATCAAACTTTTATATAAAATGTTGAATTTTAATCTTTAAATTTACATTCCTATGTTTTATCATAAATAGCTTTAAAATTAATTGTTTGAATTTGGAATTGTAGAAGATCTTATAATTCCATAAAATCCTTATATATTAGTTATTAGAATAAAGATCATTATGGAGAGACTAAAAAGCATAGATATATTTCGCGGATTATGTATGAGCTGGATGTTTCTCGGCCATTTAATAGAATGGTGGATTAATAAAGATTATCTTTGGGTAAGAACATTTACATTTTATATCTTTGATCCCATCGGAGCTTCTGGATTTTTATTCATTTCAGGTGTAAGTATAGCTCTATCGTACCGCAAGCGATTATACCGGATTGAGGAAATAAAAGACCTAAGTTATTCAAGGATGAAGATATCTTACTTTTTACGGGCTTTTTTTTTATTAATGATAGCGATAATCTATAATACTGCAATAGCTCTCACTATGGGTTGGTTATCATGGATTTGGACGTGGTTTGTGCTCATGACTGCTGCTTTTTCACTGTTATTAATGTGGCCATTATTTAATCTTTCAAAAATAACAAGAATTTTAATTGGCATCATAATTTGGTTTATTAGTCAGTATCTTTATTTATTGCTCTCTCCATATCAAGATCAATTAAATCTCCAAGGGATATTTTATCACATTTTTTACAACGATTATGGCCAAGATCCATTGTTAGTTTTTTTTTCTTTCTTTCTATTTGGAACTGTTATTGGCGATATGTTGAATGATATAAAACAAAACAACAATCCTGAACTTAAGAAAAAACAATTAAAAAAGAAAATGATAATTCCTACAAGTCTTATTATTTTAGGTTCAATATCATTTGGTATACTGTTCGACTTTCCATCATTTCTGAAAAGGAGTAGTCTTTCTTGGCTATTTTACGCAATAGGAATCGATTTATTAGTGTTAATGATCTTAATAATTCTTGAGGAATATAACATATTTAAAACTAAGAAAAGCTATCGTGTATTTTTTTATTTCTCCTATTATTCATTTACAGTCTATTTGGGACATAATTTCTTATTTTTCATATTTTATAAAAAACTAGACCTTGTAACTATTTGGATTGCCGTAGCATTAACATTTCTAGTTTTTAGTTTGATTCTTAGACAAATCTATAAACATTTGGGTTGGAAAGCGTCGTTAAAAACAGTATTAGGCAAAATAAGTTACAAACTAGCATATAAAATCGAAGAAAATAAAAGAAGGGATTAAATTTGGAATTTTTATTTCATTCATATGTATGTAAGGCTACATCTTAACTCCAACGGAATGCTTCTAGATTTATTTACAGGGTTTTTAAATGAGATATAGTTCTTAAATAGATAGTTTACGGTTTTAATATACTTACCTTTTTTTCCCACGGCAACCGCTCTATCTTTATAACTTAGGAATAAGATATCTATTATATTTCTTCTTGGATTCTCGTTCTTTTGTACGTTGTGAATATAGATATCGTCAAAAAAGCTGAAAATTAATTTGATTAATGTAGTTTCGGCCCCAATAACTAAAACTTTTCTATTTATAAGAATATATCGTAATTTCTTTATATAAGATTTGGCCGTTAAGTAGTCTTCTGGTTTCACAAAAAAGAAAACAAACTTATCTACAAGTATAACACTCACAGGAAAAATATTTGTCTTCTCAAAGAAGAGTTGTGTAAATTTTAATTCCGTATTAGAGAACTTCTTTCTAATAATTATAACTTGACTAAAAAAAAAGTTTTCAGCTAAGGAAGAATACATGTTTAATTAAATTCTTACTTTAAGAATTTAAATCTCATTATTTTTAAAGAATCATTATTACTAGATTTATTGGTAGACTCATTATTTAGAATTAAAAGCATGAGAAATTGATATCAGAAAGATGAGAGAACGCTTAGATGTTATATTGGTGGAGAGAAGATTAGTAGAAAGCAGAACAAAAGCACAATGGTTAATAAAGAGTGGCTTCGTATTTGTAAATGACATGAAAATCCTAAAGTCTAGCAAAAAGGTTGATAATAACTCAAAAATTAAACTTAGCAGAAAATATCCTTATGTTGGAAGGGGTGGTCTAAAATTAGAAGCGGCACTTAAGAGTTTTTCAGTCGATGTTAAGGGAAAAATTTGCGTCGATATTGGTGCATCAATTGGGGGATTTACAGATTGCTTGTTGCAAAACGGTGCATTGAAAGTTTATACAGTTGATACTGCTACTAATTTACTTCATCCTTCTTTAACATGTA
>SOKP01000229.1 GCA_004375715.1 Promethearchaeota archaeon | reverse complement strand
GCGCTTGAAGAATTCTCTAAAGTTGATGAAAGATATAAGAAAAAATAATTTTACTCCATTAAAACAAACATATTTATTTTAAAACGATTTTTAAACACTTTTTAATAAAGCATCAACAAGATGGATAAATTAGATAACCAATTTATCGGTTTGATTACTGATTTTGGAGCTAGGGGGCAGCATTATGTAGCAAGTATGAAGGGGATTGTACTAAAAATTAATCCTAAAGCGACCATTATTGATATCGCTCATAGCATAACTCCTTTCTCAATTATAGAAGCTATTTATATTACCAAATCTACTTATTCGCTATACCCTAAAAATACCATATTTATTATTGTAGTAGACCCGGGAGTAGGTAGTAGTCGAGAGATTATTTTAATAAGAACTAAATCGGGATATTTTTTTATCGGACCAAATAATGGGATTTTTACAAATGTATTTGACTCTAGCGAAATTTCGAAATGTATTCATATAAAAAACGAACAATATTTTAGCATCCCCGTCTCAAAAACATTCCACGGAAGAGATATTATGGCTCCTGTTGGAGCTTATTTATCCAAAGGCGTTAACATTGAAAATTTTGGTTCAGAATTCCCTATTGCCAAACTAAATGACTACCCGATCGAGCTCAAAAAAGTCTCAGATAATGAGATTAGATGCACAATCCAATATGTTGATGAATTTGGCAATATAATTACAAACATTAAAGGAAATTTTGTTAACTTTAAGGAAGGTGCGGAAATGGCAATAAGAACGAGAGAACAAAAAATAATGGGAAAATTTGTGAAATTTTTCGAAGAAGGTTTTGTTAATTCACCCTTATTTATTGTCGGATCGAGCGGATTCCTTGAAATATCGAAAAATCAGGGCAATGCTGCCAGCGAATTAGGGTTGAAGGTTGGAGATGTTATAACAATTGAGCTATAGGAGGAAAAGGCATGGATGAAGAAGTAATAGCTTGCATTTCCGATGAGAACATAAAATTTTTACATTCGGGGCAAATAGAAAAATATGTTTTTCCTATGCATAGGGGGGAAGCTCATAAAAAAGGAGTAAATCACCTTATTATTCGCTTATTTGTATTTACTGTAACTCCTAATAATCAAATTTATTATCTAGTTCAAAAACGTGGTAAAATGAAAAAAACCTATCCTGACTACTATACAGATTCTGCTTCGGGACATGTTTTATATAAGAGAAATCTAAATTTGCCTGATATACAAAAGGAAGCAAAAAGAGAATTAACAGAAGAATTTGGTATACTTCCAAAACAGCTTGAAAAAATAATATTTTACGATTTAGTTTCGGAGGAAGATAAGGGGACAACTGAAATTGCTTATGTTTTCTTAGGATTGGTTAAACACGATGTGGAATTGAACCCTAATCCAAATGAATTAGCAGTTGGATATAGTCGTTTTTATACTAAATCTGAATTAACAACAATTTTAAAGAACGAAAAATCAATAGATTATCCAAAAAATATTTGGAATAAACTGATTTTGATGAGCTTAGACGAAATTCTTGGGATTATTCCTAGCAAGAATAGGAAGATTTCATCAAAAAAAGATATTGCTTTATTCCTCGGGAGATTTCAACCACTCCATCACGGTCATATTTACATGCTTAACAAGATTTTAAAAACATATAACATCATTAAAATTGGAGTAGGTAGTTCTCAGATTCCTAAATCAAAAATTAATCCTTTTACATATGAGGAGAGGGTCAATTTTATAACCTCTGCTTTAAACAAAAGAGGTATACCCTCACAAAGGTTTAAGATATATCCCATTCCCGATATTTTCAATGCAAGTAAGTGGGTAAATCATGTTATTTCTATTGTTGGAAGCTTTGATACTATTTTTGCTAACAGCGATTGGGTTCGTCAACTTTTTCAGAATGAAGGATATATTGTAGGTGAAAAAATAGGAATTTTTAAGAAAAAGTATAACGCATCAAATGTTAGAAAGTTAATTAGTAAGGATAACAAGAACTGGACAATTTTAGTTCCAAAAGAGATAGTGAATTTAATAAGAGATTACGACGGAATTGAACGTATCAGAATCTTATTTAATAAAGTGGAGGCAGCTTGAATCATAAGAGTTATTTAGAGATCGACGGTTCTCTGGGAGAAGGAGGTGGAGCAATTTTACGTCTCAGCGCAGCTTATTCTATTTTATTTAAAAAACCTATAGCAATAAAAAATATCCGTGCTAATAGACCAAATCCTGGCTTAAGGCTACAACATCTTCTTGGATTAAAATCATTATCAGATTTATCAAATAGTACCTTAAGTTCTTGTAATATCGGAACTCGAGAATTAACGCTAATACCTAATCTCAAAAACGAAGTAAAGAGTAATCTTAGCTTAAATGTTAATACTGCAGCAAGCATTGGCTTATTATTACAACCCATTCAAATTGCATGTTTAGGGTTCAAAAAACCCGAAAAAATTGAGATAAAAATTAGAGGTGGTGCCACGTTTGGCAAATGGGCACCCAGTTTAAATTATCTTAACGCAGTTACCTATAAAATTTTTGAAGCTTCAGGATTAAAAATTAAGATTGACATCCATAAACACGGATTCTATCCAAAAGGAGGAGCACAAGTGAATTGTCATATCTATCCTCCCCCCAAAACCTTGAAGCCAATAAATTTAACAGAATTGGGTAATGTAGAAAGAATCCATGGAGATATTATAATAACCAATCAATTAAGGAGGAATCGGGACAATATTGGAACTAGAATTAGAAAAGCTATTCAACAGAGGTTAAAAAGAGATTTGAATATTGAAACAGACATAAAATTCACATGGGTAGATTCAATTAGTTCCGGCGTAGGGGTGTCTTTGTGGGCTCAATCAGACACCGGAACAATAGTATCAACAGGAACTATTTTAGGGGAAAAAAGACTTTCATCAGAACAATTAGGTAATATTGCTGCTAAAGAAATGATTAAATACATTCAAAACGAAATTCCTGTTGATAATTACCTTAGCGATCAACTAATTCCTTTAATGGCTTATATAGGACAAAAATCATGTATAAAAGTATCAGAAATAACCAATCATACAAGAACGAATTTAGAGTTAACTAAACGATTTACTAAAAAAGATTATAAAATTGTGAAGTTTAGCAACTTCTATATAATTCATTTTTAAAAACGACTTTATGCCAAATGAATATAGTTGACGATATTGAATTGAAAAGTGTTTGAATTTAAATCAAAAATACCTTTAAATTCAAAAAAAACCTTTAGTGAAGAAATATTTAAATGATGATAATTATATGATTAGTATAAAAATTTAGAAGTGCCCATAAAATGCCTCGTTGTCCCCGTTGTGGTAATGAAAATAAAAGTGACAATTACGTATGTGCGTTCTGTGGCCGACGTTTAAAAATTGAAAGGATAGAAAACTTTTCTATTTTTAAGCGTATCGAAGAGGATTTCACTTCTCCTGCTCGCTGGTACGTTACAATACTGTGGTTATTTACTAAACCAAATAGAGCTTTTTGGAGCATTAACCACAAAAGGAAAGACGCACCGGGCCTGAAAATTCTGTTGTTCAATGCGTTGCTTTACGGATTAATGGGTTTAGCTTTTTTTTCTCATATTAATATCACATCAATACCACCCTTAACATTAGGGAGGTTTTTTATTGATTTGGCGGCTTTCATAGCGTTTTTTGCATTTGGATTTTTGTATTATTTAATTTTTACATTAATTCTTATTTGGATTTTTTCCAGAGGCGCAAATATTGCCGTAGATTTTTCAGAACGATTAGAAGCTCGTTTTGGAGATAAGGATGATGAAACCGAGAAATACAGCGAGGCCGAAATGAGCCCTTTTAGCATCTATAAAGGTGGAACATTGCATCAACAACAAGCCTCAAAATTCAATATGATGCTAACAGCGTTCGCACCATATTTATTGATAAACGCAATTGAAATTCTTATAATTCTGATTGGAATACCTACCATCAATATACCAGACATAACCTCGTTTGAAACTTTAAACGCTCCGTTGTTTGCTTCACCAGTGTGGACTGTTCTCCACCTAATTGAAGCGTTAACAATTGCTATTTGGGTTCCCATTC
>SOKP01000208.1 GCA_004375715.1 Promethearchaeota archaeon | reverse complement strand
TGGAAAATGTATACAAGATATCTAAAGAAAATACGGACGTGGACATATCCAAGATATACATTCAACGATATAGGCAAGTATTATAACATCTGATCACTCAGGTAAATAAAATTTGCATATAGTGCATTGCCGTACCTTCAATCTTCTTTCGGGTCCGAGAATAATATATTTACTTTTCATAGCACCACTGCATTTAGGACAAGTTTTTACAAAATTTTCCTTAATTGAATTTAAGACAAACTGGATGTTCTTCTCTAGTTTGAGTAAATCGTTTGCGTTCTCTATTATATTTTTTGCGGAAACAATCCCAATACCTTTAATCCAAGCTAAATCTTCAGGTTTTGAACTCGCAATATCTTCTATTGTTTTAACTCCTGCTTTACTTAAGCTTATCGAAGAAATAGGACCAATGCCACTTACTCGTTCAAGTTCATTAGACATTAGAAGCACTTTAGATTGTATGTTTCTGCATGAGATTGATAAGTTTATCTGGATGAATGGATTAAAATGAATTTTAACCTTCACTTATTGTGAACTTATGCTATTTATTATAATTAATAATGGTAATTCTATAAGATAAAATTTTATATGATAAAAAAAAAGAAATAAAATTTGAAAAAGTTACTTTTCTATTTGTTTCCCTACGCCGAAGTACATTAAAAAGCCTCCGAGAAGGGCTAAAATTATCCCAATAGCCCCTATAAGTAATCTAACTGTTGCATTGGCTAAGTAATTAGAAATAAAAATAGCGTACATAAATGTCATTAGAGCGATGAATCCATATATGAAAAATCTCCACTTTCTCTTCAACATTTCATCCTCGAACTTCTTGTAAATCTGAAATGAGAAATAAAGTGATGGTATGAGTGCTCCAATGGTTTCGACTAAAATTACATATAGTAAGAATGGTAAACTCCATTCAGGGCTCCAACCTGTTCCTTGATTGATAGTAACTCCAAACCCAGGTATAAAAAGGAAAAAAATCATTCCAAACATCGCAATTCCGTAAATTATAAGGATTATCAATTGTTTACTCGTTGAAATTACTTTTTCAGATTTTAAAAGTATTAAGTCAAAGACCACGATAAATATAGGCGCATAAAAGATTCCAAAATTAGTAAAGAAGTTAAGAATAAGTACAATAAATTCATCAGTCATCGGCGCGTATAAAAAATTAATAAGAAATCCTATAACAGGAGATATATAAAGTCCTGCGAAAATGAGATTTAACCGTTTTCTATCTCTTAGCAAGATTTTGATAGCTAAATAAAGAAATGCTACCATAATTACCCCTTGAGCTATATAAACAGTTATAATTCGACCAGTCGTTAATTGAAAATACACCATTGCATAACCACACTTGTTTTATTATTTTTTTTTTTATTTTTTTTACTTGTTATTAATTATTATTGTAGTTTTCTTATTTAACTCTAATTTTTACATATATTTGTTGAGTTAATAAAAAATATCAAAATTGAATGAATAGCGACAATTACTTCACAAATTCTTAGCTACACCAAAATACACGAAATAAAGTGAAACTAACATAGGTAACGAGAGGAGTGACCAGATTATTCTGAATGTTGGATCGTTTAATGTATTAGAGATCGAAGTACCAAAATATAAGAAAAAATAGGAACTTATCCCTATTAAAAAATACTTTAGTTTCTTCTTTAACTCCTTATACTCAAATTTTCGATATAGTTTTATTGATAAAAAAATCGTGGGAAAGATTGCGAATAGGCTACAAACAGTTAAACTATAAAATAAATAAGTCCAACTCCAATCAGGCTTCCAGTTCGTGCTTTCGTTAATTGTCACCCCATTTGGAATCAACCATAGACCCACTAACAGAACACCAAAAACAACAATTAGTATTAATTGAAGTTTGGGAGTGAAAACTTCCTCTGATTTAAGCAAGATTAAGACAAAAACTAACAAAAAAACCAAAGGAAAACATAATAAATAGTAAGTTGTAACATGTAAAATATAAACTATTTCCTCTACAAAAATGAAGGCGTAGACAACATTTATTATTACTGCAAACCCTACGCATATATAAAAGCTGCTGAGAATGCGGTTTGAACCTTTAGTTTCTCTTTTTAATATTTTATACGCGATAACCAAATAAAATAGACCTGCTAAACCTTGTACTAAAAAGATTTGGATAAATCGTGCAATATCCATAGTTTGCGCCAGAAGCATCATTTAATATCCCCAACTACTTTATGATATAGAGCATAAACTTTTTGTCTATTAAGTGTCATAAATTCTGTTTTTATTTAATAATATATTTTTTGAACGGTTGTACAATTATTTGAACGAAAATAGAATCATTAAAACCAAAAAAAATCTCAATTTATAAAAATACGAAGTGATGACAAAAAACCCGAAAATTTTAGCGCTCAAAACTATCTTAAATGACAGTATTGCCTATTTGTTAAGTTGTTTTTAGTTTACGGGTATTTTCCTACAATATCCTTACTATTTGCCTTAACTCGCTCGAATGTTTCGGGATTAATAAATTCGAGCTTTAAAATCACATAATTTAGAATCTTATTGAAAATATCGGTAATATCTTTCTGCGAGTTTAGAATTTTAAAACAATTGTGAAATTTTAACTCTTTAGTTTTTTGAATTAAAGCAAATTCATTTATTTTTCTTGATGTTGGAGGATCTATCTGCTCAATTAAATAAGGATCGATTCCAACTAATGCTGTTATTCCCGTAAACATGAATTTATCGCAAAATTTTTTAAAATTACTTAATTTTAGCTTAGAAATAGCTTGATCATTATAGAGATTTACAGCAACAATAATTGCATCGATTTTTTTAAGATGTTTAATTTCATCATTAAGATCTTCAAAATGTTTAAACTGAAAAATTTTTATTTTTAGTGGTACGTTCTCGTAGAGAAATTGAAACTCACTTATGGAATCTTTAGAACTAGTTAATTTTGTTTTTTCTTTTAAGTACTCTAATATAATCTCGATTCTTGAATCATCAGTCCCTATTAAACCCAGATTTAAAGAAAAATGGAAGTCCTTCAATACTTTTCAATCAAATAAAAATAATTAAAGCTCTTAATTTAATATTATAATAAGATATCATAGATATAAATTATTGATTGAACTTTCATTTTAGAATGCTATTTATTTACGGTTTATTAGTGTTAATGGTATTTCTCTGGAGCTTCTCTTTCGTTCTTGTGGATATAGCTGTCGAATTTATACCTCCAACATCTCTTGCCTTGACCAGATTCTTATTAGCTTCGCTCTCATTTTTAATTTTTGATCTCTATCTTTTTATTCGACGAAGACAAAGAGGTGAGGAAACCTCCAAAAAAACCGAGAGAAGCTCATACACGAAACTGGATTGGATTTATTTAGTTATTGCAAGCTTTAGTGGTACATCTTTTTTCTTCGCCATCCAATATGCAGCTATTGAGTTGATCGGACCTTCTTTACCTGCATTATTTGTGTGCCTATTAGCGCCCGTATTAATTACTGTTTTAGCTGTATTTTTTTTTAATGAGAGGTTAACTAAGTTGAAAATAATAGGTTATATCATCGCTACTGTTGGAGGTTTTTTGTTAGTCACAGGAGGAGATTTACGAACCCTGACACCAGAAACACCTAACTTTTTAGGTTACTTATTTGCTCTTATAACACCCTTGCTGTGGGCTATATACACAATATCCACTAAAAAAATTTCAAAATCAAAGTCAAATATCACTTCTCTTAAATTTATCGCATATTTTGGAACTTTAGAGTTGCTCATTTTTGTATTCTTCAAGGGTGAATTTCTAATTTTCGCTTTAAACATAGTAAATCCATTTGTTTTAATTTCTGGGATTTATTTAGGTATCGGATGTTATGTTCTTGGTTATTTTATTTGGCAGAAATCACAAAATGAGCTAAAATCTTCTAAAGGGGCTTCATTTCTCTATATTGAGCCTTTTCTAACTCTCATCTTTTCAATTATCCTGAACCGATCTGAGACAATACTGATATGGAACATCATCGGAGGTATTATTGTCTTGGTAGCTGTGTTAGTAATAAATTATAAGTAATAAATAATGAACAAAAATGACTAAAAGAAT
>SOKP01000247.1 GCA_004375715.1 Promethearchaeota archaeon | reverse complement strand
TTTATATTCCATATTCAACAACTGAAAATTAACTTACTAATACGAAGGTTCTTTATTCTAAAATTTAGAAATTTTGCCAAACCAATATGATTGAAGACATTTTCTGCCATAAAAGAGTCTCGAGATTTTAGATAAAGGGAGACTCCTGCCACCAAGACCTAATAAGAAGGTCAGAAATAAAATAGGGGGAGGAGGGCGAAATGAGTGTGTATTACCACACTACCAAAAGACAAAAATCCAGGGCGGGGCAGGAGTCATTGTTAGGTTTAAATCCCTATTTTATTTTTTTA
This sequence comes from Promethearchaeota archaeon, assembly GCA_004375715.1. Taxonomy (GTDB): domain Archaea; phylum Asgardarchaeota; class Lokiarchaeia; order Sigyniarchaeales; family SOKP01; genus SOKP01. The sequence continues at coordinate 3,816 of SOKP01000247.1, read as the reverse complement.
TAGATTTGTTTATTTTTTTAAAGTTGGTTTTCTTGATATTTAAATCTTTATCTTCAACGATTATTATATGTTTTACACATATAAATTTTTATCTTATTATACTAATATCTTTAGTCTTATTTAAAAGAATTGACAATATTTTGAAACTTTTGTCGGAATTTAAAGGGTCTTACCCTTTTCTAACTAAAATTTTCCTAATTTCCAGTTATTCGATCGACAATTATTTTTTATAATGAGAATTATCTTTTACAACTTAAAAGAATTTATTTTTTTTAAATTGTTCGGTAAGAAGTGACATTGTTGCAGAAAAAAACAGAATCAAATCGTAACGATCGAGATAATGCTGAGAAAGATTTACGTTTAAATGTTTGGACTTTTTTGTTCGTAGTAATTGGTTTTGTAGCATCTTGGGTAAATATGACATTCATACAAGATGCTCCTCGCTCAATTGAAGTTTTAGCGTTTCTTTCAATTATATTCACGACGATGATTCCGGGGATAATAATAGCCTTAGTTAACAGATATTGGGGATATGGTTATTTGATAGGATTTGCGATTGCGGGTATCCCGTTTTTAATTATTGTAGACTTATTTATTGGAGGTTACACTTTCGCTACAACTCTATTTATATTTATCATATTATGGTTAATTTTTTGGAAGGCATGGCGTAGTTTGAGTTCAATAAGAACTGGTTCACTTGAGGAGGGTCATTTACAATAACTAGAGTAAAACAATCTGTTTACATTTAATACACAATTTCCTATCAGTCTGAGCTTTTTTTGCGCATTCTAGGCAATATGTAGTTTTACACTTAGGACAAGTATAAATATCTTCTGACAAATCGCCTTTATGAAACAGACAGAACTTACTTGAAGCTGTAAAAGAAGGGGGTAAAGCTGGGGGAGGGGGTAATTTTTTATTGCTCATTTTATAAGAAGTTTATTCATTATGAATTGGAATATCTTCTATTGAGACATTAACAATTTTCTCAATTGCGAGGAATTTTTCTTTTATAAAGTCTATAGACATTTTCTTCGATTTTAGCGTGTCTCCTAACAGATAGGTTTCATAGAAGCAATTTTCCAACTCATAACAAATTCCCGTAGTATGCAGAATATCTTTACTTAAGCCAAGCTCGTTAAGTACGGTCGATATTCCCTTCACTAGATCGGGCGAGAACTCAATTAACTTAATAAGGATTTTTTTTATTTCATTGGTATTAGTAGGAAAGCAGCTAATTTTTATTGAATCTTCGCGAGAAATGAAAATTAGCAAGTAATAAGGAGCTTGGTTGATTTCTGCTTTAACATCTTCTGGAAAAATAGTGGAATTAAAATCCTCTCTTGATAGGATTTTACCAATAGAAATTTTATTTTTTTGTTTTCCGTAGTTGTTATTTACACCCATATTCATCAAAAATTAAAATGTGATAAGAAGAGTATATGTCTAATAATAAAATGATTTTATTTTAAATTTTTAGGTTTTTCTTGAAAAGTATTTCTATCATTTAAACTCAAACTACCCAGTTAATCGCAATATTAATTTGATTAAGCTTCAACTAGCTAAAAAAACTATTTAGATGTCACTAAGATAATATTTACATTTTAAATCGTAATCGTTTTCATTTTTTAATAGGAATAGTTTTAGGTTAGAAAGTAGTCGAAATATGTCGAATAGATGGATTAATAAAAATATAGAGAAGTCGTATGGATTTAATTTAGAAAAGATTAATTTAGATGTTAATCGTTTTCATGCAATTTACTTCTTAGACAATATATCGGGTTCTTTACTGCTTAGCAAAAAATATACGCACAATTCTAGATTTTCTTCTCATGAAGATTTGATAAGTGGTTTTCTTAATGCGCTTAATCTTTTTATAAGTGAGATTAAACCTGAATCAGTGAACGATGAGATTCAAGAAGTGAATTTTAAAGAGAGTAGAATTTTATACGAAAGAAGAGGGAGATTATCAGTGATTGCGATTTCGAAGAAAACCAATTTACAAGTAGAGAGAGTAATTTTACATAGAATTATGGAAGATTTTTACTATAGATTCGAATCTGCAATAAGAAATTTTAATGGAAACATAGATCCTTCAATTCTACAATATAAAAAAAGATTAGAAAATATGAATTTAAATACTTTATTCAAATTTGATGTCCATTTATAGCTTTAGAGAAGAGTAGAGAAGATTTCAATCTTTAGGTAGTATTCTCGTCCTTTTTCTTCTTTTCAATCTTTTCAATTTTTCCTTCGATTAAGGAACTGATACCTTTTATGTCTGGTTTAAGTTCTATTAGTTCTGAATCGCGATTTTTTTGTTTTTCAATAATAAATGCTTTTTCCCCTATTGTTTTTTGAATAGCGTCACTGTATTTCTCAAAGTCAGGTTTTAATTCCATTCTTTTCTGGTCCATCTCTTTTTGCTTCTCAATTCTAAATGCCTTTTCGTCAATTGAAGATTTAATGGCTTGACTTGCTTTTGATATGTCTGGTTTTATTTCCATACGTTTAGAATCCTCGGCTCTGTGCTTTTCTCGTAAAAACGCTTTTTCTTGTATAGATTTGCTAATTAGTTCTGCGGTTTTTTTTATATCAGGTTTTAGTTCATGTTTTTTTTCGTCAATTTCGCGGCTTTTTTCTATTCTAAAAGCTTTTTCAGCTATTGTAGTGCTTATAGCATCCCCAGTTTTTAAGAAATCTGGTTTCAAATCCATTCTCTCATGATCCTTTTCTCTTTGGGTTTCGCGTAGAAACGATTTTGTTCCAATAGATTGGGCAATAGATTCTCCGGCTTTGCTCATATCTGGATTTAACTCTTTTATTTTTCTTTCTCTCTCTTTTTGCATATCAATCCTAAATGCTTTTTCGTTAATAGTTTCCTTTATTGCTTCTCCTTTACCTTCAATATCCGGATGTATTTCCATTTTTCTGTGTTCGGTCTCTTTTTTTTTCTCAATTCTAAAAGCTTTTTCGGCAATTGTTTTGCTTATCGCCTCACCCGTTTTCAGAAAGTCTGGTTTGATATGCATTCTACTCAGATCGCTTTCTCTTTGTTTTTCTCTTAAAAATGACTTCTCTTCTATGGATTTACTAATTGCGTTGCTAGCATTTTGTATGTCCGGTTTTAATTCTAGCAATACCGAAGCGTTCTCCTTCTTTTTTTCTATTAAAAAAGCTTTTTCATCAATATTTTTACTGATTACCTCTCTTGTATGTTCAATGTCAGGTTTGATCTTCATTCTGTGTTCATCAGTTTCTCTCTTTTTTTCAATTAAAAAAGCTTTATCGCCAACAGTCTTACTTATTGCTTCACCTACTCCTCTAATATCAGGTTTTAGATCGATCCTTATATGATCTTCTTCTCTGTGTTTCTCTCTCATAAAAGCTTTTTCACTTATGGATTTTTCAATAGCTTCGCCAGTTTTTTCGATTTCAGGTTTGAGCTCCATTTTTATTATATCCTTTTCTCTTTGTTTTTCTCTCATGAAGCTTTTCTCTGAGATTAATGAGGATATAAGATTTTTACTCTCTTCAAAAGCGTTTTTTCGTTCTTCCTCGAAGCTCTTGAAGTAATTTTCTCTATCTTCCTTTTCTCTTCTATAAAGGTCATCAACTATCTTTTTTTGCTTCTCTATTTCTTCGGTGGATAAAGGTTTATCGTTTTCTTCCAATTTTCTCACGTTAGGAGTAAATTATTGTTTTTTTTAAATATAATATCAAAATTTGTATTTAATAATTTACTTATCTAAGATTTAATAGATTTCAATATCTTAAATGTTCAAATTATTCCAATTTTTAAAAATATGGAATTTT
>SOKP01000181.1 GCA_004375715.1 Promethearchaeota archaeon | reverse complement strand
AAGAAATAAACGATGGGAATCTCTTTCTTCGCAAAATTTCTAAAGAAGATATTGCGTTTTTCTTTCAGAGTTTGAAAAATAGAGATATGACAAATTATCTATCGCTTGGACCTTTAATGTCTTATGAACATTCAAAAAGATTAATAAAAAACTATTTAAAATCTTGGGAAAAGTACCTCCAGTTTAATTATGTGATAGAATTAAGGGAAAATAAAAAAATAACTAGAGTTGGTTCTGTCAGTCTCTGGAATATCAACTGGATTCATCAACGTTCTGGAATAGGTATATGGATTCTCCCAACATTTTGGGAACGTGGAATTGGTACGAAAACTATAACATTGATAAAGATTATTGGATTCAACCATCTGAACCTGAACAGAATTGAAGCCCATATAGCTATAAAAAATGATAGATCGCTTAAAATGTTTAAAAAATGTGGTTTTGTTGAAGAAGGCACTCTAAGTGGATACCTTAATATTGACGGGGATTTTCAAGATGCTCTTGTGTTAGCGTGCATTAAAATCTAGATATTCCTTGGTTTAATTCATAACCTCGTAAGAAACCTTTCGATTTTACAATCTCGTGTATATCTAAAGAAAACGACTTAAACTGAGAAAAATTCCCATTAAAATTGATTAATTCTTTTTTGAATTTAGTTAAGAACTTATCAAAGACTCTAACAGCAATACTATCAAGATTTCTTTTTTTCTGTTTTTTCTTATCTACTCTACTATCACACTTAAAAATTAGATGATAATTAGATTTAGGATGAGTATAAAAGTAAAATACGCTCTTATTCATCCTTAAAGTATTGAGACTCTCTTTAAAACCATATTTGGTAAACCGACAAATTTGATCGAAATAACTCGCAATTAGATGATAATTTTCGTCCTCATTTGAACTACCATCAAAATTATGGAAAAATATGGGTATACCCTCATCATTCAACAATGTGATCTTTTGGATCAATTTCTTTCCAAAAAATATATTTTATTTGTACTATTTATATGTTCGCTAAAAAAATAAGGATGAGTTTATATTAATTAAAATGGTTATTAACACGAAAATAAAAGTGGATTGTTCCGTTAAAATAAGGAAGTGTATAATTTTATAAGATTTTTTATTGTGGTTTTTTGGTTTTGATTAGTTCTATAATCTCCTTAAAAATTAGCAGAGAATTATCATAATCTTCCTTTCTTAAAGCCCCAATTGCTTGTAGATTTAGTTTTTTAACCCTATTTGCAATCTTTTCGGCTTCTGCTCCCAACCTTATTTTTTTTTCCAGTAAATTTATATATTCATCAAATCTTTCAATATTTTTGGTTTTACCTATAAATCGGGATATTTTAATAATTTGGCCGATGTTGCTTATAGCTTGTTTAAAATGATTATGAGTGATATTATCCTTGATGAGTTCTTCTAAAGCTTTTAGTTCGTCTTCTAATTTGAGGTATTTACTTTCAGCATCAAGAATATATATCTTCTTTGCTTCGATATCTTTGTTATATTCTGATAGCCCTTCCTTTTCTAAATATTCAATTTTTGAGTCGAGGATTCTTTTAGCTTTATCAAATTCGTAATTTTCTGTTAATTTTGATACTTCATTTAAATCTTTCTCAATAATTTCATTAAGAACATATCTTTTCCTTAATTCTAAATACATTATTTCGGAAGTTTCCCACATTTTAAGGATACGACTATTAGTGAGTTTTTTTAAAAGCGTTTTCGCTTGTTCTAATGTCTCTCCCGCTAAAGAGAGATTGTTAGTGCTAACATAACTATTAAATTGTATTTCTAATGGGTCCAACTGCCTAATCAAGTTTTGTTCCCTTGTTATAAATTCGTTCCATATTTTTGAATCTCTTGATAAAAACATATTTACATTACTAAAAGAATTAAGATCAATATTTTTATAGAGTTGCTTAAATGTCTGGACTAAATCGTGAGCTTCTTCAATGTTCCCTTTTCCTACAAGTTTATAAAATTCTCGTTCTAAACTTTCGAAATCATCCCTGATGGCGATATATTTATGCTCTTCTTTAGCTTGTTTATAAAGATTAGCGATGTATTCACCTTCTTCTCTAACAATTGAATATAACCTAGCTTGTTCTGCAATATCCATTATTTCTTCAGCAATTTTTATAGCCTCGTCGAATTTTCCCATTAGATAGTGATTATTCGCAATGACTTTTAACTCGTCAATTTTAGATAAGACCTCTAGTTTTTTTTTATTATCCTCTCCTTCACCAGGATTATAATTAATGATCATTCACCAGCTTTTTGCGAGTTATTTAATTCCAAATTTTGTTCAATTTCTTCATAAATTCTTAGAGCATTCGTAAATTCTCCAATTTTTATGTAATCTATGGCAGATTCACATAAATTTCTTATTTTGTTGTACAACTCATTATTGACACTACGATATTTGCTTTTCAGCATATCTATTTTGTCTTTGATTCTTTTATCAAAGTATTTTAAACTTGACTTCTGGATGGTAGCAAGAAATTTTTTAGTTTGTTTTAGAAATATGATGTTCCTGCTCTTTCCCATTTTTTCAGAAAAATTTTCGATATCCTTTAAAATTTTATCTTGCTCGATTTTAATCTTATAAACCATATTTTCTTCTTTCAATAATAATTGTTGAGCTAACGGTATGGAAGAGAGTTCATATTTATCTGCGTATTTTTGTTTGAATTCTTCAACCACAGTACGAGCTTCTTCATAATTCTCTGCTTCTAAGAATTGATTAAATTTTTTAGTTTTTTCCTTAGAAACTTGCTCAATTTCCTTAAGAATTTCACTTGCGCGGGCTCTTATGTGAGCTTCATTGATAAAATTGATTTGATCTTGTTCGAGCGAATAATCCTTAATATCCCTTGCCAAATTTACAATTTTTTGAGCAAGCTCAATAGCTTCTCCATAGTTATTAGCAATGAAAAATTTATCAGATTTCTCTTTCAACCTATTTATTTCAGAAAGCACAGGTAATAATTTAACTTCTAACGTTTTAATATTTGATTTAAGAATTTCTTTTTCAATTCCTATAATATTCAAGAATTCTGGAGGTTCTAATCCCGATTCTATAGTAATGTTTCTTAAAATTTTTAATTCTGAATATTTTCTTGAAATCGCACCCCGAATTTGAGGAATATGTCTTTTTAAGCTTTGAGCTGCTTTTTTTCCCATCCATACATACATCCGTTTTAGGTCTGGAATATAAAAGATCAAAACATTGAAGAGGGTTAAGTTATTAGTTAATTCTTCTTGGGGGATTTCTTCGAAATTACCCGAATATCGTAGTTTATAAACTTTAAAATCAGAGCTCATCTCTACGATCACTTAAGTGTCAATACTATTTCAATTTATATTAAGAAAAAAGAAAAAAGTGAAGATTGAAAATAAAATATAAATAAAAATTTATTTTGAGCGAATAGAAACTCTATTTATCTTAACTCTCAATAGGCTTCTTTAATACGTTATCTGGTTTAGGAGGTACATCTCCTGGTTTTCTTTTTAGGAGTTTTTGATTTTTAGATAATTCATTCTGATATTTTACCTTAAAAGCTTTTTCTCTAGCAGTTACATCAACACTTGGATTTTTTGTTTTTCTCAGCGTTTTACCATATTTTCTAACTTTTCTGACAGGTTTTGGAAATTTAAATATCTTCTGATAAAGATACAAGTAAGCAACCAAAGCAGCCGCTGTTATTCCGCCGATTATAGATAATAATTGAAATAAGAGTAAATCTTCTTTTGGGATAATAACAGTTATTACTATTTCATATGTTGCTAAACCGTAATTTTCACCCATAAATGCATTTAGTGTTAAAGTGAATGAGCCTTCCGGAGTATCTCTTAATACTACTGTGTATATGCCATCATTTTCAGTTAAGAAACCTTGACCAAAAATCCATCTATATGTAACACTAGCCCCCTTCACTGTTCCTCCAAAGTCTAAATCGTTTATTACAATGCTTAGAGTAACACTTTCACCGGGTCTTATAATTATATTTGACACACCATCGGTTGTTGTAATATTTGTTCGTATTCTATCGACATTTACATATATTTTTTGGATTAAAAACAACTCGAAATTTTCTTTCTCCGCAATTATAGTAAAGATACTTAACCCAACTCCCAAATCAGTCGTACTAATTATTATTGAATATTGTTCTAAAGCTACAGATTCAAGTAACAAACCCGTTAAATCTCCATTTAACTGAACGATAGCACCTGAGATATGATTTTCAGTTTGGATATCGCTAAATTTGATTGTTATATTAAGAAGAGAACCAAGAGTAAGGTCAATATAAGGATCTGCTGTTTTATTTAATTCATTGATAAAAAGCGCCCCAGTGGACCCTCTTTCAATAATTTGTATGAAAAATTCAATAAGGGCTGTTTGATAATTTGTTACTTGAGCACGGATGACTATCCTATTTAAAGTGTTATTTAAATCAATTATGTTTATTGTTATATTGTAATGCTCTAGCAACGCATTTTCTGTCATATATCCTTTATCTATTATATCAACATCTGCACCACTGAGATATTCTTTCGTGAGGTTATCAAGATAATTTACAGTTATATTTAACGTATCAGTTACTTCCAATTGGATAGTGTCTCCATTATTGTACTGAGTTCCATTAAGAAAAAGGAGTAATTCCGTTTTCTTTTCGTTTATTATAAGTGTTAGTACTTCTGAAGCCAATGTATAATTATCAGTTTTTGCAGTTATAGTTAAAAATTTAACTCCTACTCCTAAAGCATCCGATGTTATAGTAATATAATATTGTTCAAAGATTAAGCTCTCAGTTAAATCTGTTGGGGTTCCTGATTCAATTAATCGGACATTCGCAGAATCTATGAAAGCGTCTGTGTTCAAATCCTTATAGAAAACAGTAATATTTAATTTTTCTCCGATAGAAATATTGTAAAATTCAAAATTAGACGATAGCGTACCATTTAGATAAACATCAACTTTAGTGGCTCTTTCGGTGACAGACACAGTAATTATTCTCGAAGAAAGCGTATAATTCTCCTTATTAGCTGAAATCGTTAGAAAATTAATGCCAAGCGCCATTAATGCTGTGTTGATATTTAAACTATAATCTATTGGTGAATTTTCTGTGAAAGATTCAGAAATTCCAGTCCCCGAAAGTTGCACTAATGCTTCGCTTATAAAGATATTTGTAATGCTCTCATTATAAGATAGCGAAATGCTTAAAATTTCATTCCAAGGAATTTCTATAGATGGGGTTTCAATTCCGTTTAGTTTTATGTTATCTAAATAAGAATTACTCTCAAGTACTTCAATTTTAAAACGAATGGATTGAGCAGTATAATTTTCTTTATATGCATCAACAGTGAGGAAACTGTTCCCTAAGCCGAGATCCTTGGTGTCGATTATAATAAAATATTGATTATTAGAAAGATCTTCAGTTAAACTTTGCGGGGCACCTATTCCAATCAATTCCACAGTTGCTCCATCGATATGTGTACCTGGAAGTTGCTCAATATCTTTGTATATTATTGTTATATTCCCAGTGTTCCCATATATCATTTGTATAGCTTTATCAAGAGTTTTGTCAAATTCATCTAAAAATAGTAATAATTCCGTGTTTCGTTCAATTACTTTTATATTGATTAACTCTGATATTGGCTCATAATATGTTTTACTTGCTTCGATCGTCAAGAAATTATTTCCAAGAGATAATTCAGTTGAACTAAATACGATACTGTATTGATTAGATGCTAAATCTTCAATCAAATCTCTAGGTCCACCAGCTCCTACCAATCTTACTGTGGCATCAGGAATGAATGCATCTAAGCTATCTTTATACATGACAGTGACATTTACATCATTACCCATAGTAACTTCTACAGACTTTTCTAATGTTTTATCCTCGTCATTTAGAAAAATATCCAAACTGGTTGTCTCTTCAATAGTGGTTTCAGTATAAGATATTAAGAGCGATGCGTTATCAATTGAAAGAGTGTATTCTTGACCTAAGGCAAATGTGTCTGCTAAATACAATTGAATTGAAAGAGTGATATTATCATTTTTTAAGATTAGATTGGTTACATCGAATCCCCCAACTTTACCATCTTGAAATGTAGAAGTGGCTGTGCTTAATTTAACAGTCTCTGGATATTGGTTATTATTAATAAAGAATCTTAATTCTGAATTTGGAGATTCCTCTGTCCAATTATTATCAATCTTATATTTAAAATTTAGAGTAGCATTTTTAATATCAATATTTGATCCACTGATCGTATTTCCAATCTGGTTCCATGAGAGTGAAGTAAACTTATCTATTCTTTTCTGATAAGTAAATGTCAAATTTAGGGATTTAAATAATAATGACGTCCATTCGTCTTCATCCGCTCCCCATTCATTATCTTCACAGTATATATCAATTCCCATTGTTATTGTAAAATTATAATTATCTTCACTTAAAACAGCCGTTAACAAGCTAATTAAGACCTCTTCAGGTACAGAATCTAAAATTGTATCTGCAATACTCGGTGTTGCAGGACTATCTCGCCCTAAATCAATCGTTTTATAATATGCTAACTGATATTCTTGAATATTATTAACATCCGAAATTAAAATATAGAATTCAGCAAAATCACCAATTGCATAAGCAGTCAATCCATTATCACCGTCCCTATCAATACCCGAACCGGTTACAGCGTGAGGCGAAACTTCCACAGTAGCGTTATAAATTACTTCTAATGATGCTGAAGTTATAATATAATCAGACATGTTTACGGGCATTTCAATATTTCTTTTCCAGTGAATACTAGGTGTATTACGAGTTTGGTTTATGTCCTCATCCCAGTAGTGGTATATTTCAGCTCCAGCAGAACTTATACCATAGGTATCTGGTAAAATAGGGGATCTAGGATTTTGAAAAACAGACCAATCTGAACTACTTAAAGCGTTATCAACTTGTAATACTCCCGAATCTCCCAGTATTTTATAATTCGCTTGGTTAAAATCTGTAGTAGCATTAACATCAGAGGCATCTCCTTCAGTTGTGTTATACCATGGCGTTATTGGAGGTTCAAAAGTAGGATTATCGAGCCATTCAATAGTATAATCATCTTGAACAATTCCTTGAGATTTGGGGTAACCATCTCTTAAATCATTATTATAACTATTTAATGTATCGATAGATTGATACTCTACTAAGTTTGACATGAAAATCATTGAAAGATTTCCAATAAAAATGAGAACAAAAAGTGCAATAACGTGTTTTGTCTTGGTCTTTTCATTTATAAACATAATGTTCACCCTTTTACTAAATATAAACATTTTTTAAATTTTGAACTTAATAATTCCTATTAAAAAATACTTATTTATAATTCAATTTAACATTTAATATTTAGTCTAGATATTATTTATCTTCTTTAACATTTAAAATTAGTCTAGATCTTATTAATGTCATTGGATTCTAATGAAAAAAAAATTAAGTTAGAATTTACAGAGTTGTCTCTTTTTGTATCAGATATGAAATGAGTTTTATAAATAATTTATACATTTCATAATTGAAAGTGTATGAAATTGATATTTATTTCAGTTTTGAGAAAATAAAAATAGAAAAAGAATTATTTGGGTAAGTTCCCTTCTTTTTTATCTAAGATCTTATCTGGGATTACTTTTTCATTAGTAGGAGTGCCCTTTAATAACCGGTTCGACTTTTTTAACTCGTCTTGGTAGTTCTTTTTAAAAGAAATTTTGCGAGGCATGACTTTAATGTCTGGATTTTTATCGGCGCTTAAAGATTTGTTATATTTCCTTACTTTTCTAATAGGTATAGGAAATCTCCATACCTTTATATACATAATCAAAAATCCTCCCAAGACTAGTGCAGCTATCGCTGTAATAATAAAAAATCCTGTTGCGATCCAGGGCTCTTCAATGGTGTCAGGGATGGTCTCAGTATATGTTATAAGCAGATAAACATCGTCGATAGAAACAATAATCTTTCTATCTAAACCAAAATCATCTGCGATAACCAATTGAATCGAGAGACTAATATTAATGCCTTCATTAAGTAACGATGTAACGTTATAACCTCCGAATTTAGCGTATTGAAAATCTGTAGTAGCAGAAGCTAATTTAATTGTTTCTGAATGTTGTTTGTCGTTTATGACGACCCGAATCTCTGAGTTCGGAGATAATGAACTAGGCCAAGATTGATCGATTTTATATTTAAAATTTAGATTTCCATCTATAATTTTAACATTCGTTCCGTTAATTTTATTCCCTATTTGATTCCAAGAAACTATCGAAGCTGTATCCATCCTCTTAATGTAAGTAAATGACAAGTCGCAAGATTTAATTAACAACGAATTCCAAACATCTAACTCATATCCGGGGTAATTATCTTCACTATCAACCTCGATACCAAGAGTAACGGTGAAGTTATAATTATCATGTTTCAACACCTGCGTTAAAGCGAAAATTAGAATATCCTCATCAACGGTGGTCATATTTGTATCGTTCATATACACTCGAGTTGCATAATTGTAGTCTCTCCGACCAGCGTAAGTCTGTCCTAAATTAAGAGTTTTGTTATGAGCGATTTCGTATGATTCAATATTATTAACATCTGAAATTTCAACATAAAATCGCGCAAAATCAAATAGTGACGCATAACCTCCATCTGCGAAGGGAGGATGATCTGAAGGCGTTTCAATATCTGTATCGGCACTACCATTAACAACTGCGCTAATGGAGGCAGTTGTAATGATGTAATCTGACATATCGACTGGAAGTGATATATTCCTTTTCCACAAAACTCCGGCAAGATTAGCCGTTTGATCTCCAGAATTAGGGAAGGGCCCAGATGCGTCTTCGTCGTACACATGTGAAACATTACAACCGAATTCATTTATTTCGCGAGTCAGCGGTAACGGTCTTACAGAATGGCTGAATTCAACCCAATCACTGGACTGTGGTACACCATAGATATCAGAGAAAGTTCTGACATCTCCCTCAACTTTAAAATCGGCTTGATTCAGATTTATCGAAGCGGTTAGGTCAGTTACATCTCCAATAGTATCCGAAAACCAAGGTGTTCCCGTATCATTAAAATTAGGATTTTCAAGCCATAAAATATTATCGTGATCGATTATACCTGAAGAGTGAAGTTTTTCGACGTTATCGGGGATGTTTATTATTTTAACGCTTAAAGTTAAATTAACAATTCCAAGTAATGAAATGAATACTATTAACGATGATATGATTTTTATTTTAGAACGGTGCTTCATTGCTGTTGCGAACCTCCTTGAGTTTTTTTTTTCAAATTTTGTTTATTAATTGAATTATTTACTTTAGTTTCGTCGGGAACTCCCTTTAAATGCTTCGAAGTTTTATTAAGTTCTTTTTTATATTTGAATCCGAATCCCTCTTTACGAGATGTTATGCTTGTTGATGGATTCTGCCCACTTTTTAGCGTACTTCTAAATTTTCTAACTTTTCTTACAGATTTAGGAAATCTCAGTATCTTATAGTACGCGATAAAATAACCTCCTACACAAACGGCTGCTATAATTGCAACTATTAATAAAATAGTAAAAATTAACGGTTCTGGAATAGGATTAGGATCAATAAATGTTTCCGTATATGAAATTTCTAGAAACACATCATCAATCGAGATGGTAATTATGTGGTCTAACCCAAATTCATCTGCGAGGAAAACTTGAAGAGAGAAATTGATTACTTCGTATGGAAAAGTAAGCTCGAATAAATCATATCCAAATTCTTTTGCGTCTTGAAATGTTAGTGCAGCATTACTCAATTTAATAGTTTCTGAGTGTTGTCTATTATTTATATATATTCTAATTTCAGAATTGGGAGATTTAGACACAGGCCATAATTCACTTATTTTATACTTAAATTTTAAATTGGATTTAAGAATTTCTACGTCAGTTCCATTAATTTCTCTGGCTTCTTGCCCCCATGATAAGGATGTAAGCTGATCTATCTTTTTTTCGTAGCTGAATGTTAAATTTACAGATTTAATTAATAGTGAATAAAAAGTATCTCTATCTCCTGAGGCATAATTGTCCTCGCAATAGATGTCAATCCCAAGAGTGATACCAAAATTGCTGGAATCTGCTTCTAATGCTTTGGTAAGGTAAAATATGAGCGTAGGTTCATCTATAATCGTCATAATTGTATCATTTAAATAGTCGATAACACCTATACCCTGAAGTGTCTGATCACCAGTTCCCAAATCAACGGTTTGATAATAAGCTACTTCGTAAAGATTAGTATAATCTAAATTTGAAAATTTTATATAGAAACGAGCATAATCGTAGTACGTTGCAAAATATCCAACACCAGCATAACTTAAATCATCATTAGGAGTTTCAACATTAGTATCGGCACTTCCGTTCACTATTGCAGAAAGTGAGGCAGAGGTTATTGTATAATCCGACATATCAAGGGGCATGCTTATATTTCTTCTCCAATGAACGCTGGGACGGTTTCTTGATTGATCAGTATTTTCTTGAAATTCATGTGATGCTTCACATCCGTCTTGATTTATCTCATGTGTTCCATCTGGAAGTATAAAGTAAGTATTGTTAAATTCATCCCAATCTATCGCTTTTGGTGTATCTGTTACATTTGAAAAAACCCCAGATTCACCTAAAATTTCATAATTTACATATCCTGGATTGGTAGAAGAACTCACATCTGTTAGATCTCCTTCTCGAGCAGAAAACCAAGTAGGTTCAATTGGGTCTTCAAATGTTGGATTTTCGAGCCAAAGATCGTTCAGATGCTCTATCGTTTCAGATGTCTTAATATTGACATCATTTTTACGGTTTAACAGACTAAAAGAATTTATACTTGGAAATGCTATGCTGACAATAATAATCGTGAGTAGAATGTACAAAACCAATCGTTTATTTACTTTGAGCCATATCCTCATGATCTATTAGATATCCAAATTTTAATTTATATAGGTATAAATAAGACTAATTATGCTTATAATTGTTGATAATCTGAAAAATAAAATTCATAATATTCTTTTTATTATCTAGTATTGATTAAATTTATTTAAACAAATTACTTAAAACTTAATTATAGATTTAATTATAGATATTTTAATTAATTACTCAAGTATTATAAAAATAGAGGCAAAAAAAATATGATTCAAGGAATTTTGACATTTAAGTTTAATCTAAATCAGAACGAAACGACTGGTGAGATAAATCCTGAATTTAGTCCTATTCAATTAGTTTTTTCGAATAAGAAATTCGATGAAAATAATTTTTCAGGGCTAATCATAGAAAATGATGTATTTGCTAACTTTTATCAGCATACCGTAGGCATTTTAAATCCTAAATATGGATTTAGTAATTATTATACGGGTCACTTGAAAGAAACACCCTACCAAGTGCTTTCATACTTCAAGCAATTAGCTGATGGCACCCAATATCTCACAATATCGATGTTTGAATTAGATGACGAAATTGAGCTATTTGAAGACTTAATAAAAGACATGGCTAAAAGATTAGATACCATTTATGATAAATTAACTAAAGCTTCAAATACAAGACAATTGGATTTAATATCTAATGTTAATGTCCGTCTTAAAAATGAATTAAAGTATACGATTTTTCAAATTGAACGCTTAAGCCAATTAGATAAGCTTCAAAAAGTAGCATTAATCTACAATAGTAACGAAAGGCTAAAAATTTTGGATGTTCTAAGGGAAAGACCTCTAGCTAAAAGCGAAATGAAGACTACCGTCGAGAATTTGAAGCCTACTGCAAATATTGATATTTTATTGCGTCCCTTCTTAGAGCTCAATTTAATTAGGCGCGATTGGATAAAAGGAGAGAAGGATAAAAAAACAGGAGTAATAACTAATCAAGGCGAATACATATTTTTAGTTAAAGATATCATGTTCGCACGCGTTCCAAACCAAAATCTTCTTAAACATTTTAAGGAAACTAACAACGAACTCTTGCCGCTCTTTAAACAAAAGGCTTTAGACTTCTTCAACGATTACGATCCTTATGACGAGCCTTTTGAGAATACACAAAAGTTAGCGTCAATACTGTTAAATCCAGATGTATATGATTTCTTCATCTTAATGCGTTCAAACCATTATCCACTAGACAAAATACCAAAAATCTTTTCAGAATTCGCCGTTACAGAGATATTGCTTGACAACCTGAAGAAGTTGAATATAATTACTGAAATTAAAGACCAAAACAAAAGAAGTTGGATTTGCTTACTAACGGATATTAAACCTTTAACCATTTTTCCAGAATATCTACTGCCCAAGATAAGAGAAGCTTATAGAAAAGAAGATGAAGAAGGAAAAATAACGTATGAAATCGCTAAAAAAGCTTTAAATTTATTAGAAGTATCATTTCCAGAAAAAGTTACTTTTTAAATTTGAAATTATATTGAAAGAGATGAATAATGAATGTATTTATTTAAAGAAAAGGACGAAGTTGAAGTTTCATATACTTGTAAATTGTGCTTAAAAGAAATTCCTTTCAAAATAACTAAAAAGGAATATCAAGAAGTTACCCGATTTCCTATAACCAAACAATTGACGCACGGAGACCCTGCACACAAATTAATAGTTAATTTTAATCAATATTTAGAAGTAGAAAATTTCGAAATCGAAGAAATCCTTCAAAAAGAAGTAGTATCTTATTCAGAAGAACTCACAAAGCAAGTTTTAAGTGAGATCGATCTTACTGATGACGAGATTGATCTTTACTTCCGAATTACGGGTCGTGAAGCAGTGAGTATTGGTGAAATGGCAATACTTACTGGTAAGACCAAAGCAGTGTGTAAAGAAATTGCAGATAAATTCGTTCAGAAAGGATTGTTTAAGGAGATTATTGGAGCGCAACCACATTATAGTGCTTTACCCCCATATGCGGCGTTAGTAAGCCAATTACGAAAATTCCATCAATATATCTCTGATATTAAAAAGAGCATACCTGCACAGTTAGAAAAATCTTTTAAAAAATTAGAATCTGAAACAGGAAAAGTCGAAGTGAAGCCAAAACCAGTTCCCACAGAACTAATGACCGAATTAAAAAATAACATGTTAACTCAGATTCGTACCCAAAAGAAAGAATTTGACGATACGCTAGCAGTTATGGATCAAATTAGAGGTATCACTGACGACATAACAAACATTGAAGGATATACTGAAAGTGTTATGGGTGGTCAAATGGGTAACCTTAAGAAGCAATTTGAAGATATTAATATCAAAACGTCTCAAATCATTAAAGGACAAATAAACGACTTGAAAAACGAATTTGAGAATATTAAGGGAACGGTCTCTAAAAATTTACAAAAATTACGCTTAGGAGTAATCCAACAAACTGTAGACCAAGTAATCGACAAAGTAATGAACGCAAAAATAAAAGATATTTCTGATAACATAAATGTTCAATTGAGCGTAAGCCAAGTGGCTTTTACTGACGAATTGAAAAAAGTTGCTCAAGGTGTGGACTCAGATCTAATAACAAAATTAAAAGCGTCTTTGAAAGATACTCTTAAAAATATCGATGGCCTGAGTTCAAAAGCTCAAGAAGATAAGGAAAAAATATACGAGGATATAACTGAGAATTTTAACAAAGCCGTTAAGATGGCGGAAGAAAAAATCGAAGGAATCTCTGGAACTACTTTTGAGTCTTTAGGGACGTTAAAGAATGTATTTTCCGATCAAATTGTTGCCACATTAGATAATACCCTGGATGACATCTTAACTAAACTCGAAAGGTCAGAAAAGGTAACGAATGAATTTTGGCAACAAGCAAAAACCGGAAGATCTATTACAATGAAAGATATCTGGTTCATAAGATCGCCTGAGGCAGCAAAAGCACACATAGACGATGAAATTTCAAAAGCCAAAATGAGAATTTTACTTGTGGCACCTCAAATTAGCGACATTAATATTAAAGCAATCATGGAACGCCCTTCAAGAATCAACTTCAGAATTACAGCTAATATAGATTTTTCAAACCCTGAACATGTTGCTGTAATTGAACAATTAGATAAGATGGACAATGTAGATTATCGACATAGAGCATTGCAAAACTTATGGGGGATTAATAGAGATTACGAAGAAGTAATAGTGTGTGTTTTATCCAAGGCAGAAGTGCGAGGAGAATCGATCACAGAAATTGCAGGGATCGGGAGTATAATAGAAGAACACATCAAAATATTCGTTCCCATCTTAGAAGAATCTTGGATGAGTTCGAGAAAAGAAGTTGTGCATTCTATTAAATCAAGCATAGAAAGAGAGATTTCAACACCAAAACCTCAAACACCTGTAGAACTCAAAAAAGAAGAACAGAAAGAAAGAGCAAGGTTAAAACCCCAAGTTCAAATTCCAAAAGTCATGACTCCACCACCACAAGAATCGGTAACTACCAAAGAACCTGCCGTAGGAGAATCTTTATTAACAAAACAATTCAATTTAATCTTCGATTCTGTAGACACTTTAATGGGATTAGAGCTTTCATCTGCCCTCGAAAAATTTCAAAGTGAATATATAAAAGAAAAAGGTTACAACAGTGTGTTGAAAAATATTCACAACACCAGCTCGACACTGAAAAGCAAAACATATGTGCTTAGTCAGCCAGAGAAAGACGACTTAAAACAAAAAATGAATTTTTGGAAAACTAAGTTAGATCTTTAACCTTATTTTCCTAATAACTTCTTTAATTTCTTATTTTTTATCAATTACTATTTTTTTATCGTAAAGTAGCCCTACTTTGTTGGAAAAACTAGAACATAGGTTTATCACAGTAAATAATATAATTATTATGCTATTTCTTCCTTTTTTTTGTATGGTAGAAAACTTCATCA
>SOKP01000033.1 GCA_004375715.1 Promethearchaeota archaeon | reverse complement strand
ATTGCCTCAGCATTGGGTTCGTATACAACTGCTGAAATTGAAATAGTTAATGGAAAAGGTTGGGAAGTCATTGATAAAAGACCTGCTACTCCTGGTTATAAGGAGAAAAAATACGATGAGGCAATGCAATCCATTAAAAATGTTATTGAACATATGAATATAGATGTTGGCTGCCAGAGACTTAAAATAACTTTTTCGGGAGATCTATTTGCCGCTAGTGGCGTTGGTGCTTCCGCTGCACAGGCTACTTCTTTAGCTAGAGCAATTAATGATAGCTTTACTCTAATGCTGGACGACGAAAAGATTAACGAAGCTGCCTATGAAGGGGAGAAAGCGTATCATGGAACACCCTCAGGAATTGACAATACCGCTTCTACTTATGGGGGCTTAATATGGTTTGAAAAAAACCTAAACGGTGGAAAAAACACAATGGAAATTGTCAATTCGGGAAGGAAGATTCCATTAATAATAGCAAATACGGCAATTACAGCCTCCACAATAGAAGTAGTTGCTGATGTTCGTAAACTTAAGAAAGCCAATCCAGTTAGATTTGAGAAGATATTTAGTGATTACCATACGGTAGCAATAAATGCTAAACAAGCGTTACTTGAGGGTGATGCCGTTAGCATCGGTAAATTAATGAATCAAAATCATAAATTGCTCCAAGAAATAACAGTCTCGAGCGAAATCAACGATAAATTGGTTGACATAGCTTTAAACAACGGAGCACTAGGCGCTAAGATGACGGGAACTGGTCGGGGAGGATTGGTTATAGCGTTAGCCGAAAATGATGAAGTTCAGGAAAATATTGCTAAAGCTATTGAAATGAAAGGTTATGATGCCTGGAAAACAATGATTGGATGAGTGATAGACAAAATTGAATGCTGAAAGAAGTGTTATTCTTTTAAAGTTAGGAGGAGGGTTACTCACTGATAAAAATAAACCCTTATCTATCAGAGAAGACGTTGTAAAAAGTGCAGTTAATCAAATAATTGATGCGAATGAAAAAATCATACTAATTCACGGTGGTGGGTCGTTTGGTCATCCTTTAGCAAAGAAATATAGTATTTCTAATGGAATTGATAAAACCATACCAAATCAAATTCTTGGAGTGGCTGAAACTCATCACGCAATGGTTAAATTCAACTCGTATTTAATCGAAAAATTTTTAGAGAACCACAACCCTGTTCTATCGTTTCAAACTTCCAGTTTATTTACTAAGGATTCTGAAGTCATCTTAACTAAATCTCTTGATGTTATTGAAATTGCTTTAAATCTCGATATAATGCCGATACTTTATGGCGATATTATTCTTGATAAGCAAGGTTCCTTCTCGATCATCTCCGGAGATCAAATAATTTTAGCGTTATGTCAAAATCTAAATAATTACAATATCTCAAAAGTCGTTTTTACTATGGAATCAGATGGATTATATATCATTGATAAAGATAATAGTGAGAATTGTGAATTAGTTACAGAATGCTATTCCAACGAATTAGACCGTTTAAACTTAGCAGATCTCGGTCAAAAGATAGATGTTACAGGTGGTATTAAAAGTAAACTTAATTTTATCAAAACGATTTGTAAATCCAAAATTCCCGTTCAATTATTAAATGGATTAATCGAGGGTAATATCTATAAATCATTAAAGAATCAAAATTTAAATTGTACAAATATATTAATTAATGAATGATTTTGCACTATGATTAGGAGCAAATTTGAAGAAGAGAATATGCCTAAACCAGAAAAAACTAAAGAAATATTCAATAGAAAGGAAGAACATCTAAAAATTCCTATAGAATATGACGTACAACATTCTATTAACTATTTTGACGACATTAAACTAATTCACCATGCGATTCCTGAAATCGATCTTGAGGGGATTGATCTTACAGTAAATTTCTTTAATAAGCAAATTTCCGCGCCTATTTGCATTTCAGCGATAACTGGAGGGCACCCTGCCTCAAAGGAGGTTAATAAGATATTAGCCAAAGCTGCAGAAGAAGAAAATATCATTATGAGCGTTGGAAGTCAGCGAATTGGACTAGAAGATCCATCAACTGTGGACTCTTTTAAAATCGTACGTGAATTTGCTCCTACTATTCCTGTTATCGGAAATCTTGGTTTAGGTCAAGTAAGCTCAACTTATTTTAAGCAAGAAGATTTAACCGCTTGTATCGATATGATAGATGCTGATGTCATGGCTATTCACCTAAATGCTTTGCACGAGCTCGTTCAATATAAGGGTAATATCTCGTATAAAAATTTTAGACGAAATTTCAAGAAGATTAGAGAAAGTACTAAGATTCCTCTCATCGCAAAAGAAGTAGGTACCGGGATTAATCAGGATCTTGCTTTGATGCTTGATGAGCTAGGTTTTGATGGGTTTGACGTTGGAGGGACTGGTGGTACGAGTTTTGCAGCGATTGAATCAAAGCGTAATAATTTCGATAACGATAAATATTCCCGAAACCCAGCAGATGTATTTAGAGAATGGGGGATTCCTACACCCGTAAGTATTATCAATGTACGAAATGTATCCCAAAAATTAACTATTGCTACTGGTGGATTAAAAACAGGAGTTGATATTGCTAAATCGATTGTACTCGGTGCCGATGTTGGTGGATTTGCTTATAAATTCTTAAAATCCTCATGGCAAGATAGAAAAAACGATACGATATCAAATACCGTAAGGGAAATAAGAACGCTTAAAAACGAATTACGCTCTAGTTTGTGGTTAATGAATTCGAGTAATTTGAGCGAATTAAAAAACAAACGGGAAAAATGTGTTATTCTCGGTAATTTATATTTTTGGTTAAATCAATAACAATCTCATTTTATATTATCTACTTATCTCCCCATCTCTTAATGTCGCTATCAACACCGATGTGATCAAGAATTCGCCCTACGAAATATTCGTTAAGTTCTTTGATACTTTTAGGTTTCATGTAATAAGATGGAATTGGTGGCGCTATAACAACTCCCAATCTTGATAGCTTTAGCATATTTTCTAAGTGAATTGCGCTGAACGGACTTTCTCTTACAACTAAGATAAGTTTTCTTCGTTCTTTTATTATCACATCTGCTGCTCTAGTAATCAAGTTATCTGCATAACCGTTAGCAATTGCTGCTAAAGTTTTCATAGAGCATGGAATTATTATCATAATGTTATTTTTATAAGAACCGCTAGCAGGACCTGCTGTTAAATCATCAATATCATAATATTGATTAGACAATTCAATTATTTCATTTACCTTGTAATCAGTCTCAATAGTAATAATTTGCTCGGCTACTTTAGATATGATCAGTTCTGTCTTTAATCCTTTTTTCTTCAATTGCCGGAGCAAAATTACAGCTAAATCAACACCACTAGCACCAGTTATTGCAACGAGTACCAAATATTTTCACCTTAAATAAAAATCATAGATTACTGTTTAGAATTTTCTTTCTAATACAAATTTTAGTAAATTTTCAAAAAATTCTATCTCGGATTCGTTCACAACAGGTTTCAATTTCTCAAGTGCATCTGATGCTTCTTCGTAATACTTAGAAGCAAGTTTTTTAGATGAATTGATTGCATCTGCTTCCATAAATAAATCTCTTACTTCTTTGACGTCTTCCTCATTCATCTCTGAGTTCGACATTAACTTGACTAAGCGCTCCTTCTTTTTTACTTCTAAATTGTTCATCGCTTCAATTAACAAACAAGTGTGTTTACCTTCGCGAATATCACCATCTGTAGGTTTTCCAGTTACCTTTTCATCCCCAAATGTTCCTAAGATATCATCAATTATTTGAAAAATAATCCCTAAATTTACACCATATGTTGAAAAATGAGGGATGTATTCGTTCTCGAGTTTTGCGTAGCTTGTTCCAATTAAAAGCGATTTTTCAATAAGGGCCCCAGTTTTAAGCGAAATCATACTGATATACTCATCCATTGAGAGTTTTTTCTGATTTACCATATCGATTTCAATTAGAACACCATGGATAACTTCAATAAAAGCCTGTCTGTAATATCGAATTGAATTAAGATTCAAATCCATCGAAAAACTTTTGTTGAAGTAAGCCTTTGCGCCAACAATAAACGCGGTATCTCCCCCAATAATACCTAT
>SOKP01000214.1 GCA_004375715.1 Promethearchaeota archaeon | reverse complement strand
GTAGAATAACATCCAGAGCAAGAAAAGACTACTTCTTTCACGCCTAAGCTACGAATCATTTCAATGTTTTTCTCAACCAGAGCCATTGCATCGTCATCAAGTCCAGTTCGGAATAGAACCGAACCACAGCATTCCTCGTCAGGGAAAACAATGAATTTCACGCCAAGTTTGTCTAAAATCCTACTAGTGGCTGTCACTAGTTCATTATTCCGATAAGCTGATGTGCATCCAACAAAATATCCGACAAGATGTTCTTGAATTTCATCTGCTTTAAGTTCTCCAGATTCAATTTTTCTTTTATGTTCTTTTGCTCGTTCATACGCCATATGTCCTTCGTTACATGACTGAGAATCGCACCAGTTAAATCTATCTGTTCCACTTTCTAAAAATGGATTTTTGTTTGTCACAATAGAATTTCTTAGAACAGCTAGTTTTTCTGGCATTACTCCTTTTTGAACAGCAGTGTGTCTATAGGTTTGGAAAACTTCTAATGTGTCGATACCCACTGGGCAGACTGTGCGACAAGCACCACACAACATACATTGATAGATTGCATCGATGATTTTTTCTTTGTCGAAATCAATCTCTCCGTGAGCAAGTGATTTGAGGATTCTATTTCGACCTCCAGCATAATCTCTTTCGGCGTAAGTTGTGTTATATACTCTACACACAAGACGACAATAACCACATTGAACGCAACGCTCGTAATCTAATTCCGCGTGAGAATCAGGATCAACTAAATTTTCTTGGTCAGGAGGAAACATTCCTGATACAGGAGGTCCAGTCGTTACTACTTTTTTTACATTTTCATTCATTTTTATTTTTACCTCATTTCAATATTTTTTAGTTTTATGCTGTTCTATAGAGTCGTTTTGCTATCCAGAAAAGAAGTCCAACGCGCCAAGTCCTCATTTTTGCTTTCACTAATCTATAATCGTTTACGAGATCTCCAGGATCTATTTTATTTTTCAGCTGCCTCAAGTATTCTGCTCTCTCAGGATCGAATCTAAGAAAATAAAATGTATTTACTACACCTAAAGTGTATAAACTGTCTCCATTTTCGTAGTTGTTTATTGTGATATCGTTAAAAACTGCTTTAATTCCGAAAAATTCTCGAGAGTTCTTAATATCCGAAAGACCGAACAGTTTGACTCTGTTCCCTCCTTTAGCTCCAGACATCATATAAAATGCCTTTCGATACTTCTTGCCAGATTTTTCAATATAAAAGGTGTAAAAATCTTCGACTCTATTATCTGATATGTAATATTCTTGAAATATCAGATTTTGACACCAACGGCCTACATTTAATTCAGTATCGGCCATGTCTCTCCATTTTTCCTTTAGATACCATTCCTCAACGCTAAGTCCGTCTAATTTTGAAGCTGTTTCTTTCGCAAATGAAACACTTTGAGAGGTCACACTAAGATTGTCAGAATATACTGCATAGACAAAAAAGCCTCTTGATGGATAAGTCCAATGAGCATATTTCTCAAATTCTTTATCTGAGAGCGAAAGGAAAAGCGGTTTACTTGCTTCGTTATTTTTCAACATTCGAAAAAACTCACTTGCCATTTTAAACGTGTTAAAACTGTATCCTACCATTTCCAGTGAAGTTTTAAGAGTAGTTACCTCTAATTCTACTTCAGCAACAGCGCCAAATATACCAAAAGAGCCTATGATATCATCAAGCGATAAATCTCCTCGAGAATCTCTGGATATTGTTTCTGTAGAACCATCTGGTTTCACAAAAACAACAGATCGTAATACATCTTTCATTAATCCGTTTTTTAAGACACCAACTCCTACTTTACCGGAAGTAGCAACAAATCCGCTAACACAACTAGCCCTATAGCTAGTAGGATAACATTTTGGAGCTAATCCGTACTCGAGAAGCGCTTCCATGAGTTTTTGCCACGAAATTCCCGCGTCACATTTGACAATCATATTTTCCTTGTCAATGTTGTGTACGTTGTTCATTCGTCTTAGATCAATTATTACACCACCTTTAGTAGGTGTAGAAGATGAATAACACGAAGTTCCTGCGGCTCGTAGGGTCATAGGTAATGAATATTCATAGCATTTTTGCATTAATTTGGAAAGTTCTTCTGTATTACCAGGACGGATAACGTAAGTCGCTCGATATTCTTCTTTGAATTTGTAGTGATACTTCGATAACAACGAAAGATCACCGGAAGTTGCTTCAATCTCGTATATATCTGTGCTTACATGTGGAGAGGGTATGAATTCTTCTACTTCTTTAGTAAATTTATCTTTTTTCTGTTCATTTTCTAATTTTGCTTCATTCATTTTTTTTTCACCTCATCAGTATATAGGAGGAATGGGGAGTTCTAATAAGAGCCCTAAAAGAAATGCGCCCCACCAGCCAGCTAAGGTAAAGTATCCAGTCATTCTTGCGATATTTCGTTGTCCAGAAGCACCAAATAAAAAGCTTGCGCAACCTGTCATCAAACCAAAGGCTCCAAGAATTATATGAAGCGTGTGGATCATTCCGGAATAGTTAAGTATTTCCGGTGGAGTCAAGAATATTAATAGAATTACGTTTATTATCGTAACAATTAATGCTCCTCCAGCAGCTAATCCGTGCCACATAACATATTTTGCCTCGTCGTATAAAACAAGAATTGTGCCAATCGATAATGAAATTAAAGCTGGCAAACCTAGAATTATACCTATATGCCAACTAGTAAAATTTGGATCATATCCAGGAGATTGGTAATCACCTAGTCTAGGAGCAAATATTTCAATACCGTCTAATACGACTATTACAGTCATCAAAGTTCCGAATATAATTGCCATAATCCAAATGAGAACTTTCTGTTTACCTTGTTTTCTAAAGTTCAAAATAATAATCAGTGCTATAAATATTGCAACAGCTGCAAAGGAAAGGATTATTTGTATTTCAGGTTCCATATATCTTACCTTTTTTTTTGTATTAATTAATTTTTGATTAAATTTTTAATATTTTATATCATCATTTATAATGGTAAATAAAGATTTTTATTGCAAAACCACACCTAAAAAGACCAAGAGAAATCCTAATAGCATATAAAGTGAAGCTATCTTAAAAATTAGAAATGTAAGTTTGTTTGATGGCTTTATTAGATTTTTGATCGATAAAACTAATAAAAATACGCAACAAACACCCCAGAGGATTCTGATAATAGCATTTGCACCTAATAATCTCGCAGCTTCGTAAAGCGCTAAGCTACTAATAAACGCACCAATAGCTATTACGCGCATAGTTTGAGCTTTTGAACTTACAATAGGCCACATAGGAATCTTTGCTTTTTTGTAACCCTCAAAATTTCTAGGAATTAATGCTATTGTAAGAATATGTACGGGTATCCAAGCAAGAATGAAGATTAGTAATAAAAATCCAATCCAATCTAAACGCCCCAATATTGCTACCCTACCGGCCCAGGCAGGGAGCCCACCAGCTATCCCTCCGAAGATAATACTAAATTTAGTTCTCCTTTTTAATAAGATAGTATAAACAACCACATCAAAAAAGAACCCAAAAAAAATTATTAAAGCTGATAACCAATTGAGAGTTAAAAACGCAAGGAAAATTCCTACGACAGTGAACGTGGTTCCAATTAAAAGAACTGATGAGGCCGTGACCTTTCCACTTGGTAACGGTCGATCTTTTGTTCTTTCCATAATAGCGTCGATATCTCTATCTATGTACATATTTAGTACAGTAGTACCCGATACTGAGAGATATAGCGAAATTGCTAAATGTAGTAAATTAAACCAGTTAATTTCTAATGCTAAACTTGCGACTGTAATCAAATAAGAAAAAACTCCAGTATAAACTAGTACTATTGTTTGTCTCGCTTTAATAAGTTCTCCAAAGAGCGATAAAATATGTTTAATATTCAAAAATATCCCCATAAAAATGTTTATACTTGAATTAATTCTATAAATAGAATTGTTAATTGAAATTAAGAGTAAAATATAAAATTTTTTTATAAAAAAAATAGAATATTAAAAAAATTTAGATATTTGAGACTTTATGCTGTTTGTTCAACAAGGATCATACGTTCATCGACTGGTAGTTTAGGTTTTAAATTTTTACCAATTGCGTATAATCCGACAATAAACCCGACCAGCAGAAACCAAATTCCCGTAAATATTATATTTAAAAATATCGGGTTACCCTCCATGGCTACTGGACGTAGCATATGAGCCATTGCGAATGGGAATGTAAGATTTCCTCCGATGAAAAAAATCCAACCTAAAAATGTTTTTATTCGACCTGGAACCTTAAAAAAGTCGATAGCGTGAACCATTAATATCGTCGAAATCATAACCGCAAGTTGGTGCCAATGTCCCACATTAAAACCATATTCTAACCCCACATAGGAATGTAATCTGTATATTTCATCAGTAGTAAGCCCAACATAGATTTGAGGGATTACTAAAAGTTGCGCAATCATAAAGAGATAATAGTAGGTAAGTTTTACCGGTTCTTTAAACAGATTTTTAAGTTTAGTTGAACGCGATGCTGCATCGTATTCAACTCCCAGGCGTGCTCTAATAGAGTTTTTCAACCCAACTATAGACATAGTTAAAGTTGCGAGGATTAATATTCCTGCCCCTACCCATATCACGTAATGGTTTAGGACCCAAGCACCATAAGATAATGTTATAACGCCAATCGGAGTAATTAATAAAATGAATCTATAAAGTTTCCCACGCATTTTACTCGTACGGAAGCCGACCAGCATAACCATAGCTGCAGATTGAGCAAGCTGTATGTGAAGGTGAGCAACTATCATGTCTTGGACAATATCATGCTGGTGTCCAAATGTTATCCCGTGTCTAATAATAGCTTCTGCCAAGAAGGCAATAGGTTCGCGATCTAATCCCCAAATAGTACTAGTATAGTTTTCTATAGCGGCGAGAGCACCATATATTGTTGAAACTAGAATGCAGATCGCTAAAACTTCGAGATTAAAATATTCCAAATTCAACCCTCGGAATGTAGATCCCTCAGGATTGCTCTTTGGAAATCGACCTTTTACTGGCCAAGCTGCCAACACAAATACAAGTCCACCAATAAAACAAAGTAACATACCAAAGGTAAAAAGTTCGTGGAAGAGTCTAATCCGTGAATAGGCAAAAATCATTCCATTGATCCCTACAAGAAAAGCACCTGGAATAAGAAGAACTTTTAAAGTAGGAATCCATTTATTACGAATATCATAATGTTGTAAAATCCAAAAAGTATTCGCTACTAAAAAGGGCACAGCTAACGAATGATATATCATAATTAAACGAGCTGTTCTCGATATAAGGTCATCACTAAGCAACCAAGGAAATATCGGTTCTCCACCAATTAGAACGGTTAAAGGTTCAGAGAAGGTCATATAAAACATCACTTGTAAAAAGACAAATATAAACAATACATAATGTATTTTTCTATATCTTTCTATCGGTTTAGCTTCAATTTTCTGTGTCTCCATCGGAGTTTCGATACCCTATTCGATTGTTTCTGTTTCTATTTCTATTTTTAACACCTTAATTTGTAAAATAGATTTTTTTTACTAATTAAATACATATTGATTAATATATCTTTTGCTTAAGTTTTGCGAAACACCATATAGAGCTAAGAATATCTATTCTATTGAATATAAATTTGAAAAATCGAGAAATTAGGATAAAATAGAATTTTTTGTTCACCTAACGCGTTTTGATTAATATATAATTGGTATGAATTGTGTTTTATTAGTCTAAACTGATGTTTAGGATGAAATAAACTGTATTTCAAAAAGAAAATCATTAGATGTTATCAATAAAATTAAAACAGTGTCAAAGGATTTAGATGTTAGAAATCCATTGAATTGAATTCATTTCCAATAATTTTAGATTCCAACTCAGCAATTTTAAATATTAAATTTTATAGTTTGATTCCATCGGAAATTTAGCTTAAAATTTATAAGAAAGAAGGGGTAATATTTATTTATGCCAATAAATAAAATATCTCCTACTTCTGTAAAGAAATTGGGAGTTAAACCACTTCTTTCTGATGAATATATGATGGCATTTTTTAAAAAGTTTTGTGATGCAATTCTATCTCGCATTTGGAAGTTCAAAAGAGCAAAAAATTCACGATATGAAGATGTTGATTATCTCAAGGTATTTTTCTTCTCTGAAATAATCGGTAGGTCTATTCATGACACCAGTGAAATGCTCAATGCTCATTTTATGAGACATAAAAAGGGAAGGCGGAAAATATTTGCGGATGGACGGCAAAAACGAGTTATACCACATCAAACCGCGGTGAACAAATATTTAAGGAAGATTGGACTTCAAAAAGCACGCAAAGTACTGCGTGAGTGCTTAGATGACCAATTAACGCAAGCTTTAAAATTGGGCCTTATTTCACAGAAAGTGAACATCTTAATTGATTTCACAGAACATCCTTATTATGGTCAACGAGAAGATAATATGATAAAAGGCACGAATCGGCAGAAAGGAACGAAGAAAATGCGTCATTATCTTGGATTTTCGCTTCTTTCATGTGGAGTCCATTTATACGCAGGGTTAGAACAAGTGGCAACGGGGCAATCTAAGATACCAATTATCATTGAATTTCTCGATCACTTACTAGATATTGGATTTGAGTTGAATTATGTATTAATGGATCGAGAATTCTATAGAGCAGAAATATTAGATGAAATAAAGGGAATGGGAGGAAATAGTTTGATCCCTGCGAAGCAGTATAAAAAAATTAAACAATTTATAACCGAATACTTGGAAGGAACAAAAGGACGGGTGAGGAAATACACGTTTTCGAGTGCTACCGAGGCAAAATGTCGATTTTTTACGAATGTGTATCTCATAATAAAAGCGAAACGAGGATTTTCGCTCCAAGGAGTCAAGAGAGATTATAAGAGTGGAAAAATAACTCTAAAGGATGCTTATCATCGCGTTTTTACTATAATGACTACCGAGAAGCCTAAAGGGAATACAAGCTCTTGGGCGTCCCGCACATCATTATTTTATCGGAAGCGTTGGCTTATTGAGACGGGTTTTTCCGACTTAAATCGAATCAATCGCCGGTGGAGGTCAAATCACGATAATGTATGTTATCTCGACATGATGGTAAGGATGCTTCTTTACAATTCTTGGAAGATGAATAAAAAGCTTATCCAAAAACCACGAGAAAAAAGTCATAAATTTAAACCTTGGACATTGTTTCAAAATCAGGATAGCTTGAAAGAAGCATTTCTTACTTTAGAGAAAAAATCACGAGGGGTGATCGGGTAAATCTCAAATTATGTCGGTAAGTCGACCATCGGAGAAATGTAAAAAAAAATAAAAAATTAAATACTGATTAAAAAAAAAAAAATTGTTTGATTATTCTTTTTGTTTATAGTGCCAGAAGTATTAGTAAAAACGCCATTAAAATGATCGTTCCTCCATATCCGACAACTGGAAAACCTGCTGCAAATGGTGATACCCAAGTAAAGATGACAAATCCTATTAGTAAAACTAACCACCAAGAATAATCTAAGACCTTAAAATCAACTACATCAAATATTATCAGAAGTAAAATAATAAGTAAAATCAAACCAAAAACTCCATTGACAATATTGATAGCTCCTCCAGATAAAAACAATATGAAACACTCATAGATTGAAAAACCGATACCCACTAGTGCTACCATTTTTGAACCGTTGTATGGTTTCTTTTGCATAATCAGTTCAATTAAAGCTGCCATACATAAAATAATTGCAGGAAAATAATTACCAATGAAAAAGTATGCGAATAACACTAAAACGACACCAAAGATAAGTATTATCCACCATTGATAGGGAATCTTTACCGGTCCAAAACCAATTAATTCTAATGACACAAAGATTAAGAATGCAATTACTAAACAGATTATTCCCCAGAGAAAAAATAGGGGATCAGCGCCAGCATTAAAAAAGTAGGAAATACCTAATGCAAGCGTGTAGAGCATACCAATGAACGCGAGGATTTTTGGTGGCGTAATCTTTTCTGTTGTAATCTTTTCTGTTGTAATCTTTTCTGTTGATACTTCATTCATCTCTTTTCACTTTTCTATTTTTTTTTTAATATTCTTTTAATTTCGTAAAAAATTAAAATTAGAAATTAAATAGAATCACGAATTTAAAAGAATCACGAATTTAAAAAGATTTACACATTTTTTACTTTATTATTAATAGGATTTCAATCCTAAAATCAAGAAATAAAATTATAAAAAACAGATTTTAAAATATTTTTCCGAAACCATTGCAGAATGGTATATCATCTCGCGACTATAATTTTCTCGCAAAAATCACTCTTTCGGTTAATCTTTTTTCTTTTTTTCTATTTCTTTGTAATAAAAAACTGAGTGTAGATCTTCTCTTAGAAATGATAATATTTGAAAGCCGGAGTATTATTGAACTACTTGGTTTTGTAACAATTCATCAAAGATGATTGAAAGAAATAAATCTAATTTATTACATGTTAATTGATTAATAACTGCGAGATTAATAAAGATCGTATGCGAATTTCTGTATCGAAATCAAATATAATACAACTAATTTTTAAATTATTTTTTTTTGGAACTAGTTCACGCAATTCAATTAAAAGATAATTTTAAAATAAAACAGTCAAAAAAAGTTGTTTATTTTTAATTTTGTTTAATACCTACTTTTACCTTCAATAATTTTAGGTGCGTTTTTTTGTCCAAGGTATGGAAGAAAGAATAGCAAACTAAACACAATAATTGTTGAGACAATTGTAGGAATTACTGCTAAAGCGAAGGTTCCATGTGGGTTATAGTAGGGTTGTCCAACGTAAAAATGTTCTGTTAAGCTTCCCCCGAGTGAACAATGTGCAGTTACAGTAATATTAGCAATATCTCCGGCTGGAAAACTCAGTTTATAATTATTTAGGTTGTGAGCTGGTTGTTCTGTGAAGGGGAACGAATAATCAGGAGCTTCGGGAGGATGATAAGGATCACTGCTATTAACCCACACTTCTATCAAATATACATAATGATATTCAGGATCTGTAACGCCATGAGTAATTTTAACGCTAAGTTCTTGAGCATTTAGATCATACTCCATATCCATAGTTATAGGACTATGTGCTTTCACATTTAGAACGCTCATCGTAACACCGAGAATCAAAAAGACGGACAAAACATAAAATATTTTTTTTGTAAACATTTTAATTCGGTTTTTTTTTCAAATTTAAAATTATGAATTGTTAAAATAGTTTAGTAATTTAATATTTTTACTTTTTGTATTAAAAAGTACTCATTAACCACGGTTTTTTAACTTTTTAATATTAATAGTAGTATTTATTTTCAATTTTAGAATGAAGAGTAATACTTCTGTGAGATCGGTTAGCGTTCTTAAGAAAAAGCTGTTGAAGAAAGAATTGAAAAAAGAATTGAAAAAAAAATTTATATATTGTATATACTACTTATTTCTTTTTTTTTAAGACAGGGATTGCGAAACTCCACATTTCTGGAAGTAGCATTCCAAATGCAAAAAATACAGCCGTAATAAGTAGCACTATTGGCAGAACAGTTAATATCAAAATCAATAGTGGGATATCAGTAGGATTAAGAGTAAATAATGCAAGAAGAACACCAGCAAGACTAACAACCAGACCTCCTATTGACATCAGTAAACCTTTCCAATCGGTCTTTTTAGACCTAAATGTTGTATACAATGGAAGTAGTATAATCGAGAGACTACTTGGAATGTGGGCTACCATGACGGTTGCAGAAGCACCAGGGCTAGTTACTGCTTTAGCTATTCCTACTAAGACCACCATAATTAAGACGAAAACTAAGTAAATATATCCATAAAGTTTCTTTTCCTCAAACACTGCGAAATAAAGTCCTATTGCAACGCCACCGGGTATAAGAACTGCTAATGCTGACACTAAAGGAGATAGTAATAACGAGTAATCGTTGGTAAATACAAGCACTACACCCGCTACGAATAGCACTATAAATGCGAGCGCCCAAAACAAATGATAAAACTTTTTGTTTTTTAAAAAATCAAGCAACATAAACAGTCCAAATAAAATCGCAGCGATTCCTGTTATTAAAACTAATATAATTGCTCCTGGATAAGTTGAAACTACGAATTGTAATATCATTGTTAACATCACATTTTTATTCTTTTTTTTATTGTAGTGTTTTTAAATTAATTTGGTTTATTTCTAATTTTGTTAGCTTTTATAAATATATTTTATTTATAAAAAATAAAAAATGATGCAAAAGTCAGTTATTCATCTTTTTATTCTAGATATTAAAGTGGTCTTTAATTTTGATAAAAAATAGATATTAATTTGAAAAAAAAGTTCAAGTGCCCCTTACATTCAGCTTACTATAGAATAAAATTATAAGTTGAAAAACAAAATAATATTATTCTTTTTTAAGATAGCTTAAAAGCATTAGGAGAATAATAGCCATAATTAAGGGAATGATGATTCCTAATGCTAAAGTAAATTGGGCATTATAAATTTCGTATGCAAAACCAGAAACAGGTGCTCCAATAGCTACACCCGCTACAATTAAGGCGTAGAATGCTCCTGTCGCTACACCACTCTCAGAATCTTTAGTTTTCTCTTTGATCATTCCAGCTGAGGAGGGAAATATCAGTCCATGGCCTACGCCTAGAAAAGCCATTCCTATCATAGGTAATGGGGCTTCTAAAGATATTATAAAAACTCCAAATGACAACGCAATTAGAAATAATCCAATTAGCATTACCTTAACGTAGCCTATTTTATCGCTCAATACTCCCGCAGGATAATGAATAAGTATCGAAAAAATAACCATAATGCTAAGAATCATCCCTGTTTGACCAACCGTATAGGCAGCAGACTCCAACATAACCGTATATGCCGCTGTAACAATTCCCATGTTAAACATCATTGCTAAAATCGATAAATAAGGACTTATCATAGATTTTCTAAAGACTACTTTTTTAAATTGCTTGATTTCTTCGCGAAGGTTGAATTTCTCTTTGTCATCATCTTTGGATGGTTGATAAATCGAAGGGAGAAGTAAAGATGTAAATGACATGACGAATAAAACAATTGCTATTATGATAAACAAATTGCTTACTCCAATTATTTGAGCAACTAGCCCCCCTAACATGAATCCTATCAAATTTGAAAACCCGATGGACATTCCATATAGTGCCATCCCCCTTCCGCCCCGCTTTTGGGAAGTAGCGTCGGATATATAAGCCATTGTAGCAGGTCCTCCAAAACCACCCCCTATTCCATGAATTATTCTTCCAAATAAAAGGAAAATAGGGTTTTGAGCTAATGCATATAGAAGCAATGATAACCCATCTAAAAATACTCCGAAAGCTATTAATTTTTTTCTACCGAATTTGTCAACTAACCTTCCAAAAATTAAATTCGAAGGAATATGGACCATGGAGTAAATTCCTACAATAAATCCTGTGAAGATTATAGAGGCTCCTAATTTTCCTGCATATGTAGCAATTATCGGAATAGCTGTATTGCTATCGAAATTAATCAAAAATGACAATGTAAGTGCTAAAAAAATATATTTTCTACTAATTGTCAGGTTTTTTTGGCTTTTCTGTGAAATCTTTTTCTCACCTGATACTAACTAAATATTTTAATTTTATGTTCTATTACTTTATTGATATCCTATAATAGGATATAGATATATTGTATGTTATAATATTTATGAATAGTATTTATAAATTAAAGAAAAGAAATTTATGATCAAAAATATACTTTTTTTTTAATTTAAATTATTTTAAATATTAAATCTGATTACTTTATGTGATTTTAATATGTCTACCTCTAAAAGTCGTTTAGAACAAGAACACGAAACAATCAACACTATGATTCGGATGTACTGTAAACATTTTCATGAATGTACAATCGATTTATGTCAAGAATGCTCAGATCTTTTTCAATACGCCGAAGAACGATTAAATAATTGTAAATTTGGTGAAAATAAACCCACATGCGATACTTGTACAGTTCATTGTTATAAACCAGAGATGAGGGAAAAAATAAGAATAGTAATGCGTTATGCTGGACCTAGAATGATATATAGACATCCGATTATGGGATTTCGGCACTTGTTTAGAAAAATGAAAAAAAAAGAAAATTTAGAGGAATAAGAATTCCAGAGTTTTGCTTGAATCTTGATAGGTTTGTTCTGTTAATTATAAATTATTTTAGTTAGTTCATTTTCTTCTCCTTTTAGATAATTCTTGAGAACACCCTTCCTGCTCATTGATAGAATAACTACTTCAAGACCTTCTTGTATTCGATCCTTAATCGAAGCCAGCGAAAGCAATTTACCTCGCATTTTGCCAGACGCATCAGTTTTAGTTGTGTCGTCCGTATTGCCTAAAAATTGCTCAATTTCATTGATATTTATGTCTCTAAGCAATTGTGCATCCTCTCCCGATTTTGGATCTTTATCGAACACACCAGGCACATCTGTTGCAAATAATAGTTGTTTAGCGTGTAAAACGCGCGAAAGAACTACAGCTAATTGATCTCCGCTACAAACGCTAAAACCCATACTAGTATCATACATCATGTCTCCTCCTATCAGTGGGACCATCCCCAAAGATAAAAAGCCTTTTAAAGAGGTAAAAGTATGATCAGTTATTACCAGTTTACTGCCCACAACCATCGAAGAGGCGTGCATTAAGTTAATCGGAACCCCTTCCTCAATAAATGTAGTAGCAATCGTTTTTCGAAACTCGTTCACGATTTGTTGTGTTTTTGACATTGACATTAATTGATCTTTATTTCTAAAACCTTTATGAAGGTTGTATTTTAACACAGGAGGATGGCCGAAAGAACCTACTCCGTGGATAATCACAAGACTTTTAATTAGATCTAAATCAATACATTCTTTTATTTCTGCAGCAACTGCTTTTAAAACCTTTTCTTTAAGTTTGTATGCCGTTGATTTGTCCGTAAGCAATGAACCGCCAAGCTTTAAAACAATTAGGTCTTCTGGCGTCATTTGTACCCCTATATATTATGTTAGAAACTAAAAGAATAAGGCCAAAAGCCTGGAAATCCTAACTCAAGTATCAAGATTACGATTATGACCGCCAGAAAAATTGTGAAATTATCTATACCCTTAGGTGATAACGCTTCTACTACAGTGGCAACTATGCTCACAACAATTATCGGTAAAATCAAAATGAGTATGTCAAACTGTGGAACTTCTATAGAAAATATCAAGACCAGAATAGAGCTTACTAATATCGATCCAACCAACATGCCTATACTTCCTATAATTGTCTTTTCGCTTCCTTTAATTCCAAACTTTTTTTCTCCACCAAATTTACGCCCTATTATATCCGCAAACCCATCTCCACCAGAAACGCATCCAATAATAAGTAGAGCGGTAGGATTTGCGTTACTTATGCCAGTAGACGGAACGTAAAACCAGAAAAACGTCATTAATACCATAACAATTGAATAGTAGAGAGTTCCTTGAAGAAGTTCTCGAGGGTCTCCCGATCTCGACATTGAGGCAACAAAACTTTCGTTCTTTATAACACCCAGACCGATAGTTATGAATTGTAAAACGAATAACAACGGCACTATTACAGCTATGTAATGACTAACAATCTCACCTGAAAAGAGCATCCATGTAACTACGAATACGGGACCTGCAAGTATATGCACAAATTTTCTCGTAATGATTTGTGACACTTTTCCCTTTTTCTGCATAAAAGCGTTAATCTGAACTATAGCTAATAATATTACAATAGATATGACAGTCGCAATTAAATCCCAAACAAAAACCAGATTACTACCAAACGGATTAAATACCATTTTTACATTACATCCTTAATTTAAATTATTAATAGATATGGTTAAGGATAATATTAAAGTTTTCCATCTGTATATTAGAATAGGTTATTTGATCCTATATACTATAAATTTTAGTTAGAAAGTGCATCTAATACAAATTCCGGAAGATCGGTTAATTTATTATCATTTAATGATAATGTTTTAAGAGATTTTAGCTCCTTAAATGAAAGTGGTAGGTTTTTCAATTGATTACTATTTAAATAGAGTTCATGTAGAGATGATAATTTACCAATTGTTTCAGGAACACTTTCAATTTTGTTCCCACATAAATTTAATATTTCAAGAGAACCAAGAGAACCGATGGAGTTTGGGATGTTTAAAATACAATTATCACTCAATTTTAATACTTTAAGTGAATTTAAATTTCCAATGAATTCAGGTAATAAACTTAATTCATTCCGGGAAGCAATTAGATATTCAAGAGATGATAAAAAGCAGAAGGTATCGGGAAAATTTTTTAATTTATTATGGGATAAGTCGAGAGTTTTTAGTGATGATAATGAACTAATACCTTTTGGTAAATTTTCTAATCTGTTCCAACCGACATATAGATGCCCAAGCGATTTAAGGAGTTTTATCGATTCTGGTAAAGATATTAGAAAATTCTCTTCTAATTTTAAAACTTTAAGCATAGAAAGCGACCCAATTGAATCAGGAACTTTTTCTAACACGTTCTTATCTAAATCAAGATTTTCGAGCGAAGGAAGCAAACCAATAAATTCAGGTAAATTCCTTATTTTATTTGAATGTAAGTTTAATGATTGAAGTGATTTGAGTGATATTATCGATTGTGGAATTTCTGTTAATTGATTTCTGCTAGCATTCAAATGTTTTAATAATAAAAGATCACCGATTGATTTTGGGAGTTTCACAAGATAATTATTTTCTAGATTTATATCTTCCAGAGAGTAGAGCTTACCAATAAAAGACGGTAATATATCAAATTTATTTCTTGACAAATCTAAATGTTGTAGTGACTGAAGGTTTCTAATAGATTTAGGTAGACTTGTAAGATTGTTTCCTTCTAAGTTTAATATTTTCAAAT
>SOKP01000257.1 GCA_004375715.1 Promethearchaeota archaeon | reverse complement strand
ACAAAGTTTAACGAGTTTTTTGACGAACCTGATTTCTCTAAATTACTAAATGGTTTATAATAACCCTGTTTTCAAAGAGAATGCTGTATTTTTGGGAGAACCTTTATTAGAATTTTAATAGCGTTATCTATTCCAGTTTCCATTTCGGGATGAATTTCGTTTGATTTAAGTAGATCGTACTTTTCATCTCCAGGTAAATCCGAAACGGAAAGTATTGACGCAACCTTTAGATTGTAAAGTTGCCCCAACAAGAACAGAATAGAGGATTCCATGTCGATTGCTTTGATATCAATTGAATTTAGGGCACGTAAAAATTCATATGTTTCACAAAATAACGCATCTGTAGTCCAAAGGTGCGATTCTTTTACTCTATTTGGGTAAAGAGAACGAGCTTCCCTAATAAGAAGTTTTTTTAAAATTTCGTTAGGTTTAGAGATAAAAATAGTTTGTGGACTAGCGATAAGATTTTGCGTTGTTGAGAGTGGGTTGGTGATTGATTCTAACTGATTTAATAAAGTTTGATTAGCTCTTAAGTATTCAGAACTCGTTCCATCTCCACAATAAGCCGATTTTGGTATCACTATATCGCCAATATTTATCGTGGTATCCTCTCCATAAATTCCACCGCAAAAATCTACTCTTACAACTACTTTCGCTTTGGATCGTTTCAAGCATTCTAATGTAAGTGCAGCGTTGGGACATCCTACTTGAGATCGGATAATGCTTACTTTAATTCCATTCAATGTACCGTTATAAACTCTACCATGAACAATCTTATTTTGTAACTTATTAACTAACTTTTTCATTACCATCTTAATTGCGGGCATTACAACAATCTCATTAATGTTTGATGGGCTAGTTTCTAATATCATTCTCACTATCTTTTGGTCGACATTGATAAATTTCAACCCCAAATTAAGCATCTGACTTTTAATTTTATTCAGCATTTTTTTCTCAGTTAGAAATTCTTCTGAAATCCTAATTATATTTTATAAGTTAGTTCCTAATTACTTAAGTACTTATATTTCTAAATAATAATTTTTAATATCGAAATTAACCTATAATTATAATCTATTAGGCTTTGAATAAAAAGATGGTACTGGAGAATGACGAATCCATATATTATTAACAATAAGATTACAAATGCGTTTGTAGTAGCATATTCAAAATCAACTTATCGCATTATAGGAAAAAATAAACATACTGCAATTAAACCTTGTCATTGGTTAGAACAAAAACTGATGACTGGTAGAAATAATAGGAATTGTTATAAGGGTGTTTTTGGTATTGAAAGTCATCGATGCTTACAAAATACTCCTGCTTTGCCTTTTTGTAATCAACAATGTGTTTTTTGCTGGAGAGATAACGAATTAGGAAATTTAAGTAGAGATTTTATTGTCGAACCAGATGATCCCAAGGAACTCGTTGATGAAATGATACGCCACCATCAAGATATTATTAAAAATCACTTACCTCTAAGACGATATCTTGAAAATTATGAAATTATGGCAGATATGCTTTATTACATGTTAAAAAATATCGAGGATCATAGTGTAAATTCACTGTCCAAGAGTCTTCATGTTAGTAAGAATAAAATTGAAAGAGCTGTAAATCTTTTAAAAAATCAAGAATTTATTCATCCCTCAGATGATTCGTTAAAAAATTATAAGCTTGATGAAGAGATATCTTATTGTATAGATTCTAGGGAAGAAGTGGTGAGGTTGATCAATGTATCCTTAACCACGCCTGATGAAATCATGCAAGCTCATAGTGAAGCTATGAATCCTAATCACGCAGCTATATCTCTTGATGGCGAACCATTCTTATATCCAAAATTAGATGGATTGGTAAGTGAGTTTCGTAATCGAAATATGACTACCTTTATTGTAACTAACGGTACGTTACCAGAAAGAATTGAAAGTTTAAACTCGTTGCCATCCCAACTCTATATCACGCTACCAGCACCAAATGAAGATATTTATAAAAAAGTTTGTCGTCCTATGATTAAAAATGGGTGGAGTAAAATATCGGATACTTTAGATTTAGTCGAAAGTTTATCTTGTAGAACCTTAGTAAGATTAACAGCTGTAAAAAACTTAAATTTATCTGAAAATTACATAAAGGACTATATTAAATTAATTGATAAGGCTAATCCCAATTTTTTTGAAATAAAAGGTTTTACTCTTCAAGCACGAGCGTTAAATATAAATAAGAGATTAAATAGTGATAAATCTATTCAATATTACTTTCCTACTTATGAATATTTAGAAGATTTAGCTCTCAAATTCGAAGAAATAGGAAACTTTCCATTGATCTATAAAAATAAGGTAAGTAGAGATTTCTTGTTTGCTATAAATTGGGATAAGAATAAAGATCCTGTTATAGCTAATCCATAAGGCTCAAAAAAAAAAGTTTTTAACCTTTTCTTCGTAGGGATGCATTTATAATTCCTTTCAATTTATCTAAATTTGTTTTTTTCAATGCCGAGAATTCTAAATAGGGTATTTCGTTATTACTTTTACCTACTTCATCAGTTATGTGAACTAAGTTTAAGTCGTAAGCCTTAGCAGAATTTATCAATAATGAAAATATTCTTTTCTTATCGAAAACTGAAATCTTATCTATTTTATTTAAAATGACCAAAAGTGGTATTTTAAATTCATTTAGAAATTTAATTAATTCAAAAGTTAGAGGGATAGCAGTCTCATTTTCTATGAAATATTTTTTTAACTCATCTTCAATTCTTAATGAATTCAGTACTATTAAACCAAAAAAGTATTCATTGTAGTGTTTTTCGATATGGACAACTATTTGTTTCTTTATGTGTTCTGCTCTTCGACGGCTAGAATCTTTCATATACCCAAATCCGGGTAAATCCACGATTTTATAGGGCATCTGAGGAAATTCTATAGGTTTTATTAATAAAGTACTCCCGGGTTGTTTACCTGCTCTTCCTTTAAACTTTTTAGGATTTGGGAGTAATAATCTTGTTATGGAACTTTTTCCTACATTTGAATTCCCCATAATCAGCAGAGAAGGTTTATCTTTCATGACTTTGATTAATACAATATTGTTATATGGCTGATATCTACTTATTAATTAAATATTTTTAATCATATTAACATTCACAGTTTACTAAGCGAAGAAATTCTTATTTTACATATAAAAAAGGATTTAATCAATTAATTAAAA
Source organism: Promethearchaeota archaeon (assembly GCA_004375715.1). Classification (GTDB taxonomy): domain Archaea; phylum Asgardarchaeota; class Lokiarchaeia; order Sigyniarchaeales; family SOKP01; genus SOKP01. Next base: position 946 of record SOKP01000257.1, on the reverse strand, counting down.
AAAGAAAAAAAAATTATTTGGTGAAGATTTTTTTCATCCAGCCGGGTAAGAGAAAACCGCCATAGAATGCAATCGCGCTTGATATTAATAACACTCTCACAATTACTAGTATCACTGATAAGAATAGAATAGTTGGATCAGCAAAAACCGTTCCTATCAGAATAGATCTTGCTATTTTCTCCATCACAGCGGCAATTGTGAAAGCGATAAAAGCAAATTGAAGGAGCTTCCCTTTTAATCTAACCTCTTTATTTTCAGATCTTATTGATTTTCTAGCAAACTTAAAACCAGTCACAAATAAGATGAGAAATGAGATTAACAACAACATTGCTAAGGAATACCCCAAATCGGCACTAAATGGTCTTAACGGGTTAATGACTCCTATTAAATTAATATCCAAAAAGAAATGGTAGAAAAACAGCACTTCAAAGACAACACTAAAGATCAAAACGAGTCCGAGAGCTATCTTTTGTTTATCTTTATTGACCATATCTGTATAAGCAATAATCCAACAAATTAAAGCGACCGGAACGAAGACATTACCGATAATAAAATACAATTCTATAGCGAGAGTTTGTCCAATAAATACGCTCATTAGGAGGGAAATTGCTTCTGGTAGCCAAAGAGTGGACAATGTGAGCCATGTAAGCCCCACGAGAATGTATAATCTATTCTTATTTTTACCATATTTGGAAATGATTGTAACTCCGATAATAAAGGAAATTATAACAAAAATTAGGCTGAGGCTTCCTTGTAAAATATCTACTATATCCATATTAACCACTAATTTTTCTATTTTTTTTTTTAATTAAATGGTAAGGTAAGTATGTAATTAATATTTTAAACTGTTTATAATGTTAAGTATCAAAATGAGATTTTTTATAGCATTAAGATTTTATTCCTTTAAATTTGATCGAAAAAATCGTCATTGAGGAATTCTTCATAC
>SOKP01000167.1 GCA_004375715.1 Promethearchaeota archaeon | reverse complement strand
TAATCTTCGTGAAAGAGTGGTTTCACGATCTGAAATATCATTAAAAATCTGGCGCGTGGTTATTTTCTAAGAAAGAACTTCTAAAATTTTAGTTAAAATTCGCGCTTTACCACCTGTAGATTGAAGCAGAGTCTTTCCACAGACTAAACATTCTACATCCGTAGCGGAACAACCGAAAATTATTTGTTGGTTTCCACAATTTAAACATTTTACTCTTAAAAACCTACTTTGGGGCTGGGGGATTAATTCCTTATTTGCTTTTTTTTTTGGTATAATAAAACACCTTTACACTTCTTGAAGTTCGAACTTTTTAACTCTATACGATTTAGAATACTGTTTCTTTTTACACTGTGGGCATTCTAATATGGGTAACGACCGTTTATTTACTTTGGCATTTTTATGAAAAATTTCTTTCGGAAATGACCCGTAACCTCTCTTCTTTCTCTCGAGTCTCCTTCTTCCGTGATTGAGCGCTCGCTCTTTTCCCTTTTTATAAAGCGAAACACTGTGCTTAGTATGAGTTCTACAGGTTGGACAATAACGATTTATTGTACGAGGATATTTCATATTTCAAACAACTTTAATTTAGAGTATAACTCAATAAATTATTTATAAATTTTAAATTTTATTAGTTCTGCTTTATTCTTAATTAGAAAAGCAAAGTTTAATAAAAAATAATTTAAATAGTATTAACATAATTTTATTAAAACTTTCATTAAGAATTATGTCATTTAAAGAGAAATTTAAAGAGGGTATCATATCCGCAAAAGACTTTTCGCGAGAGGATATAGATTACATCCTAAAAAAAGCTAAGGATATAATACTTAACAAAAATAACTCAGAAGTCTTGAAGGGTAAGATTTTAGCTACTCTATTTTTTGAACCATCCACTAGAACTCGCTTGAGTTTTGAATCTGCGATGTATCGCTTAGGTGGAAACATTATAGGATTTCATACTGGGAATGTTTCTTCAATAAAAAAAGGAGAGAGTATTGCTGACACAATTCGTACTGTAGAAAACTACAGCGACGGTATCGTAATGAGACATAATTTAGAGGGAGCAGCCAGGTTGGCAGCAAAATTCGCAAAAATACCCATCATAAATGCTGGTTCAGGAAGTGGCGAACATCCGACTCAAGCACTACTAGACTTATTAACAATTACTGAAGAGGGCAATAGCTTAGACGATTTAAATATCGGGATAATGGGGGATCTGAAATATGGAAGAACAGTACATTCATTGTCCATATTGCTTTCAAATTACCACGCAAATATCTATTTAATTAGCCCTAAAATCTTGATGTTGCGAAAAAGAGACAAAGACTTCTTACAGCAACGACAAGTAAAATACAAGGAAATAGAAAAATATAGAGACATTTTAAGTATTTTAGATATTCTCTATGTCACAAGAATTCAGAAAGAAAGATTTGCTGATATCGAAGAATATGAAAAAGTTAAAGATTTCTTTGTATTCGGGAAAAAGGATTTGGCAGAAACAAAAGACAATTTCAAAATTATGCATCCTTTACCCAGGATTACAGAAATTTCACCTGCAATCGATGATTCTCCTAAATCAATTTATTTCAAACAAGCATATTATGGAATACCTATGAGAATGGCAATCTTAGCGGAGTTGTTATCGGACTAATCTTCTATTATTCTATTTTTAATTGAAACGTATTCACTTTTGAATAAGATAATTGTGCCATTAATTCTTTTATGGGTTTGTTTTTTACATTAAATGTAAAAACACTTCCTCCATCAACAATACCTTCAAAATTTTTATAAATCTGAATTCTTTTCTCTAATGATAATTTTGAATTCCCCCGTATCATATCTATGCAATATTTGTTAGGACCATTACTTACTTCCTCCATATTACTGCACCAGTTTTTAGAAAGATAATTGCCGTTATGAGGCTGAGTAAGTATATAATTTTCATTTTGTTCTTGATTAATTTCGTTAATTATTTCTTTCATAAACATTAGTAGATTGTAAGCGAACGATTCGCTGTTTTCTATTCTATCGATCTCTATACCGCAATGAGTTTTTATGGCTTCGTTTAATCCGAAAAAACTAACCGATTTTAATGAGTCATCTATCCAATTGCGGGATTCAGGTTTAATGAAATCAGATATAATTCTATTCCATTCCTTTGAAGTAGATAACCTTCTATTTATTAAATCTTTTTTATGAGCAAAAATTTCAAATACTGAATTAAGCTTTTCTTGAACATGTTCAAAAAATAAAGAATCATTCTGTTTAGAATTATCAGCAATTTTATGTAAATTTACTAAAATCTTATCTAAAACAACCTTACTTTTAGGTTCTTCTTTAGTACTATTCTTATTCACTTTTATTAAAGTAGAATTTAGTAAGCTTAGATCATTAAATGAAGAAAATATTATATCGTTACTATGAGGAGAATTTATGGTTTCTCTTAAAAAATCATATCCAGCTTTATTATCAAGCAGTAATGAGTAATCAAATACAATCAGAGGACAAGTAAATCCATCATTTTGATCAATCTGGTTAAATAATCGACCAAAAAAATAAGAGATTGATGGAATATTTAACTTTAAGGAGTGAGAATCTTCAAATAGGTTTGAAGAAGAAATTTCTAAAGAGAGATGAGGCTTTTGGTCGTAGATTCTATTTGAAAGACTCAATATTTTTGAATTTAGAAAATTTATAAGAGCCTCTGAATTTTCGTTCGAACTAATAATCTTGATTAAAAAGTCTGAAAAATTTCCTAGCAGAATATCTTCAGACACATAAGGTTTTATCTTATCCAGTACTTCAAAAAAGTAAGAACTTAGTTTAATCAATTCAATTGGTTTGTCTAAATTATTAATGTCTACTAATTTTCGTTTTGATAGATAGGATATAATTGAATTTGAGTCTATATAGAAGCCTAATGGTCTTAAACTCCAGTAATTTAAGTTCAGTAAAACTAATTCTCCAGACAGATACATGTCCGCTAAATTCTTTGGAAGCAAATTTAGCAGTAGAAATTGCTCAGAAACCTCTGATCCCAGTTTAGAAAGAAGTTGTTCAGGATTAATTCTGCTGTTATCAAAATACCTAGAAACTTCATAAGGAGGAGTACCTAATCGAGTCAACCTATGTCTAATCTCTTCTTGGCCACTTTCCAATAGAATTCCGTTTATATATTCCCTCATTAAAGGAGCTGTTAAATATGCTATATTCGTTTTAGATAAGCGTTCTTCAACTTCTTTAGCAATCTGTTTTGCTAAGTGCCTATCTACTTGGCCTTCCTTGATTAGATAATTTTCAATTTTACTCGAATCAAATGGTTCTTTTGAATATTTAGAGGTTCTAATCATTATTGTTTTGTTTTTATCATTTAGAATTTTTTCAATAGAGACAATATTCTTTAGAATTTGCCTCCCTAAAACACTCAAAACATATCCTTCGTCGGTAGTGAGCATTAAGTCGCTGTTTTTCAATGTTTTTAAGTGAAATGAAAAATTGACGGAATTTGGATTAGTTCCTAAAACTTCCTTTTGAAGTATAGAATAGGGTAAAGGATTACTGCTTAGACTTAATTTCTTTAAAATATCAATTCTTATCTTTTGACCTAATGTTTTAAGTTGCTTTTCTAAAACATCGTGATTTTTGTCGGAATTCAATTTAAGTTTAAGTCGTCATAAAAAACATTAATTCTGCTTAACTAAATAATATACTTAAGAGGTATATAAGAATTAGGAATTTTATTAACCCAAAGTAAGATTTGATATTGTGTGGGTGATATCATACAATTAACTTTTGATATTCTAACCTAGTCAGTTTAATAAATAAAGTAGTTTGTAAATAAAGAAAAATAATAACTAGATTTGAATCCGATCATTAAATTTGATTTTTCTTAACGAGCAGAAACCGCGATTCTTTCTACTTCATCTTTCCTTTTTATAGCTTTAGATTCAATGCTGTCTTGAGCGGCTAATGTTAACTCCCTAGAAATATTTGCAGCAAAAGGTCTTTCCCCTGAGTGAGAACTTGAGCCAATTGCTTGGACTAAATACTTAATCGCTAAATCTACTCGACGCTGTGGCGATACATCTACAGCAGATGCGTAGGATATTCCCCCCATAGCAATACGCGTCGTTTCCTCTCTAGGTGCCGCGTTACATATTGC
>SOKP01000107.1 GCA_004375715.1 Promethearchaeota archaeon | reverse complement strand
ATCAGATTAAAAATATAAAAAAAGTAAAGAAGAAAATTAGCTACTCCTTTAAGTCCTCGTAAATTTTCATAAATTCTTCAGGTTTCCATTGTTCCTGTATATATTTTCCAATTCCGGAACTATCTCGCGGTCCAACTACAACGAAAGCATCAGCTTCGTCTTCTAAAGCTCCACTCAAGCGCGCAGCCATACCAGGTATGATTAATATACGATGATCTACTTTATCGAAGGCACCAAATTCTTTTGCCGCTTCCGCTATCGATCCTGCTGAAAACTGCCCACCTGCTACTGCTGATTCAATACCGATACCTTCTGAATCCACAACTAAAAGCCATGAGTCTACATTTGCCCCCTTAATATCTATTTCAACGGGGATCTTCGTAAGTCTGTAATTGGAGGTGACAAATATCGGAGCCATTTTACCAGGTTCTCCTATTTGAAAACAACCAGGATCTGTGGTTGGATAAATTCGAGGATCGCTAAAAACACTCTGCCTTAAGGTCATGATTGCTAGCAATGCCCAAATGTCTTCTTTCCTCTTACCGCTGTGCAGAACAATTAAACTAGTGTCTATAGATTCCATAATTGCTGCCATAATGATTTCTTGATATTGATGCTCCCAAAGCTTCTTACCGTCGTCAGTCTTAATCTGGCTCCAATATGCTGCGGGAACTCCCATTACTGGGAAACCTGAATTCACATTCTCCTTATCAATTGCCGAAATTCTCAATCTCATTATGTTATCGTAAGTTAAAGCTACATTTCCAGGACCAAAAACGGTCATAGCGTCTAAAATTATATCCTTTACGCCAAGCTTTTGTAGGGTGGCACTCAAAGACATAAGCTCATCTAAATCGTTTGAAACGGCTACAACGGGTAAATTATTCTCAACCGCAAATTTTCCGACCTTTTCCCACGAATCTTTTGTTGCAGCATAAAGTAGAGGCCTTAAATCTTTAATCTCAGTAGCAGCAGCGAGTAATATATCTGGATTCAAACAAGCTAACATAACGGGAAGATTAGATGCCTCTGTAAGCTTCTTCGCAGCGAGTTTGTATTGATCAGCGTCTCCAGATACGCATCTTAACGTAATTCCATTTATTTTTAAATCATCACCCATCCTTGACAAAACAAGATCTGTTAAATACTTGACAATTTCTTCTAATTCCGGGTCGTCATCAGCTATTTCCATGAAAATAGCAGTTTCGTTGTAATATGTTAATTGATGGCGATTAAGAATCTCCTCCCCACCAATAATACATTTACGGTCACCTACTCCAATTTCAACAGACTTTTGTGGAGGAGTAACGAGTGCTATTAATTTATTTCGCTTTTTCAACTGCTTTGGGTCCTGCATTAAGTGCGTGCAGTCTTGTACTGTGACTTTCCTTTCTAACAAGTCTGTTCCGAATGCCATGCACGTATCTCTTCCACAGTCTTGACAGTTACTCTTATCGAGCAAGGCATAAATTTCCAATGGACTTGGTCTCGCCATTTTTAATTTCTCCTAAGTTCTAATTAGTCTTTTTTAAATAATTATTAATTATTTTTTTTATAGATACTAGAGTTTGATGTAAATTAAAAATTTAATTTATTTTTTCAAAATTTGATGTGTTAAGAATGAAAGTCAAATAAGCATACGATTTTAATTGTTTTCAAGAAGTTCAATACAATCAGTTATTTGATTTTACTTTCATCAGCGCTAAAGGAATTACTGATAACATTGCCAGAATCCCCACAGTAATAAATAGCGTCTCAATTTGAATAAATGCAGAAAAATAAGTTCCCAACGGTAGAAAAATCACACAACTAAGTGCATACGCCATTTTTAAACACTGAAATGTAAAAGTTTTGTACTTCCCGTTATTAGAAATCGTCATCATCAACGATGTATAATTTAACATCATAACGCCTGCGATAACTTGAATAATTCCTTGGATAATCATTAAAAATAAAAAATCTGAAATTGCCATAAGAAAAGTTAAAACAGCATATATTCCAACTGTGATTGCGATAATCTTTTTTCGATTAGATAACTTAAAAGCATACAATATTTCGTCCTGATTATTGTACTCAAGGTCCAGTTTATTGCGGTTATTAGCCATAATTTTATCAATCTTATTAGTCTCTTTGTTCGAAATTCGCTGTCCTATTACCACACCTCCAATATTGAGTAAGATCAACACAATATATAATAGTGAGTAAATATTAAACCCTTCTTCTCCGAATCGGGTTAAAACCCAAGATGAAAAAGGAAATTGATAAAGTTTATCACTCCAAATCAATAAGTACGATAGAAATAACAGAATCAGATTCAGAGTATTATTTCCCCCTAAACTAATAGTATTCTTCTCACGTTGCTCGAGGTTTTTTTCTGGTTTATCAGTTGTTTCTCTCAAAAGAACTGTTGATAAGATTATAGGAAGAGAAAATAAGAAGCCCATAAAGAAAAAACCATTCCATTGATTAACATTAAGGATGTCGCTTACGGTAAAAAGGAACAGTAATGAAGGAATAAACGAGCCGACATTACATGATATATTTATAGCTGCTAAATTACCATCCTTTACTCCTTCGCTACTAAAATGATCAATTATCATTTTTGAAACACCTACTTTAACTACCTCCTGACTTAAAAGATTCAAAGCTAAAAAAAGACCAAACACACCTAAGTTTCTACCCCCAAATACAGAAAGTAAGAAACTAACCAAAAAAAGTATACTGGACGAAATTAATATTAATTTTTTATTTTTTGAATATCTATCAAACAGATATCCAAGGACAGGACCTGAGAACATGACGAGATAGACAAATATTTGAATAAAAGCCAATTGACTTCTATCAATAAATAAAATATTTAATAAAAAGACGGGAAGATATACTACTAAATAAATTCTTATGACGCTAATAGCAAAATATAGAAGGAAGAATCCGATATAGTTGAATTTCTTAACGCTCCTTTTTTCGTTCTTCTTAAGGAGCTTGAAGCTCAACTTATACTTAAACTCTGAACTTTCAATCGATTTATTTGCAGTTAATTTATTTTTTTGACTAAACATTTTCAGTTTTTTCCATAGAGGGATTTGTCTTAACACTTTTCTATCTATTTATCTTCAAACTTATAAACTACGCAGTTAATATAATTCTGAATATTTCCAGATTCTAACAAACGTTTACATACGAAGTGTAATGAAAATTCTTTCTATGGTAAATCAATCTATAGGAGTAGAAAATATTACAAAAAAAAAAGGAAGGAAAAATACACGCACTGGCCCCATAAACTTATGGAACTGATCCACATTGGCCAGGCATATTGAAGTTGTCACCTCCAGTAACCAATTTAAATCCCTTTTTAACAATGTTAATGAAATTATCTCGATCATTTCACATGGTTATTAATAAATTCAAATTCTACTTTAAAAACTCAACAAAAAAGATAAATAAGTGTAAAAAATATATATCAAAATCAAGATAATCTTAAATTACCAATATAGAAAATAACATTTATTCATAAGAATTATTAAATTAAAAATTAATAAGACCATTAATAACTTTAAATTGAGGAATTAAATTATTTTAATATGTTTAATTGGTTTCCTCTTAAATTAAACAACAATCTAATAACTACTACATTTTAAATGAAAAACTTAAACTTTGACAGGTTAATAAATTCATCCATTGACGATATAATAAAAAATCTAGATTCAATTTTTAAAAATTTAATTCAAGAAATTGAGTTATATCTTAATTTAGAAGTGGTTAATTCTAACTTTAAGATGATTTATGATGATCAAAATACTCAATCAATCAATTCAAAAGAGCCCTTTTATAATATTGGTGTTGAGAGAACAAAATCTAATAATTTTGTTTCTATTACTATTTTTAAGAATTGTAGGAAGTATATAAAAGAAATACTATTAAGAGAAACTTACCTTTTTTTTATTCCTGAGAGTTTAAAGGAAGATGAGATTATACACATCTTTATAACACAGAGATTAATTAGCGATCTTAAAAAATTACCTTCAATAAAGCACTGGGAATCTCTTATCAAGAAGAAAACAATTAGTTACGAATTTAGAATAGCTGAATTTGATAGATTAGAAAAATTTTTAAAGCAGGAAAGCACAGGACTTTACGATAGTCCTTTTCAATTCTTTTTTAAATTTGTGAGGAAAAATCTTCAACTTA
>SOKP01000197.1 GCA_004375715.1 Promethearchaeota archaeon | reverse complement strand
TGTTGACGCAACAAACTCAGACTTTTAGCCCTTCATTTTATTATAACTTTACTTTATTTGGAACAAAAATCACTGGTAACCTTACAATTGTTCCAGTACTTGCTGATAATCTCGTTTTAGAAATAATTGTAAATCCTCTAGATAAGGATTTATTTTTTGATCATATCTTAGAAATAGATAATCAAACTAAAATTGATTTTTTGGAACCAGACAAAAAGATAAATGTAACAATTTCTGCTGATGCGAAATTTTTCTCATTAAAATTTAGTGCTAATTTTACTTTCATGTTTGAAAATTCGGTTGATTTTAGCTGGGCCATTGATAGATTAGTAGGAAAGAGAAATATTCGCGAAAGAATTTACTTTCCATCTCTTATCTCTGGTCCAAAACACATATTTCTTAAAGATATCACACTACTTGAGAGTACAATAATCGTAGATCAGATAATTAGTAATAGCTCATTATTTGAACGAAATGTGAATGTTTACGATGAGATCATTTCCATAACCCAAGAAACCATCGAGAACAGCTTGATTTTTACTAAGAATGCGGTAAAAAGGAAAGGATTAAAACTTTTTATTCCATATATAATTGTTGGCGAAACAAATCCATGCTCCTTAAAATATTCTGCTACTAATGACCTAAAACTTGTGATTACCGATAGTATTCGCATGCCTTTAGTTGGATATAGGATAGAATTAAGTTATTACGGAAAAAATTATGGCACGTATATCTCGAACGATTTTAACCAACCAATGGCTTATGCGTACTCAGATGAAAACGGGGAGATTTTAATCGAAAATGTCCCTAATGGGAATTATACTGTTAAAGTATTTCAAGGCACTAACCCAATTACAGAATTTCAAGTTAATACTTTTAGAGAAGTTAACTATTTAGTAACAAATGTTTTTCATTTTCCACTTTGGATTCTAATATTTGGGGGAATTAACGGCATTTTAATATTGTTAGGTTTAATCTTATATTTTAACTACAAGAAGAGATCTCATCCGCGTTGATAGTAATTTTCATCGACGACATTGAAAACTTCTTAAGTTTTCTTGACAAGAGAATAATGAATCAAGTGTTTTATGAATTCAAAGAGATTAAAGACGAGACAGATTTATCTAAAGAAATAAAAATTGAGGTAGTTCTTCATTATTTAGCAAAAATTGGAGATACTTTAATCTTATACGAAACGAGTCAAAAAGTTTCAAAAGTAATTGATTCTAATAGTGATTTAGATGTAATTAATACTCTACAAAACATTTTTGATAAAGCAGATGCGTCATTAAAATTAGTAAAAGGGAAAATCAGAGAAATTTTTCTTTCATACTCTCAATAAAAGTTATCAGAATTTGTCATTGTTTCTTTAGATTATCTCCTTACCATAACCTATTAAACGATAACGGCGATTTATAATTCTTGAAATTGCAAAAATTGAATTCACTGGAGCACAAATTGGAGGGTTCAAACTAAGAATATATGAATCCTTTAAGATTTTTATTACAGTTCCAGCTGTTTTTTCCGTTCCAACAACTAGTAATAACTTCTCGTTGTGTTTCAATTGTTGAACTTTCATTTGTACCTCGGAACCTAGCACTCTTTCCATAAGGTTTACTTGTACTTCGACTTTAGAAAGTATTTCAGGCAGTGTGCCCGGTTTACCAACTAAGTGTCCTATTAGAGAATCTCCCCTCGTCAAAGCAGGATCTAACATGGTTCCTAATCCAATTAATCCTCCTGGCTTGGCTTCTTCTAAAAAATTAGATCCCTGACTTATGCTAACTATTTTGGTTCTGATGGGTTTATAATTATTTTTAACTCGTAATCCAGGTCTGATCTCAATTTCTTCTCCAACTTTAATCGTTCCTTTTAAAACCGATCCACCAATAACACCACCATTTAAATCGTTAATTTGCGTGCCGGGACGATTTATATCGAATGAACGAGCAACTAAAAATTGGAACTCCTCGTCATCATGAATTTCAGGTGATTTAATTATTTCTTCAAACGCTCGAACGATTAAATTAAGATTGGCTCCAAACACGGCAGAAACTGGAATAATCGGAGCATTTTGAGCTATCGAATCCTTCACAAATTCTTTAATCTGTTTATAATTTTCTAAAGCTTGTTCTTTTGAAACAGCATCAATTTTATTTTGTATAATTATAATGTTTTTTATACTAGCAATATTCAACGCTTCTAAATGTTCTCTAGTTTGTGGTTGAGGACACTTCTCATCAGCCGAAATTAACAAGCAAGCACCGTTCATTAAAGAAGCCCCGCTCAACATAGTAGCCATTAAAATTTCGTGACCTGGAGCATCAACAAAGGAGATATTTCTTTTAAATTCTAGGGTTTTTGAACAATTTGGACAATTAAATCTAGGTTGTCCTTTTTTTCTAGCAACCTCCGCCATATGGTATGTTAAATATTCGTCGCACTCAGGACAATACAAAATTGTTGCGTTAGAGTATCCTAATTTAATAGAAATACCTCGTTCTTGTTCTTCAGAGTGTCTATCCGTCCAATCTCCCGTTAAAGCTTTAACTAGTGTGGTCTTTATAGGAATTGTCGAAACGACTAATTCATTCCATGATCTACATGGCCCACTAGTCCAATATTGCATTCTGCTTGTTTTTTAATGAGTTCTTTCAGGTTAGTGCTTTTTTCTGGCTTTACCTTTTTTGTTGTTTTTGCTTTTTTTGGGGGTTTCTCTATTGCGTCCAGTTTTGGAGTTTCTACTTCTGATGATTTCTCCTTCAATAATGATTCTGCGCTTTTTATAAATCTCAATGCCGTTGCTTTGCCAATACCTTTGATTTTTAGTTTCACAATATTGTCTGGCTTAGACGAGGCTAAAATTTCAACAGACTTAATGCCTGCTTCTTTTAATTTTTTAGCCATTTCAGAACCGATGCCTTTTACATCTTCTAATTGATAAACCATAATAGAATTAGTTTTTTATTCTAATTATTTATTACTAATTATTTCTTAATTTCATTAATTCTCAAGAAAAATAACTATTCTTTCTAATTGTAAAAAATAAAGACTTAGGGAGAAATGTTAATCTATTGTTTTTAATGTTTTTATTGCACCAGATTTCTTCTCTAGCTCTTTATAAGACACCCGTAAAAGACTATCGACATAAAAAGTTGATATTTTTCCACAAGACTCACTTATATGATGAATATAAATCGGAGCAGGATAATGAGAGGTATTTACATCTTTTTTATCTATCCTAAACACTATCCTCTGGTTACAATAAGGACAGGTGTTAAATCTAAGTGGCATAATAAATGTTTGAGTTTTAGCTTTTTAATCGTATGCTTATTTTTAATTATTTATAAGATGAGTACATACAAAAAAACTTAGGGGATAAGTAGAAAACTAACGATTCAATACATAGTCTTTTAAGTTTAACGATTTATTATGAAAAAGTTTAATTACTAGCTTGTACTATTCCTATTACTTACAACCATATAAATGAAGCATTTTACGGTAATATAGCCAAAGTTATAAAATGGTTGTTAGTGATAGTTTTAACCACATAATCTCGTAGCAATTAGCTACAACGCCGGAAGTTAAACTGTTTTGCGTTGCAGATAGTACTGTAGTTGAAAATCTATGGGAACTTGCAAACTGTAGCTTCGGCTACGGTCATGGTAATACAGGATAGTACCCGGTACCATCCGAACCCGGAATCGTAAATGTGGTTAAAGATTATCACTGATTTTGTTATTTTCTTATAAATAATATTTTTAAAGTATACAATATAAGATATAATAAGAGTATATTAACTCTAACTTGAAGATTTATATGCCCGGAAAATTTGTAAAAGCTTTAAAGACAATTGGAAGAAAGTGGTTCATTTTTCTTATAGTTATAATCCTTATCGTATTTTTCTTCAATCCAATCGCTGCTATAATTATTACAATTATTACTATAGTCTTATTTGGTATTTCCTATGTTCCCACTTTAATATTTTCTAAGAAATTGAATAAATTTTTAAGTAATATCAATGTAATTGAAGATAAGGCTGTTGCGCGAAGACTCAAACGCCCCTTAGCTCAAGTACAAGAAAAAATGTATAAGTTATCAAAAAATCAAAATAAGAAGGAGTGGTTGATAACTTTTTATAACGGGCATTATTCTTTTTATAACGAGAAAGTAATCAAGAAATTCAAGGCTTATTATAATAAAGGGCTGGGTGAAAAGGAAATTCTCGAGCAGCTGAAAAACATTGAGATTAATACAAGAGCGGAAATTAAAGCAATCGAAGAGGCCTTAGTAAATAACGATAGATTAAAAGGAAGAAAGGTATCAGTTAAAGAATATAGAGATAAAAAGAGGTATTCGTAGGTTAAAATTTATCTATCCAATTAGGCTTTTTTTATAAATTTAATAATAGTTCCTTCAACCTCTTTAGGGTTACCTTCATGATCCCTTATCAAGTGAGAATTTAAATGAACTGTTATACTCTCCCCTTTGAAATTCTTAAGTTGGACTTTAAACTTAGTAATATAACCGTTCGTTAATAATTCGTCATAGTAACGCTTTTGCTCGTTTAAATCATTAAAAAATTGGGAACCAATTAAAGATATCGAGGCATCTAATCCTAAGATAGTGTTGACAGCAGAATTATGCATTAATAATTTACCCTTGAACTCACCTTTGTAAAATCCAACATCTAAATCATTTAACATTTTCTTGTAGGTCTCTTCAGATATCTTTAATTCTTTGGTTTTTTCTTCTATTTTTTCCAGAAGGCTTTTATTCAGCAACCTTAAGTTATTTTCAGATTCAATCAATGATTTTTCCATCTTTTTGGCTTCTGTGATGTCTCGAAGTATCAAAACGGCTAACTCTCTTTCTCCCTCAATGTTAAAACTTGCCACGCTTGAAGTACACCAATACATCTTCTTTTTCCCATCTACATTTGTCAGGATTTTCTCTTTTTCGTGTATTTTTCCATCTTCAAATGTTTCAGCAGCTAGACATTCTTTGCATGGTTTTCCCCTATGTGAAAATACGCCATAACATTTTTGTCCTGTTATTCGTGAACCAAACATTTGTTTTGCTACATTGTTAACCCAAACGACATTAAAGTGGCTATCCACAAGATAAATTACTTCTGTTATAGAAGAAATAACCCCAGCAAGCAATTGATGACTTCCTTTTAAAGTTTCTTCTGCCCATTTGCGTTCTAAAGCATTGCCAATAATCTCAGATGTCGTTTTAAAAATATCGAAATCATTTTTTTTCCATTCACTTATACTATTAATATTATCGAATCCAATGTATCCATAGTATTCCTTGTTTATTGTAATCGGAAAAGCTAGTAACGATTTTATGTTCAATTTTTCTAATTCTTCCCTAGTTTTGATTGCTTCTTCTGGAATTTCTGATAAGTTCCTAACCAGTATCATTTCATTTTCGCTCCCTATATCAAATATCCAAGGAAACCTATTTTTACTTATAGTTGTTAAGTTAATCAACTGAGGTTCTACTTCTTCAACACACCACTCTTGAATGTAAAATTCGAGAGCTTGTTCTTCGTTGAATAGTAATATATAAGCGCGCGCAGCACCAATAAAAACCCCCATTTCTAGGACTGCCTTTCTAACGGCTCTATCAATGTCTACAGTACGAATTAGACTCGTTGAAATCGTAGAAATGAACTTTTCGTTCTCAAGTTTGCGCTGAATTTTTTTTTCGAAATTTCTTCTCTCCGTGATATTCGTTATAAAAGATTGAACCAAATTTTCCCCCCCAATATTAACTAAAGATATTTGATTAAAAATCCACGATTTAGTCCCATCCTTTTTAGTTATTTCAAATTCGACAGGTTTGATTACCTCGCCATTTGCTAATTGAGATATTCTTTCTTTAAATATTGGAATTAAATCAGGAGAATATATTCCTAAATCTAAGTAGTTTTTTCCGTAGAGCTCTTTTTTTAGGTAACCAAACTGTAGCTCAGAAGCTTTATTACAATCAATAATAACACCTTTAAAATCAGTAATCGCAATAGGAATTGGAGACTTTTCAAATAACAGTTTATACTTCTCCTCAGAGTTTTTAAGATTTTCCTCTGCTAATTTCCATTGAGTTATATCTTTTATATGAACAATTATCAGATCAGGAGGGAGGTGGTATATTTTTAGGGAAATGAATACTTTTTCTCCCGTAGTTTTCATAAGATACTCTAATTTTACTGAAATGGGGGTTTTTTCACGAAAACATTTATTTATTGCTTCTATAATATCAGGTCGATCCTCATATATTACAGAAGCTTTTTCGTGAAGCAGATCCTTAATTTTCCCATTGGTAACTTTTAAAGCTGCGTTGTTATAATCAATCAATATAAAACCGTTTTTGGTTTTCTGCCAAATATATGATGGAATAGGTATACTGTTGAAAAATTGATTAATGTTCTCATCCAAGAGGAAATGCTTTCTTCCGATGTTAGTTATATGTTTCACCTATTGTATTCGGTTAAATTCTATAATTTATATGTGATTTGTCAACCTAACAAAAAATATTATGATGATAGATCTCTAAACTAATATTTCATCAACTGATTATTTAATGATTTGTGTACTGAGCATAAACAATCAAAAATTAAAAAAAAATGGTAAATACCTGTTAAATTTTCAAATCTCCGAAGTTATAGTGTTTTCTTACTGGTTTTTTGACATTCCAAACGCAGTTTAATCCTTTAGGGAATTGTACTAAATCTCCCTTTTTAAATTCCAGTTTTTCGCCAGTAGAATTATCGGTAACTTCTATTTCTCCTTCTAGAATATAGCAGGTTTCTGTATCGCTGTAAGACCAATCAAAAACGCTTGTTTCCTTTTCCCATATACTCCAGGATTTAACTCCTAGTTCATTTAACTCTTCCTCAGTAGGTATTTTCTTTTTCATTTTTACCACATTTATTTGAGATAAAACTAATCTTAACGATTATCTTGATCAACAATAAGCAATAATAAATTAAATACTAATTGAATAATTGCCTTTCGGACTTTATTTAATGGAAGAAATTTTAATTATAATATAAAATATGTGTAAGATACTAAAATTAGTTAAGAAGATAATAAAACCTTAAAATAAAAATAGAATTTAAATTTACTAAATCAAAAAGGTAAAAAATGAAAATTTTTATTACATATTAAAACACATTTTTAAACATTTAATAGGAAAAATTAGCAAATTTTATATGCATAACCTCTATAATTACACCCAATAGAGCGCCTACAATTAAGAAAACGAGAAACTAGAAAATATGAAGAAGTTTATCTTAAAAATACTTACTGCAGGAGAAGGAGGAGTCGGAAAAACCACACTTCTTCATCGTTATGTAGAAGGTAAGTTTAGTGCTGAAACGAGGATGACAATCGGAGTGGAATTCTTTCTTAAAGAGGTAAATATCGATAGCAAACATTGTACACTCCAATTATGGGATTTTGGAGGACAGCAAAGGTTTAGATTTCTGTTAGAGAGTTATGTATTAGGTGCGAAAGGAGCTCTACTACTTTTTGATTTAACTCGTCCGATGACTTTAGAAAAACTAGAAGAGTGGGTAACTCTTTGCCGTAGGGGTGATCCAGATTTGCCTATTCTTTTTTTAGGAACAAAAAACGATCTAACTGAAGATATCATGGTAAAAGATGACTATGTTTCAGGTTTTCAAGACCGTTTCAAACTTTTTGATTATCTTAAGATTTCAAGTAAATCTGGAGAAAATGTCCAGAAGGCTTTTGAGTTATTAACAACAAAAATATTAGACCGTCAAAGTTATTAATTTTTTAGCATATTTATGAAATAATGTTAGAAAATCTTATTGTAATTGATGCGAATTTCATATTACTTCCATTTCAGTTTAAAATTAATTATCTATATGATATAGATAGTAGTTTAGAGGGGCGCACTGTTTTCATCCTCTTTAAGCAAATTTTGGATGAATTAGAAGCAAAAAGGCTTCGAGAACCAAACGCTACAAAGTTTACTATGAATCTAAAGTCTGGTCTTTCATATTTAGAGAATAATAATGAAAAATATAATTTTGTTTACAATCATCTCACAAAATTAAATGAGGAAACTACTGATGATTTTTTGGTGAGAAATTGTAAAGAACTAAAAGAAAAAGAAAAGAGGGTCTATTTAGCGTCTAATGATGCTGATTTACGCAGAAAAGCGAGAAAAATTGGCGTCAGTACTATATTTCTTCGCCAGAAAAAGTTCCTTTCTTTTGATTAATTATATTCGATTTACTACTATCTCTTTAATATCTTCAGGATTGAGGTTAACTGGATTATTTTTCAATTGTGTTTTTTTAACGATCTTTTCGATATCTTTAGGTATAATTCCATACTTGCCTAAAGTATCAAGATTCAATTGTTCCGTCCACATCTCAAGTGTTTCTACTAACACGGAACAATAATAGGACACATCTAGATTTACCTCATAACCCTTACCAGCGATTAATGCCCCTACTATTGCGTATTTCATTAACCCACGTTCACCATCGCGATCAGCTTGCTCTAATCGCTTTACATTCATTTTTGTGCTTTCAGCAAGTAGCGTTCCGCATACAGTTCCGTGAGGAATATTAAACAATCCACCTATTGAGGATGCTAAACCGTGGACAATTCCCAATCCTGCGTTTGCAAGGACGATACCGGAAATTAAAGAACCATAGGCCATGGCAGATCTTGCATTGAAGTCTGAAGATTTATGACCGTAAACAGATATTATATTTTCTTTCACATGTTTGATTCCACTATACGCCAACGTATCAGTAACAGGATTTGAATGTGGAGAGACATAGGCTTCTAGCAACTGTGTGAAAGCATCCATTCCACAAGCTGCAGTAATTGAGGGTGGGCAGGATACAACGAGTTTAGGATCCACAATAGCATAATTTGGGACCAGATTATCGTGCCGTAAAGATTTTTTAAATCCTTCAGGACCGACCTCAGTTATTACAGCGTTTTTTGTTGCTTCGCTACCTGTCCCTGAAGTAGTAGGAATGGCAATATAGGGGATTTTTTCCCCATTGTGTATCTTATCTCCAACGCCTTCAAGATACTCCTTTATTGAATCGCTCTTAAGAATCATTGCTGAGATGGCCTTTCCAGCATCAATAACACTACCACCCCCTATTCCAATAATTAAACCTAAATTTTTCTGTCGAAATTTCTTAACAGCCTTATCGATTAAGCTTGGAGTAGGTTCTCCAGCGATAGATATTGAATAGAAATTAATGGATCTTCTGAGCATCTCGCTTGTTATTTCATCCCATTTTCCAGAGGCATTAAGCGATGAACCTCCGATAACATACAACACATTTTTTCCGAAATTTGCAATAATATCGTATAATTCGCTAAATTTACCAGCTCCAAAAATTATGTTAGGTACGCTTGCAAATCTAAAATTAGAAACCATTTATACCCTACTTAGAATTTAAATTGATAAGTTTTTTAACTTAAATTAATTTAGATAATTTGTTTTTAGTAAATAAGATATTGGGTTTATCGGTAAAAAATGAAACGTGTAAATGAAAAAGAGATTCCATTCAGAGGAGGAGAATCTGGTGTTAAATATTTGATGCGCGGACCGAGTATAGATTGGGGGTTAATTCTACTAAAACCTGGTGAAAAAATGGCTGAAAAAGCTCACGGACACAATTTACTTGATGAAACATTTTATTTCGTTGAGGGGGGTGGTGTGATGATTGTAAATGACAAAGAATTCGGTGCTTTAGAAGGAAGTGTATTCTTGGTGGAACCAAAAGAAATGCATAATATTCGGAACGACTCTCAAAAATCTATAAAAATCGTCTTTATTAAAGGTGATTATAAACCTAATGACAAATACTAATATTATACACATTATTTGAAGGAAAAAATCATGGCAAAAAAAAAAGGAAAGCAAGTGAAGAGAGGGAAGGGACCATATGTTCCACCACCCGTCACGCGCGTTAAATTTCCCAATAGGAGGATAGGAGAAATGTTTGCAAGAGTTGTTGAGATATATGGGAATGAGCGGATGGGCGTATTTTGCGCTGATGGTAAGCAACGAATAGGGAGAATTCGTGGTAAAATTAAAAAACGCGTTTGGGTAAGAAAAGGGGACTTAGTTATAGTATCTCCGTGGGATTGGGAAACACCAGTCGAAGGTAAACTAGGAAAAGCCGAAATAACTTGGAGATATACTAGGGCAGAAATATCCTGGCTCGAAAGAAACAGAAGAATTCCTGAAATATTAGATGTAAATAACATACCCTTCTAGAAATTAATAGGAATATAAGGTTGATTAAACTTTGAGGAACCTGCTCTCATAACTAAAATCTCCTTAAAAAGCAAAATTTTATAATTTAGATTTTCCTTTATATAATATCCTACTTTTTTAAGAAATCAATATAAAAGCATTCTAAATCTTGATAATTCAAATAGGAAAAAAGTGAGAAAATATGGTTGACCAAGAGGAACAGTCTGAAAACAATAAGGAAGAAGAATTAAATGTAGATGTTGATCTTGCAGCGGCAGAAATCAATGATCTCGAGGAAGCTGAACCTTCTACAACTCTTTTTGCTGTGAGAACTACGATAAACCAAGAGAGTAACATATTACGACAAATTTTTTACCGGTTTAAAATTTTAGATGTAGTTCCCGATATTAGAGCCATGCTTATATCTCCTTTATTACCCGGTTATGTATTTTTTGAAGCACCTCAAAAAAGATCTGTTCAAATTGCAGTACAAGGAATTCCCCATATTAAAGGAAGAATCGTCCAAAATATTGATTTAAACGAGTTAAAACATGTTTTACTACCAAGAAGCGTCACTGAATATTTAGAATCGGGTGATACCGTTGAAATAATAAGTGGTGTATTCGAAAATTCAAGAGCGATCGTTATGCGCATGCCACACGATACATCAAGTAGCGAAGAAGTAGTGGTACGGCTTTTACAAGAAGAAACTCCTATTACAATTAAAATTCACGGCGATTACCTCAAATTAGTTGAAAAGAAAAAGAAAAAGAAGGAAGCCATCCCAGAAATTCAAGTGGGTGAGGGAGAAGTAGCTGTGGATTTAGATAAAGCTATAAGTTTTGACGATGAATACGACGAGTATGAAGAAGAGTCAATTGAAGGCGTCAAAGCAGAGAATTCAGAGACTCTTTACGAAGATGACGAGGAAATCGACGACGACGACGAATGGGCTAAATTTGATGGATTTTAGCCTAAAAAATATCAATACAATAGCATTAAATTTATTATATTTCTAGTCCGGAGAAAGAAAAACGCAATTTCATCGGTTTTAAACCAATAGAATGATTTATACAAGAATTTTTAAATCTAAACTTTTATTAAAAGGATATAAAACCTTAATTATAGAGTTATTAACCTAATTTTCTTTGAGTTCCAATGATTAAAAATATCTTTATTATGAAATCAACTGGCGAACTACTCTTTTATAAAGCTTATGAGGATATTTTTGACATAAATCTTACAAGTAGCTTCTTAAGCGCAATTTTCTCATTTGTTAAACAAACTTTGAAAACAAAAGAGTTATCTGAAATTGAAGTTGGACCTTTTCGATTCATCTTTGAAGTAGAAAAAGCCAACTCCAGTGAGCTCATGTTTGCTCTATTTAGCGATAGAACTGATAATCTAGTAGAGCTGAGAAACCAGTTACGGGAAATTAAAAGCGAGTTTCTATCCGAATTTGACTTGAAAAACTTAACGGAAAATTTTAATGGCGAAGTTTCGATATATCAAAATTTCGAGAAAAATGTCGATGAAATAATTGAGAGCAAGAAGTTAGTTTCAGAAGAAATTCAAAAGGATTTAATTGAAGTCTTTAATGAGCTTCATACTTTTTCCTCTTTTGTAATTTCATCTGCATTATTGACTCAAACTGGAAGAGTTATCGTATCATACCTCAGCTCGAATGTCCTTTCAGAGATAATAAGATTATTAGAGAGTAGATTTATAATAGGGAATTCAAGAATAAGTGAATTAATATCGCTCGAAGAATACGGTATCTTATCTTTAGTTGGAATTGACAACTTTATTTCTGTAATCCAGTTCAAGAAAAATTGTCCATTCGAGACGAGTTTAATAATATCAAAAAAATTTTCGAAGAGACTTAAGAAGTTGATTATGTAACAACGCTTATAATTCCCAAATCTCCCATTTAGTTCGGCAGCTATTTTTAATTAATATTGTATTAAATATCGTATTAAAAAAAAATTTCTACTTTTTTTTACTAAGCTTATTTAAATCGATAATTTGAAATTCTGATCAGAATTTCTCTTTTTTTTAACATTGTAGGTCAAATTTCGGTAAGGAAAACAAATTTAATAGTATTTTTCGATTTAAAATCTCCTCTTGAAAAAATATTTATTATCAAAAATAAAAGATGTTAACTATCCCTTTCTCCCAATAGATAGCTCTAAATAGTAATTTTTCCTCTATTTTAGATTAGTTCATTTAAGTGCTCTTTATTATCAAAATTTAAAAAAAAAAAGTATGAAAAATTTGGATGTTTTAAATACCCGACATCTTGTAAATTTGACGTAGCGACATCGACATAACATAGTTTTGGATTTGTCTGCTTCCACCTATGATTTCAGCGATTCTAGAGATGTTTACTAGGTCGTGCATTAAAGTGTTGTCGCATAGGCCAGCGCCGCCCATTAAGTTTGCAGCTTCATAGCAAATCTCTTCTGTAAGTTTAGCAACATGATACTTGAACTGACTAGCAGAAGCTACTAAGGCTTGTGAAATGTTTCTAGGAAGCTCCCCTCCAAACTTTTCCATTTTGCCATCATAATTTTTACAAAACATTAAAAGTCCGAGCGTGAGGTTAGTTAATCTTGCCCAAAGGTCAGTTAAAGTAAAACCTACTCCCTGAAATTTCAAAATCATTTGATCGAATTGTTTTCTGTTGTTCACATATATAGCCGCGTACGCAATTGCGTTCCAACATTTGGATATACAATCGATTGCTATCCCTATTCTTTCCGGAACCAATCCTTCAAAAAGATGTTCTCGCCCCTTACCTACACCACCTAACACGTAATCCTTTGGTACTCTAAGGTTATCAAACCATTCTTTACCTAACCACACTTTTGGAACATAAGGAATATAAACTCGTTCAACCTTCCAACCCTCCCACGATGTATCAATTAAGAACTGAGCCATTGTGTTCCCATTGTTCTGCTCTGCAGTAGCATAAGTAACGACGTATCCTGCTTTAGGAGCGTTAGTGCTGTAAATTTTTTCTCCGTTTAGAAGAAAAGATCCGTCTGGCTGCTCGTCGCACGTGGTTAACATATGCACCGCGTCCGAGCCCCTTTCTGGTTCGGTGATTAATATAGCTCCGGGAGTTTCTCCCGTTACGAATTTTTTTAGAACTTCTAACCTAATAGGGATGTTTTCGTGATGTTCTAAAAGCGGGTTAATGGCTAATTGAGTTGCCCCACCAGCCATGGAAAACTGAGGGTCAAAAAAACCTACAGCTAAATTCCTCATCAATTCCATGGTTAGACCATAATCAGTGTAATTAACATCAATCACCTCGAAACTGTGAGATCTTGTAAGGAATCCTTCGGCTCCAAATGTGGGGATCCAATCGTAAACATCTTCCTCAGGACCGTGCGTAATCTCGTTTTTCTTTTCGAAACGCATGCAGAATTTTTGAACCTTTTTTAGAAAATTAAACTCCTTTGGTTCCAAAATAGCCGTTAGGTTCGTATTTAAAAACGAATTTCTGTTTTTTAAACTTAACTTTTCGAGGATTTCGTCACTTATAGCTTGAGTCAAATATTTTTTCTTTTTATTCTCTTCCATTTTTAAAACTCCTATTTTGAATATTGTTGAATTTAACTAGAGAAATAGTCTTACTAGGAGAAATACAAATTCTTTTTTTAATTTTGTTTATTGTGAATAAATAATAAAAAAAAAGATATGTAAAACATCCAATTACTTCATAACTTTTTTTTTTTTTATTTGTTTCTATTTAAGATAAGTCTTAATTAATATCTAAGCTATATTATACTACTATGAAAATTTTACTAACTGGAAGCTCTGGTTTCATTGGTTCTGCCCTAAAGCGATTACTAGAAGAAAAGCGTATTGAAGTTATATCTTTTGATATCAAAGATAACCCATTGGAGGATGTTCGAGTTTTTTCAGCTTTACAATCCAAAATATTAGGGATAAATGGCATTATTCATTTAGCAGCAGTGAGTAGAGTAAAAATAGCACATGAAAATCCCTTAGAATGCGTTAATACCAATATTGGAGGGATAATTAATGTGCTCGAGTCTGCAAGGCTGATATGTACCGATAATATTTACCCTTGGGTGATATTTGGATCCTCTCGAGAGGTATATGGCGAGTCTCCAACCTTGCCGGTCAATGAATCGACGACTCGTAAAGCAATTAACGTTTATGGAGTCTCTAAACTATCAGGAGAGGAATTGTGCAAAGTGTACTCAGAAAATTATGGTTTAAAAGTAAGAGTATTAAGATTTTCAAATGTCTATACCGGAAAAAACGATCATTTAGATAGAGTCATACCAAAGTTTATTTTACAGGCTTTTAACGAAGAAGATTTGATTATTAATGGCACAGGAGAGGAAATTTTCGATTTTACATATATCACCGACACTATTCAAGGGATTTTGGGATGCGTCCAGGAAATAGAGAGTAGAAATCTTCTTTTTGACGATTTCAACATATCTACAGGGGTCCCAATCTCATTAAAACAATTAGCCGACATAATTATTAAAAAAACTCGAAGTAAAAGCACAGTTGAATTTACTAAGTCACGATCTTACGATGTCAATAAATTTTACGCAAACCCTAGTAAAGCAAAAAAAATACTCGGATTTCTACCAAAAATAACATTAGAGGAGGGAATTGATTTATCTATAGCAGAACTAAAGGGAAAATCTTCTTAAATCTGTAAAAGCTCTAAAAAAAGACATAAATTAAAAAAAAAATAAAATAGATAAATAGATAATAATTAAAGTATGTAAGAATTAATCGTCGTCTTCATCGTCGTCTTCATCGTCGCTCATGAGAGATTCAATTTTTTCTTCTAATTCTGCAATTTTACCATTAAGGACATCAATTTTTTTGTAAGTTTCGCAGGTTTCGCAAGCATCGTCTTCTTTGCACTCTGGAAGAGTATCGCAAACTTCCTCGAGCTTGTCCATTTCACCCTTAAATTTTTCTACTTGTTCTTGAAGATCATCAATACTCAT
>SOKP01000169.1 GCA_004375715.1 Promethearchaeota archaeon | reverse complement strand
AATAGTAATCTGTTTTATTTGGACTATCTCCCATCGTATCGATAATCATATGATCGAGAATTGGAATACCACTTTCTTCTATTTTATCAAACATCTTTAAGTATACATCAGCAAGGTTTCCCAAACCTGCGGCTTTAAGAATTTCCCTAGAGATTCGAGGTAAAAACGCTACGACCTTAAATTCGCGAGCTATTTTCAAATAAAAAGGAAGAAACTTAGGATCCATAACAGTTCCCATATGAGTGTCTATATGCGTGATGTCGATACCACTAGCAAGCGCCGTTTGAACTTGAGTACGCAATTCAATTTCTGCTGCTTTAGGATTTATGTTTGCAATTGCTTCCTCAGCAGTACGCCATAGGGATCTTTCTGAATCAAGTAAACCGGTTTTAGGATCTACACTACTCAACGCCCTCCATCTATAAAGATCATATTCACATGTGAGAGTTAAATGTACACCCATATCATAAGAAGGCTGCTTTTTACATATTGAGGTGGTTTCTAAAAACCAAGGTGCAGGGACTATTACCGATCCGCAACTAGCGACACCAAAATCCAAACATTCAAATGTAGCTATATTTGAGGAGTGGGAAAAACCTACATCATCTATGTGAAAAATCACAACTTTATCAGTGGTTTCAAAACCAAGTTTTTCAATTAACATTAATCTTTTAACTCTTTTTTACTCGAATATAGTAGGTTACAAATTGTAATGGATAATTATTTTATTAAAAAAATAATTACATCTTATTTTTTGGAATTAAAGATTGGTTTATAGAATTCAATATTACATCAATATCTATTTCCCCTAAATCAGTTAACCAATCGTATTTGTTTAGCTTAA
This sequence comes from Promethearchaeota archaeon, assembly GCA_004375715.1. Classification (GTDB taxonomy): domain Archaea; phylum Asgardarchaeota; class Lokiarchaeia; order Sigyniarchaeales; family SOKP01; genus SOKP01. The sequence continues at coordinate 3,425 of SOKP01000169.1, read as the reverse complement.
TCGATTCTGTCTTTTCTGAGTCTAGAAGTAATATCACATTATTTTCCAACAAGATTGATGGATTCAATAATTCCAATTCATTTGTTTCAAGTAATCTCATATTTTGAAGCATGCATTCTTGTAAATCATCATATAATAGTAATGGAATATACTTCATTACAATAATATCATAATTTTTGCTAATGAAATTTTTAAAATCCTCTTGTTTTGGAAAATTGGTTTCATAAAAATTATATACTTCTATATCGATGAGTTCTGGGTGATATTCAGTTTTTTTGACTACTTTTAATTTCTCTCTATATTTAGCTTTTTTTTCTCGATATAGATTAACACTTTCTTGGTTGCTATTTATTTCGACTAAAATCTTATTTCTTAACATCTTTTTCTTGCAAATATTATTTATGATGTCACAATATTCAATTGCTGCTCCTGCGATATCCTTTTCATTAACTGTTGCTTTGATAATCGTATATAAATATGCTTTTAAGAAAGCTGAAAAATCTTCTTCGAGCTGATGCAGATTTCCATAAAGAAATCTTGTATTTTCCATCCAATTACTAACTTTTTCTGGCTTGAGTGAACGAAACAATCGTTCTTTGGATCTCATTTCAGCAAAATAAAGTAGGTTCTCAATACCTGATTGGAGAAATGGTATTGGATTAATAACTGCGATAATTGATTCATTTAAAGGAAATGATACGGGAGAATTAGGTCGAATAATAATTGAACTTTCTCCGTTGAAGACACGATCTACTCTCATTGGCAATGGCATAATTGGATTGTTTTTAACATGCTTAGCTAAAACTGAGGAAAGTGGTGCAGTAAAGTTTTCCAAATCAAGAGGAAATATATCAATATAAAAGAAAAATGGTGCTGCATCAGATTTATAAGTTTTAAATTTATGCAGTGATTCACTACTTTTGACCATTAGATACCATCTTTAAGTCATACTAATAAACTATTTTTTATAAAGTAATTAATAATCCTATTAGAAACACCAAAAACCCAATAATTATATCAAAGATTATACGAAAATATTTATCGCTGTTTTGTTCATCTTCTTTTTCATCATTTTTTAAATATATTTTAAACATTCCTAATCCAATAGAAACACTCTCTCTAATTCGTTTATATTGCCAAATAAATAATATTATACTTATTAATAATAAAGGAAAATAAATATAAAGTAAAATATCAGCATAATTGGTTCCATTAAAACACCAAATCATACTGAACATTATTATATTACTCGTTGAGTGGGCAAAAATGGAAGGAAAAAGCCATTTTCTCCTTATTGTAGTGAGAGAAAGAATTAATCCAATAAAGAACAATGCAAAAAACCATATTATAGGGAATATATTACTAAAATAGCTTGCAATAGGGTCAAAATAATACATTAAACTTAAAAACCCGTAAGAATAAGCTGATATTAATGCAGCTGAAATACGATTAAAATGTTCTCCTCCTCTTTTATTAATAAATCCCCTATATATCGTTTCTTCTACAATTGCAATAGAAATCTGGATTAGGATTAATAATACCAGAAATATTATGAAATTATCAATAAATAAATAAGAATTCTGCAAATCCAATCCTTCTGAAATTTTTTGATATGTTACCATTTCTGGAATTAAAAGATATAAAAAGAAATTCAAGGGGATGAACACTAAAAATAGTAATAAAATTCCATATAACAATTGAAATTTGTAATTACTTTTGGATATTTTATACAACATAAAATGACTCTTAAATGCTGAAATTTTTAATTTCCTCCTTAGATCGCTTTCATTAGGGATTAGTTTTTCCATGAACACTATCGTTGTGGGTATTGCTAAAAAAACCACTACAGCGCGCATAATATAAAAAATAGTTCCAAATATCTCAGGATTTAATTCAAAAGGCAACAAAATCCATTCAATTGTTGAAATAAAAAAAATAAGCAAAAACACGAAAGCAGTTTCATAGAAAAAAAACCTTAGCCTCTCTTTAACAATTAATCGTTTAACTTGGTTAAAAATCATATAAAATCATTTAAGTTCAAAAGTAAGAATATAACATTTATCTATTAAGAGAAGAATAGATAATACTTTAATATTTTTGATCTCAAATTGAAGTATACAAATAGCATTCTCAGAAAAAATATAAAAAGAAATTTAATTGTATTTTACCATAATGAAAAATCTTTTTCTTTTGAGAAATCTCTCTTTAAGGGTTTTCCCGTGATTAATGTGAGATATCTGATATATGCAGACTGTTCTGCACCCGTTACATATTGCAAGGCGTCTTCTAAAGTCATTCCTTTGGCAAAAATACCATGTCCTCTTACTACAACAAACGGGTAATTTTTAAGCATTTTTGGCACCTCAATTGATGTATAATATGCACCTGCCGGTATTTCTACATCGATAATTGGAATTTTTTTGTATAACGCGAATCCTTCAGCATCTATACATGTTATCTCATCTTCAATCAGAGATAATGTAACACAATAGGGATTATGAGCATGTATTACTGCCATTGCATCAGTTTGTAAATAAATCGCACGGTGAACGCCAAGTTCGGTACTCGCTATGAGAGAACTTGAATCTTCCTCTTCTAAATCACTCAAAACTAGATCTTCTATCTGTAAATCTCCTAACATTGCAGCTCTTCTTTTAATAATTATCTTGCCACCACTTTTAATTGAGATATTTCCAGAATGTGAAGTGTTATAGCCATGATCAACTAAGTGTTTACCTATTTTCTTGAAAATTTTATAAATTGATTCTTCAATAATCATATTTTCATCTCTTTATTAGTTAAATTGGATTAATACCTAATTTTTTTAATAATTCTGGTTTTGGGACTCCATCCTCGTCCCACCCTCTCACATAATAATATTGTTCTAACATTCTTTCTAAAGGAACTATGTGATCTTTAGATATACCATCAGTGAGAGGTTTATTTATAAATCTTGATGGTAAAGAATCATCTCTTTTATTCATACCTTCTTTAATGTTAATGAGTCGCTCCAAATTATATATTCTCTCCCCAATTTCTAAAAGTTTTATCACATCGTAATCAATACCCGTAATTGCTTTCATAAACCGAGCATAATAGTCAAGTCCTAAAGCCCATCCAGCAAAAACGCATATTACAAGGCTATCTTCTGTTGCCTTTTGATTTTGCTTTAACACCAATAAATCAGGCTTTCCTGCCATTGTAAACCTGTTTATTTTTTTAGGGGCAGCAAATATTTCTAAGGAAGCCAAATATCCTGTAAGGTGGCATCCTCCTCTATTAGAGGTTGCATAACCTAACGCATGTCCAATAGCACCCCTAGGATCATATGCAGGAAGTTCTAAACCTTTTACATGCATTGCGACTCCTTCAGCATTATAATTTTTAGAAAGAATTCTAGAACCCTCACCAATCTGGGCTCCAAT
>SOKP01000275.1 GCA_004375715.1 Promethearchaeota archaeon | reverse complement strand
GAAAAAGGAAGCGTAAATAGCTCTGAGCAGAAATCTGGTGATTTGTCTCTTGAACAGGTGATTACTGTTACAAACGCTAAAAAGGACATCTTCTTAGCTAAAACTTTCAAAAACGCTGTAAAAACGGTTATAGGAACAGCTCTTTCTATTGGTGCTACAGTTGAGGGTAGTAATCCAAGAGATATACAAAAACGAATTGACGCTGGAGAATTTGACGATAAAATCCAAGGAGAGATGTAAAATATGAAAGTTGACGATAAATTGTTAAAAAAATCGATTAGCGCAGCTATAGAGCACTCTGTTATAAAAAAGGAGGGCTTTAAAGATAAGGTTAGGAAATTTGACGAATCAATTGATTTAATTATTAATCTGAAAGACCTTAATTTAAACGACCCTAAACAGAGGATAGACAAGGAAATAGTACTACCTAACAATACTATAACAAGTGATAAACCCAATGTATGTGTAATAGCTTCAGATGAAATTCTATTGGAAGCCCGAAACTTAGGATTAGAGACGATTGATACTGATGGATTAGTACAATTGAACAACGAAGAGAAAAAAGTAAAGAAGAAATTCGTGAAGAAATACGATTTCTTTATAGTCGAAGATAAAATGATGCCAAGCGTAGCGCGTTATTTGGCTAGGTTTCTTGGACCATTAGGGAAGATGCCAAAACCATTTCCAAGTGGTTATGGTATTATATCAAGTCCAGAGGATCTAAGAATAGCGATAGGGCGATACCTAAAAATAATCAGAATTCAGCTGAAGAAACAACTTCTCATCCAAGTAAAAATAGGGAAGAAATCAATGGAGGAAGATAGAGTCTTCGAAAATTTAAAAGCTGTAGTGGATTATATCGCCGATCAAATGCCCCATAGATACAATAATATTAAATCCATGTTTTTGAAAACAACCATGGGACATCCCATTAAAGTTGACGAACAATTTTTAAAGAGTATAGAGGTGTAAAACAGTGATTGGTAAACATGAAATACCTCAATGGAAGTTGGATGAAGTTGAGCATTTAGTGGGTTTGTTTAAAGACTATAGTACTGTCGCTGTAATAGAGGTGGCAAAACTTAACGACAGGCAAATTCAAGAAATGCGTAAAATTTTAAGAGGAAAAGCAACCATAAGGATGTCAAAAAAGAGCCTTCAACTTAGAGCGATAGATGCGTATAAGCAAGAATCTAAAAAAGAAAATTTAGATGAATTTGCTGAGAGAATTCCTGGACAAGCTGCATTTTGTTTTACAAATCTGAATATCTTTGATTTAAAAAAAATATTTAATCAAAGCGAATGGATGGTTCCCGCTAAACCTGGTGAAATTACACCCGTTGATATTTGGGTAAGCGCTGGCGACACAGGCTTACCTACTGGGCAAGTTATTAGCGAATTAAACATGACATTACGGCTTCCAACGAGTATTCAAAATGATACTATTTGGATTAGAGAAGATACCCAAACGCATTATGCAGGGGACTTTGTTGATGTAAAGCAAGCTGCTGTTTTAAAGAAGTTGGGAATAAATCCAATTGAATCTCTTATAAAGATTCATTACGCTTGGAGCGATGGCGAAATTATTCCAGAAGAAATATTATATATGGACATGGAACAATTCCAAAAGGACTTAACTTCAGCATATTTCTCTGCTCAGAATTTAGCTTTAGAACTAGGTATTGTAGACAAAGAAACCATAAAGCCTATGATTCAAAAAGCACACCGAGGAGCTCTTGGACTATTATTCAAATTACCCGTATATTTTGAAGATCTACGGGATGAATACATTCGAAAAGCTGCCTCAAATGCTAACGCTATAAACGCGATGGTTCTTGGTGGAGATCTACCAGCTATTGAAACGGAAAAGAAAAAAGAGAGTAAAAAAGACGAATCCAAAGACGAAGATGGTGAGGAAGGTGAAGAAGTCGGAATCGGAGGATTATTTGGATAATTAAATAGATTTTTTGACGAAATAAACTAACATAAATTTTAAAATTAATTGGATAAAATAAAAAAGAGGTTAAAAAAATGGAAACAATATATGCTGCCTTAATATTGCATAAAGCACAAAAAGATATCACCGAAACCAACATTGAAAAAATATTAAAAGCTGCCGATGTAAATGTTGATAAAGCCCAACTTACAAAAGTTGTGGCTGGACTTAAAGAGGCTGACATTGAAACGATTCTTAGTTCTGCTGCAGCGGCTCCCGTAATGGCTGCCCCCGCAGCTTCTGCAGAACCCGCAAAAGGAGCGCCAAAGAAGAAGAAGAAAGAAGAAGAGGAAGAAGAGGAAGAGGAACCTACTGGCATTGGATCCTTATTCTAATTCCAAAAAGCTAAGGCATGTAAAGAAATTGAATTAGATTTAATTTTGTAATAACTAAATTATTTTTTTCTATTATTTTTTTTTTACTTTATATTTATTTAATCACAATCTATTTGCTAGGATATCAATTATTCAAGTGAATGCCTACTTAAATCAAAAAGTTTTTTTAAAATTCAATTTTTAGTTTAATTACATTTCTCATTCGAGAAAATTTTATTTTATTTAAAAAGAAATTAGTCGTTAAAGATATTAACTGATGAACCATGACAGGAAAATTCATAAGATTCTTTACTCCATTCGTACGGGTAATGCCTGAGATTAAAGCGCCGCAAAGAGAAGTAAGTTTCAAAGAAAAATTATTGTGGACTGTAGTGGCACTAGTTATTTATTTGATTATGTCAAACATTCCACTTTACGGAGTAAATGTTACAGAGACAACAGATTATTATTACTGGTTAAGAGTTATATTGGCAAGTCAGCGAGGAACACTTACAGAATTAGGAATTGGTCCAATAGTAACAGCAGGATTAATTATGCAGCTATTACTTGGTTCTAAAATTATTAAAGTTGATCTGAGCGATCCTTACGATAGATCGATGTTTAGCGGTTCTCAAAAAGTGTTCGCAATGTTTCTGACAATATTCAATATTATCGCTTATATTGGTGGAGGAGCTTTTGGAGAGCTAACTGCTACCAACGCAACATTTGTATTTTTGCAGTTAGTTCTTTCTGGATTGGTTATCATCTTACTTGATGAATTACTGCAAAAGGGATGGGGGATTGGAAGCGGAGTATCTTTATTTATCGCTACAGGTGTCGCAGGTCAAATCTTTTGGAGTTTATTTAGTTTTATCGGGGCTGATGGCGTCGCTAGAGGTATTGTAGTAGCATTCTTCCAAGCTTTAGGAGATCCAGAATATGATGTTGGAGATTTAATGTTCAGAAGCGATAGGCTGCCATCTCTTTTTGGAGGTATTACTACGCTAGTTATTTTTCTGATTGTAATATGGTTCGAGTCCACCCGGGTCGAAATCCCCTTGGCGTACAAGGGGTATCGAGGTTTCAAAGGCAAATATCCTATGAAATTACTCTATGTCTCGAATATCCCGGTCATTTTAGTTAATGCATTATACGCTAACTTCCTATTCTTTGGACAGATGCTCGCAGGACCTAACTCAGCGCTTAGAGGGCAAGGTTTCGATTTCCTGATAGATCTCATCGGCCGTTTCGACACTGTGGATCCTGGCGGAGCGGCAGGTAACTACCTGGTTCCAAATTATGGGTTGCTATATTTCCTCACCCCACCTCAAGGTTTACTTGGACCTCAAGGTTTACTTGCCGATCCAATAAGAGCTATTATATACTTGATTTTCTTCATATTCCTCTGTGTGATGCTCGGCCGTGTATGGGTTGATGTCTCAGGTCTAGCGCCGCGTGATATTGCTCAGCAGATAATAGATTCAGGAATGCAAATTCCCGGGTTTCGAAGTTCGGATAAAATAATTGAGAAAATCTTAAAGAGATACATCCCAACGCTAGTGATACTGAACGGAATAATAATTGCAGTAATGAGTTTCTTCGCCGATTCTCTAGGTGCACTGACTTCAGGTACGGGACTTCTGATAGCAATAGGAATTGTGCACCAATATTCTGAATCACTCGCTAAAGAAATGGCAGCCATGCAGTATCCGGGCATGCGGTCGTTCTTAGGGATGGATTAGATTAAAATATCTTCTACCTATTTTTTATTTTTTTGCTAAAAACTTTAATAAATAATTAAAATTTCTTCATATTAACTATGCTTTTGTTATTAATACAAGGATCTAATGCTTTTCTTGATTTGATAAGCTACCCGCCGGGATCCATGATATTCATTATTTTAATGGCTACAACGACGGCTCTTATTAGTACTGGATTAACGAAATGGTTAGTTGATACTG
>SOKP01000134.1 GCA_004375715.1 Promethearchaeota archaeon | reverse complement strand
TTTATTTTGATTTTTTTATATACTTTTAAATATTATTCTAAGTATGACTAAAAACATTTCATTAAAAGAATTTCAAAAGAAAATAGATGGTTGGATCGCGCATCACGGAGGATATTGGCCGCCTCTTTCTATGCTTAGTGCAATTGTAGAAGAAATTGGGGAACTTGCAAAAGAAATAAATCATTTAGAAGGTTTTAAACCTAAAAAATCTGATAAATTTTTACCCAATTTAGGTGGAGAGCTCGCAGATGTCATGTTTGCCTTAATTTGTCTTGCTAATTTCTATAAAATTGATATTAGCTACGAATTAGAAGCCGTGATCGAAAAATATACAATAAGAGATTCTAAAAGATTTTAAAGAGTCAAAATAATTTATAAAAACTTCATCTCAATTCACATATCATATTTTGTAAAATTTTAATTCTTTTAAGCTTTTTATTTTTTAAGAAATATGACAATTAATATTAAAATTGTTTTATAGTAGTAAACAATGCAGAAAGAAGGAATAGAAAAACAAAAAATACTTAAATTGCTTGAAATAAAGCTAAAAAAGGATTTATCATACGATTCTGGCTCAATTTTAGGTTCTATGTGCTCAGAACCTTTAAGTATCGCTAAAGAAATACATAATAAGTATATATCGAAAAATTTGGGAGATCCTGGATTATTTTTAGGCACCGCAGAATTAGAAGATGAAGTTATACGCGAAATTGGTGAATTATTTGGTAATAGTGATATCTATGGTACGTTTACGACCGGGGGATCAGAGGCTAATTTAATAGCGATGCGGATTGCTAGAAATTTACGCCCTCATATTAAAAAACCAGAGGTTGTACTTCCATGCTCAGCTCATGTATCCTTTGATAAAGCAGCAGATTTATTAAATCTTAAATTGAAAAAGGTGAATCTTCTTGATAATTTTCAATTAGATTTGAACCATTTAGAATCGCTCGTTAACGATAACACGTGCGCTGTTGTTGGAGTTGCGGGTACGACTTCCTTAGGTTTAGTTGATCCTATTGAAGAAATAGGGGAACTTATTGAAGGTCGAGACATATTTTTTCACGTAGATGCTGCGTTTGGTGGATTTGTGTTACCTTTTCTAAAGGAGTTAGGGTATCTTGTTCCAGCTTGGGATTTTTCAGTGAAAAGCGTGGATTCAATTACAGCAGATCCTCACAAAATGGGCTTAGGAATTATACCTTCAGGTGGATATTTCATTAAGGACGCTTCGATTTTAAAAAAAACAGGATTTGAAATTCCTTATTTAGCAGGTGGGAATTTTCAACATTTTCACATGGTAGGCACTAGACCAGGAAGTCCGATCATAGCGTTTTGGGCAATTTTAAAACTTTTAGGGGTGGATGGTTTTAAGGAGATTGTGAAAAAATGTATGGAAAACACAAAGTTCCTATCACAAAGAATATCAGAAATTGATGGTGTAAAATTAGCGGTTGACCCAGTTATGAATGTAGTAGGAATCACCACCGAAAGTGGAAAAAGTATATGTGAAGTTGAAAAAACTTTACGTAACAACAAATGGATGTTAGGAAAATTTCTGGATTTCAATTTAGTGAGAGTGGTCATTATGCCTCACGTAAAAAGAGACCATTTAATCGAATTTAGTTCTGATTTAGAAAAAATCGTAAAAAAACTAAAATTATAAAAAGTAATGTTAGGGAATTTTATAATATACGTTAATTATATATCGCAAGTCAAACAATGGTATAGTAATGTAATAATATTATGTAGGGTTAAAATCCACTTTAGTAATGAGTTAGAGAATGGCAAAAGATAAAAAAAAAAAGCTTGGAATAAAAACAACGAGATATTATACGAAAACATGTACCAGTTGTAATTACGAATACCCTAATTGGTTTACTAATTGTCCTAAATGCGGTGCCGCTTGGGATTATGATAAACCAGACTTGGTTGTCGGAAAAAAAGAAGTAGTGAAAAAAACAATTAAAATTGTCGTAAAAATAACGGAAGAAGATTTTGACGACTCTTTTGAACGTGTACAACTAATTTTTAGCGCTGATGATGGGGTGTCGTGGTATAGCTTGAGGATGGAAAACCAGTTAGATTATTTTATTGCCGAAATAGTTGAGGTTCCGTTGGGTACAGTAATTATTTATTACATTGAAGTGTTATTAGCACACGGTGAAAAAATCGTTGAAAATAATGACGGTAAGTACTTTCGTTATAAAGTTGGCTTACCTGGGGAACATTTAGGAAACAACGAGGGTCGATCCACAGAAAGTATTCCACCTTCTTCAGAATATAAACCTCCCAAGGTAACGGATCAATCTGCTGAAAACTCAGAAAGTATCGAAAAATCCAAGGTGGGGCTTGAAGACGAGCTTGATAAAATTATTTTTGACGAGTCAGTCCAACTCTCTGAACTTCATTTAAACAATCAAAGAGAGATACCACCCCCTCAACCAAAAAAATATCACGTTGACGATACAACAACGATTTTTGGAACTCTTCAAACTCAGATAGATCCAAATTTGAAAGTCTGTCCTTTTTGTAATTCAAAAATCAAAAGTTTGTGGAGCACATGCCCCATTTGCGGTAAAAATCTTTAGCTATAATAAAAAAATTTAGCTTTTTAGTTCTCGTTCTTAGAGTTTATTACCACATTTATTACAATAAGCGTAATCAGAAGATAACATTGTTCCGCATTGTTCGCAAATTAGTAGATCTTTTTTCTTCTCTTTTTGTTTTTCTTCGTGAACTGAATGAGAGGATGTAATTGCTGTGAATGATGTGAAATTGCTATCTATATCTGCTACGTTAGGAATTATTCGCAATTTTGATTTCTCTTCTTCGTCAACCCTTTTTGTAGCGGTAAAAGGAACGAAGGATGCGCTACTTTCCGCTGGAAATTCTTCCGTTCTTTGAGTTAAAGTCTGGAACAATGAACTTGGTTCTGAGCTCGGTGATACTTGAGGTGACATCTGTTCGGGTGTCACACCGTCATCATCAACCTTTTTTTGTTTTTTACTTTTCTTTAATGTCTTCATCGCTTCAAATAACTCCCCTTGTTTCTCTCGTTTTTCAGAATTTTTCTTTTCTTTTTCGATTTTAGCCTTTTCCTTATCTTGTTTCTTTTTTTCTTTAGCTAATTTTTTCATTTCTTTTTTGGATATCATTGTTTGAGGCATATAGTCGATTAACGATTCAGAAGATGCAGGTTGGGAAGTGGAGTCTTGAAAAAATGGCGGCTCTACCGCTATTTCTTGTTGTGGTTGGGGGGTTGGTTCAAATGTCATAGAGGCAGGTCGTGGTTTAGGTGGATCTTCTCTTTTCGTGACGCGGAATGGAGTTTGGAAAGAAGAGCTCTCCGCGGGTTTTACTGTTTTCTGTGTTTGAAATTCTTTAGGAGTAGGTGCCGGGATTGGGACATTTGATGTAAACGGTACAGTTTTTGGTTTATAAGTTTCGCTATCTTGTTCTGATGGCTGAGATTTCTCAGCTATAATCTGATCAGGTGTTTTAAATTCTATGTCTGTTGGTTCGGGAGTAAAAATTTCTGGATTAGCTTGAGGTTGAAACACAGAAGCTGGTTCTGGTACTGGGGGAGCTTCATATTCAAGCTCGGGCTCTGGTTCAAAACTAGGTGTGGGTTTTTTAGGGTATGTTATTTTTGGTTCTGGTACTGGAGGGGCTTCATATTCAAGTTTGGGTTCGGGTTCTGGAACCGGTGGTGCTGAAAACGCTTTCTGAGGTATTGTAGGTTGAACTTCTGGCTTTTCGATGGGTTCACTTCCAATAATAATCTGTCCTGGAGCGAAAACGGTTGTGTTATCGATTAATTGGTCAGGAACTCCTTGTCCTATCATCAAGCAAGCAAGAATGTAAAAGCAATCTCCGACGCCGTCTCCCGTTTTCGCAGACGTCTCCATATAATATAAATTGAAGTCTCTAGTAAAATTGTTAATTTCTTCAATTGAAACAGCTCTTTGGTCAGTTAAATCGCTTTTATTGCCAATAAGTAATACAGGTATATCCGATTTTATGTTAGCCCTAACTTCTTCAATCCACTGTGGTAAATGTTCAAAACTTGCAGAATTCGTAAGATCGAAGACGAGGATTGTACCGAGTGATCCTCTATAATACATGGGCCTTATTGAACTAAATCGTTCTTGACCGCCTGTATCCCAGAGTTGGAGCTTACATTTGATTGGGCCTTCAAGAGTATCAATTGAGATCGTTTTTACGTGGAAATCAACGCCGATCGTCATTTTGTAATCTTCAGTAAAAAAACCTTTCGAAAATCGGAGTGTGAGTGCGGTTTTACCGACACCACCATCTCCTACCACGATAGATTTAAAAAGATAATCGTATTCTTCAGCCATTTCAATTCTTCCATTGCTTTATTCGGTTTTTGTATCAGAAATTTGTATAATAATCAAAGTTCTTATATTATAATTATTAATAAAAATTTATTTAATTATACTTTTGGATATTATGCTTCATATTTTCTAGATTATATGTGGGCAACTGCGGGTGTATGGCACTTTTCAAGAGAGTTTTGGAATCTTTAACTTATTAAATATGTAATATTTTTAAGAATCCTTTAAATAACGATTTCAATGGGGACTTTTTATATTAGCTGGAAGTCATTGTATTACACTTCTCTTTTGCTCGTCTCTTCTTCGATGTCAACATTTTCAAACCAATCGTTAATTTGTTCTAACGATTCGTGTGGAAATTCGTATGAGTGCTCTCTATCGGGATAAAGCCCTTTTTCTACTTCGTTTTTATAGTTAAATAATGCGTTTCGGACGGATTTTCCTACATCTCCAAAATATTTAATAAATTTAGGTTTGAAGTCGGTAAAAAGCCCTAACATATCGTTAATAACTAAAATTTGACCGTCACAGTAAGAACCAGCTCCAATTCCTATAGTTGGAATGTCAATCGATTTAGTAATTAATTTAGCAATTTGCCAAGGAATACTTTCCAGGACAATTGAAAACACGCCTGATTTTTCTAAGCTTTTTGCGTCTAAAATCAGCTTTTTTGCGGCATCTATCGTTTTCCCTTGAACTAAAAATCCTCCAAACTCATATATAGCTTGAGGAGTAAGTCCTATATGCCCCATGACTTGAATATCAGCATCAATCATAGCTTCTATTGTGGGACAAATTTTCATACCCCCCTCAACTTTCACGGCTTCAGCTCCACCTTCCTGAATGAATCTTCCCGCATTCCTAACAGCTTCTTGTATATCGATTTTATAAGATAGAAATGGCATATCCGCAACTACCATCGCATTTGAAACTCCACGAGACACTGCTTTTGTATGATGAATCATTTCTTCCATTGTAACTGCTAATGTATTTTTATATCCAAGAATAACCATAGAAAGAGAATCGCCGACTAGAATTAAATCAATTCCACATTCGTCAACGATCTTAGCAAACGAATAGTCGTATGAAGTGATAGTTACTATTTTTTCTCCTTTTTTTTTCTTCTCAATTATTTTTTGAGCAGTCATTTTTTGTAAAGCCATATAAAAAGTAACACCATACCTCAGAAAAATGTTTTGTTTGTGAAAATAAACCTTTCTTTCTCAGTTGTAAAAATAATTTTCACCCTTAATAATCTTTAATGTATTGCTTTAATTTGTTCTGTTCTTAGTGACAGTTAAGGAAATAGAGGTAGTTGTAACCTACCTAACACTCGTTTTTCTTTTCTGAAAACGAATGTCATGAGGTCTATTCTCCACCGTTTTTAGGCTAGATTTCTAAGTAATACGCTCTGAAAATCGTTTAATTCGTTCTTTATGGCACTAAAATTATTACGAAGAGTGCTTATTCCCACATAGAATACATTTTCTACGTTCTCAATTTCTACTAAAAATTTTCGTACGTAATAGGTTTTAGCGTTAGAAAACACCGTGCGATCGCTTATGTCTACTTTTTCGTCTTTAATCCTCTGAAAAAACTCAAGATCATCGTTAAGTTTATTACTTATTTTCTCTTCGAACTCCCGGGTATCCATAGCTTCCATGTAATGATCTGAGATTATTAGACCCGTGTCAGTATATAGTATTGCATGATTACAGTTATAATTATTAACGAATCTGTTTAGAACTGCGTCGATTTCTTTTAAATGTAACATGGTATTCAGAGAGTAAGAAAATGCTTGAGAGATCGACGATATATCGTAATAAGAGGTGTTAAAGAATTTAAACTTGAAATCGTTATTTTGCGACGACAATATTAGATTAGTTATCATTTTGGCTCGATCTAAATAATCTTCGTCGTTCTTGAACTTAGGATCGAATTTATTGAAACAAATTATTATTTCGTTTTCGTAATTAAGATCTCTATAAATATCTAATAACTCGTGGAGGTATTCCACCGATTCTTCAAATTTAAGCTCGTCTTGAATGTCAATTAGGTAATAAATGTAATCTGTTTCATAAAAATATACTGGATTGGTTAAATAGATTTTTCTGAATTTCTTTTGCCCACCCATATCCCAAAGATTAATTCGATAGGTATTGAGGAATTTAAATGAACTATAATCGATATTAATTGTTGGTTTTAAGTTTTTAACTCGCTCATAAAAGTTGTACTTCTGCCTAAGAGCTATCAAAGCGCTCGTTTTGCCGGCATTATCTAGCCCCGCAATAACAAGTTTAAATTCTTTTGATTGGTGAGGATTAGTTGTCATTATTAATTAGAGAATTACTATTTTCTCGAAGATATTATTTAAAATTAATTTATAAATCTCGTTTAATTTATTTATTTTTATTGATTTTTTAGATTTTTACGCAAATAACAACAAATAAGGACGATCAAGTTTTATCAACAAGATTTTTTAAGAAACAAATCATTAAATAATTCTGATAAAATTAACTAGGATAAGATATTTATGGATGCTAAAGATATAGATTACTACGCTCTAGGGTTCGACTTTATTGAAACGAAGACCATGTTTGTATCAAATTACAAAGACGGTAGATGGGACGAAGGTGCGTTAGTACCGTTTGGCAACTTCGAGATTTCACCTGCAGCGTGCATACTAAACTATGGCCAAGGAATTTTCGAAGGAATGAAAGCATTAAAGACTAAAAAGGGCGATCACGTTCTGTTTAGACCAGAGGAGAACGCAAAGAGATTCAACGATAGTGGGAGTAGATTGCTCATGCCCAATTATGACGTAAATAGCTTTGTTTCTGCCGTAAAAAAAGTAGTGAAGGCCAATGAAGATTATGTGCCACCTTATGATAGTGGTGGAGCTCTTTACATTCGCCCCTTAATGATTGGGACGGGCCCTATAGTTGGAGTAAAACCAGCTAGCGAGTATAAAATGATCATCTTTACCGTCCCGGTAGGACCCTATTTTCCAGAAGGGTTTCAAGGTATAGATTTAGAAATCACGAAGAAATACACAAGAGCGGCTCCGGGCGGAACGGGCTCGAGTAAAACGTGTTGTAATTACGCAGGTTCTATGCTACCCGCCAAAGAAGCTAAGGAAAGAGGTTTTGCGCAAGTTATTTTTTTGGATGCAGTTCAAAAAGAATATATTGATGAGGTTGGAGCTGCGAACTTCTTTGCTGTAATTGACGGAGTCTTAGTAACACCGAAAACTGCTGGCACAATTTTGCCGGGTATTACACGAAAATCGATTTTAGAACTTGCTTCAAAAAAAATTGGAATGAGAACGGAGGAAAGAGATATTTCTTACAAAGAGCTTTTTGAAGTATCGTGTACCGAAGCTTTTTGCTCGGGAACTGCTGCTGTTATTACTCCTATTAAATCGGTTGTTCTCGAGGAGAAAAAACGGATTTTTAGTGAAGGGGAACCGGGAGAAATTACTCGAAAGGCTTACGAGACGCTCATCGGCATTCAACGTTTGGATATAGACGACGAATTTGGATGGGTTGAGAAAATTTAGAGATTGGAAATGGTTTTACATCCAATTAAAGGCATAGACTTCCAATTAAAATTTCAAAAGCGTTTTTTATGTTTTCTCCAGTTTTTGAAGATATTTTAAGATATGTAATAATATTTTCGTACTCATTTACAATATCAAGGATGTAATTATCAATCGCTTGAGTATCAGATGGCACAATAAGATCGTTTTTTGTTCCTATTAATAATATAGGAAGGTTTCCAAAAGGCTCTAAAGTTTTTATCCAATCGTACACGTCTTCAATGGTATTAATGCGAGTTAGGTCAAAAAGGATAACAGCTGCGATAGAACCGGCAACAAAATCATTTAGAAGCGTTTTAAACTGAGATTGACCAGCAAAATCCCACATTATAAAATTTAATTCAATCCCATTGACCGTGATGTTTTTCGAATAAAAATCGACACCTTTAGTGATTTTATTATCCTCGTAAAAGCTATCGTGGACGAGTCGGTTTAAAAATGAGGTTTTTCCTACTCCTCCATCCCCAGAAACAATAACTTTTACTGTTTTCATCTTAACCACTGTTTATTGTGTAAAAATTTAAAAAGTAATTTACGAAACTAAATGGTATAATATTAGCGCATAAAAAAATTTTCTTAATGTCACATACCCTATAGAGTTTTACAAAAAAGTCGAATATGTTGTACTCTTTATTTGAAATGTCCCTAAAAAGCTACAAAAAAGCAAAAAATAGAACTTAAAATGAATCTAAATAAAAACTATTCTTTCGGAAAACCGATTTTATATTTCTTCTCTGAGTTTTTGGATTTTTTTTTTTATTTTTCTTATTCTGGGATCCAAGACATTATACACCTTGAATTCGTCTAGAATTTTTAACGCGTGTTGATAATAGTTGATG
Source organism: Promethearchaeota archaeon (assembly GCA_004375715.1). Taxonomy (GTDB): domain Archaea; phylum Asgardarchaeota; class Lokiarchaeia; order Sigyniarchaeales; family SOKP01; genus SOKP01. The sequence goes on along the minus strand of SOKP01000134.1, from coordinate 6,672 downwards.
CTATTGAATATATCGCCGTTTTTTTCCGCATTTTCTGCTTTTTCTATATTAAAATCAAGTTCAATGTATTTGGACTTACTTTCGATGTTAAAAATTTTAAGCGATATCTTCGCTATTTCTTCTTTAAATTTTAGTTCTTTAGCAATTAATAGCGCTCTATTGTATTCATTTAAGGTTACCTGAAATTTAGAATTTTTTGCTGCTGCTCGAGCTTTTTTCATAATCTCTTTTATCAATCTACGCGCTGAGTAAACGTCCATAGTTGTTAATTGTTCTTTTAAATCCCTCAGATCGGTATTGATATTAATGATTGGAGATATTAAACTCGATTTTAACATTTTGTTGTGATCTGCGGTCTGAACTGATTCAATGTTATTTGCAATTGTTTCTATAGGCGTTGGAGATATAATTTTACGCTCTAATAGCTGATAGAGTTCATAAAGAATAACTTCATCCTCAATATCAGCAATTTTTTTTAGTCTGATGAGCATGTTATTTATGAAAAAAAAGGGCTTTATGGCTAGCATTTCTTTTGCAAGGTTGTATATAGTTTTCTGAACTAGATTTCTTTTTACGTTATCTAATTCATATGGTGGTATCGAGTGAGCTAAGGTCATGGGAAACATAAGGTTAATGTTAAAAAACTCAACGATATAAGCTATCACGTCTTGAAAATCAAAGTAAGCTCCTTTTTCTCGAAAGTCTATAAGTTCTTCTTTAAATTGAGGTTCAAAATCTTCTAAGAACTGAAAAACTTGATTCCTTAGTTTAATAGATGCTTTATGATCGAGAATTAAACAAACTCTGATAATATCTCCATCTTTAAGTAGAAGATTAAACTTCTTATACTGAAATTCGTAGAATTGAAACTCGATCGAAGGTACAACGGGGGGTTTCGAAACCTCGCTAGATTCTGAAAAAGTTATGTTGGCTTGAATAAATCCGCTCAGTAAATTCGCATCAATATCGACACCTGAAACCGCGTAATTCAATATAGTTAGCCCAGAACGCTTATCCATCAAGAGAATATGTTTTATGTTCAAAACATCTAAAAACTTCTTCCAAATGGTTTCTCTTTCTAGTTTAAGCTGTCTACCGACAGACTCAACTTTAATAAGCTCTACTGTTGCGTCAAATTCGAATCCTAAATTCAATAATCGCTTTTTAATACATTCCCTACAAGATTGCGCTTTCTGTGGGCAGTTACCCTTGGTCTCTCCGCAATTATATCCTAAACCATTAATCTTAAAATAGACCATAAAAACTTAGATCCTAAACAAGTATTTGAATTACAGAATAGTTTTTTGTGTCGAAAAAACTTCTTATTTCATAAATAGTGCAATTTGTCGTTCTTAAAATTAAGTTTTATAATTATTAAAAAAGAAGAGGGTTTATTAAACCAATTTACAAAATAATGATTAGATTAAATTGTTATTTTAAAATACATTGAAAATGGGATTTAAAAATGGAAGATAAAAAGAAAAAGTTTTTGTACCGCATTCTTATTGTAAATCTTGCTTTATTGGCGGTATTCGTAGTGTTGTTTTCATTCTATGGGCCAATTTTGGCTGCCACTATATTTGAAAACGAGATTGGTTTAATTGCAATAACGATTAGGATTTTAATCTTAGGTATTATGTCGTTCTTTCTCTATCGTAAATGGTTAAGGCAAGAAGCTATTTATATTTCAGATGCTTACTTTTTATTCGCAACATTTTTTGGAATTTTTACATGGGCAAAGGTTTACGATATGATTTATAATCCTGCGGTAATTTCAGGCTTGTTTGAAACGGAGTTCATTTTATTGTTGGTAAAAATCAGATTTTTTATAATAATCGCAAATTTGATGCCAATCTTGTATATTGGTTTAGATGCGGTTCTGGTATACATTGATATGACCACGAATAAAGATATGAAGAAAAAGCAATTTAACAAGCTGAGGTTGAGGGTTATTTTAATTTTTGTGCTGATTACAATATCTGTAATAGTTTTAGCTCCAACCTTAGGTTTCCTTAATCTAGTTTCTCCGTTCATAACAATTGTCAGCTTTGTTAGCATTGCGTTTATGTTTTTATTTATGTACAAAAATAAGCGACTCTCTCAAGCAAACGGGTTAATAATCGGAATAGCGTTTATCTGTTTTATAGCTTCAAGTTTAATTAGGACAATTCTCATTTCTACCAATATTTATTATAGTATAATCGCTGAAATTATCGATATTGGAGTAAACCTATTTATGTTTACAGGATTCATAACCAAACCTAAATATGCAAGATGATAGTGCTTCATACGATCTAAATTGAAGTTTCCCTGAATGTTTATTTAGAATAAAAGTTTTTTTCTTGATTCTTTTTGAATATTTTTTGAATAATTTTCGAGCTTTAAAAAGATTAATTCAAAAATATAAGTAGTTAAATCATTTGGTGGTGTTAATGAAAATACGTAAAAATTGGAAAATATTTGCTTCACTGTTCATAATATTCGGTCCCGCTCAATATATTATTTTGACCGCTGTAGCTATGCTGTTTTACGCCGGTGGTACCCTTATCAATCCCATTAGTCCAGGGTATTTTTTTTGGGGTAATTTCTTTAGCGATTTAGGTCGAGTCATCGCACTTTCAGGTGCTCCAAACGATATTTCGTTCGTAATATTTACGATTACTGCGTTAATTCTAAGTATCTCGTTTATACCTTTCGCTTTTGCAATCACATCGTTTTTTAAGAAAGATAGAAAGTTATATCTAATAGCAAGAGTTGGCTCGTTACTTTGTCTTATTTCAATAATTTTTCTGATCGGTACGATACTCACCCCTTGGGATATATTTGCAAGTACTCATCTAATTTTCGCCAATTTGTTCAACCTTACAGGCGTTTTAGGAATTATTTTTTTTGCTATCGCAGTTTTTTACAACATAGAATATCCTAACCGATACGCGTTCGTTTATATTGCCCTAGTAATCGTTGGAATTACTTACACTATTGTTTTAATAAGCATACCAAAATCTATCACTTTAGATGGGCTAATTATACAAGCTTCCATGCAAAAAGTATCTCAATATTCCTTTCTAATCTGCTTTTTGATTCAAGGATACGGAGCCTGGAAATTACAGAGATATAAAATAAAATTATAGAATAAATTCCTCCGCCATTTAAATTGCTAGAATGGAGCGGAGTGACCTTTTTTATTAAAATCGTGAATTTTGAATTTTGTTTTATGCACGAAAGTTAAGACAAATTCATACTCTTTGATTTCTGTACTAAAATACTAAAATTTTTAACCATCTCTTCTAAGCTGGGAAAATTAGGCAGATTATGTAGCGCTAATTTTTTGGAGATTCTCCCAACTTCCTTTGCCTCGCCAATTAACCAAAAGAATATCGGTTTTGAAGCTTGTTTTGCGTTGGCTATGATATCATCGACATTATTCATAGCTCTAAACTGTCGAGAGCAAAACATCATGTTGAAAATACCTTCAATATTAGGGTCTTGCAATAAAGCTTTATACACTCGAGATGTTACCACCTCGGGTTTTACATTATTCATCATCGCTTTTTCCATTGCAGGCCATATATCTACAAACGCAAATTTGTTTGGAGGCATCCACTCGGGAAACACTTCAACGAGAGCAGCGTAAGTTTTTTCGCCAAGAATAGGAAATTTTAAACCATATTTAAATGTGAGGTCTGCTGTAATCGTTCCTGCGCCACCGGATCCTGCCACAAACGAGGGGTTACCTTTTTTAGGGAGCACTTTACTTGATAAGTACATTAACGAGAAGGTGCGTGCATATTGAAATAACTCGTAAAAATTGTTAGCATTGATTACTCCTGATTGTTTAACGATCCCGTCGATTAAGTTTGAATTTTCTGCTAAAGAACCTGTGTGGCTTCGAGTTGCTTTTTGACCTTGAGGCGTAATTCCCCCTCTAAGCAGAATAATGGTCTTATTTGGCATAGACCTAGCTTTTTTGCATAATTCAATAAATTTTCTTGAGTCTTTAAACGATTCTAAGTATATAGCTATAACATTTACTGTATCGTCCTCTATCATATATTCCAGAAATTCAATTTCGCTCAAATCCATCTTGTTTCCGATCGAACAGGAATATCGAAATCCTAAATTCGGATATTTCGTCATTATATGCATTAAATAACCGCCATTAAGCATCCCCGATTGACTAATCAACGCAATGTTACCTCTCTTATACGTAGAAAAAACACCAAATCCAGAAAAGAACCCTTCTTTTTCGTTACTGTCGCTGTCTCCATTGATGGTGCTAAGACCCATACAATTAGGGCCAACTATCCTTAATTTATTAAAATTGTCTGTTATCTCAAGTATTTTTTCTTTTAATTCGAGACCTTTTTCGCCTACTTCTTCGAACCCCGATGCTTCAATTATCGCTCCTTTTACTCCTTTTTTTACGCAATCCTTTAAGATGTCTGGAATAAGTCGATTTGGAACGTAAAATATTGCAATGTCAACCTCATCCTCGACATCTAAAATACTCTTTTTAAATTCTATATCGTAGAGCTTTCCTTCCGCATTAGGGTTTATAAGATGAACTTTACCTCTGAAATTGTTAGTAATAAGATTAGTAGCAATCCGAAATCCGCCTTTTGTTAATTTTTTTGAAGCGCCAATAACAGCTACGGACTTAGGGTGTAAGAATACATCGATTATATTGTCACTATCCATTTTCATACAAAACTTCGTTTATTATTATTGATTTAATCTAAAGAAACAATTTAACAAAATATTTCTATCTTAAATGGTAACTAACTGCGCTAGAAAAAGTTTGAATTAAGTTAAATTATTCGAAATGAGATAATTATGTCCCTTTCGGTAAAAATAATAGAAAACTCGCATAGTCATCGTATTTATATCTTAAACAGATCACAACAATAGTATTATGCATAATATCAATTGGGAAGACTATCGTCACCCTAAATTTCTACAATCCTTAAATTTAACGTTAAACGAGTTAAAAATTTTGAACCTATTTTTAAAAAGACCAAATTTCAGAACTGATACAAATCAAGAACACTTACTGACTTCAATCCTAGTTTCCCCAAGAAAAAGTTTAAACCCTTCGAAATTCTTAACTCAAGAAGAAGTTAGTATCAAAATTTAACCTCTTATTTTATTTAATAATTATCATTCTTACCAAGGACGCTTTCAACTCTTCCTTTTTGCCTAATTGCATTCTATTTTTTCTCATGAAAAACCTAAATTCAACACATACATTTAAATAGGAAATGTAATAATTGTTTTTATAGTAAAAAAGATTTTTACAGTAAAAAAAATGTGATCGCTTTATGCCTGAAAAAAAAGAAAAAAAAAAACCTATTTTCGAAAAGGTAGGTCTTGTATTTCGAAATCCTATGAGAGTAGATATAGTAAGAGAGTTATCTACAAGCTCTCAAAGACCAATAGACTTAGCAAATAAATTAGAAGTTGATCGTCAAAGTATGAATTATCACTTAGGCGCCTTAAAGAGAGGAGGAATTATCAAAACGCAAAACATGGAAGTGTCCCAAGAGGAAGCTTCAAAATTTAAAGGTGCAATTGTTAACAAAGTAACCAAGGAAGGAAAATTAAAAATCTCTTACGGTGTCGAACTTACTAAGAATGGTAAAGACGTTGTAAAACAATTTGTAAACCCCCTTTACGAAGAAGTAATGGTGGAAGAAGAGCATAAAGCTAAAAGTGTTAGTAAAAAAAAAAAGGAGGAAAGTAAATTATGAAAAATGTAAGCGTTCAAATAGTAGAAATGCTGTTTGAGAATCCTTTAGAAATGTTAGAACTTGGAAAACCTCAATCTCATGGTAATATGACAGTTATCCCGATCATCTACAAGGGTAAAACATTAGATTTTATTAGCGTTAAAGAAGCCGAAGACCTTGGCTTAATAAGTATAAACGAAACAGATACTGTCAGTCAATTAGAAGTAATTAATAATAGCGATAAACAAGTGTTGATCCCTTTCGGCGTAACTGTCCATGGCGGAAAACAAGATAGGACAATATGGGAGCCAATCCTATTAGCTGCTGGAGGAAAACAAAACTTATCTGGTGGCAATAACGGTCCGATGGAACAAAAATATACAGTTCCAGCTAAGTGCGTCGAACAGTCGAGATGGAATTATCGAAAAGGGAAAGGATTTAAATCTTCTAATACAAGATTACATCCTAACGTCGCATTCGCAGCGATATCTTCAGTAGGTCAGGGGTCGGTTTGGAACGAAATCCAAGCTTATAGAACTGAAATGAAATATAACGCTAATATTGCCCCATCTCAAAGCTATCTTGAAATGACAGAAAATATTGATGAAAAAACAGACGAGATAGTTAATTCCTTTAAAAACCAAGAAAATCAATGCGGAATAGCAGCATTTATCAACGGTGAGTTTATTGGTATAGAGTTTTACGCAAATCCTAAAGTGTGGAAAACGATGAACAAAGACATCCTTAAAGCTTTTGCAATAGAATCGCTGAGATTTAAAGATAAATCTTATAAGGAAATTTCAGGCCAATACGATAAGCACTTGATAAAGGCATTACAAAAGTTAAAGTTGAATTTTTCCAAAAGAAAAGGTATAGGACTCGGTGAAGTAGTCGAATTTGAGTCGAAAGACAAAAAATGGAGAGGCAACACCCTAGTTCACGAAAA
>SOKP01000068.1 GCA_004375715.1 Promethearchaeota archaeon | reverse complement strand
AGTAGAAATTACCGATATCCTTTCTCTTTGTTAAAACAAAAGATTTAAAAGGCTCTTTTTTAAATTCTGTTATATACGGGTAAGCTGTCTTGTTTTCCACATTAGTCAACTAAAAAAACCCCAAACTTCTTTTTAATAGTATAAAACTAATAAAAATTTTCGAATTTATTTTTTACTATTGGTTTAATTTTCAGTAAGTAATAACGAAAAAAGAAATTGGAAAGTCAAAAGATTTTCAATATTTTAATAAATACATTGCCCTAAAATCTAAAAATCAAATGAAACTTTAAAATTTCAGCATCATTTAATAAAATATTAGCCTTATTTTCTCTAATAGGGATACAAGGAGATTGAGGATACAATTACTATCGCTAAGAAGTGTATTGGATGGTTATGTAGTTACACACCAATAGAACTCATCTATGCTGCAGGTTTTCTTCCATACCGAATAATAGGCCATTCAAATCCACCACAAAACGCAGATTCTTATATTCACCCTAATTTCTGTCAATTTATAAAGTCTACAGTTGATGTGGCAATAGAAGGCGGATATGATTTTCTCGATGGAGTTATTTTCGTAAACTCTTGTGACGCAATGAGACGGCTCCACGATGTATGGAAAAGGTACGTTCCGACGAAGTTTATTCACATATTAGATATTCCTATGGGTAATTTATCTTTAGGGTCAAAGTATTTCGAAAATGAGTTTCTGAAGCTTAAAAACGCACTCGAAAAATATACATCTTCCACAATTAAAGAGGAGGATATTAAAAACGCAATTGACATTTATAATAATTCACGGTTATTGTACAACCAGTTGAACTCTTTAAGAATGGAAGATCCTCCCTTGATAACAGCAGGTAGTTTAATGGAAATCACATCGGATTTCTTTAAAGTCGAGCCAGAAGCTTGGAATGAAAAAACTAAACAGCTCATAAAAGAGATAAAATCGGAACCTACAAAAGCAGAACAAAACAAAAACCCTCGAATCCTTTTATCTGGAAGTCCTCTTCACGAAATAGAATTCATCAAATTTATAGAAGAGATTGGATTGAATCTTGTCTATGAAGATCTTTGTACTGGGAGTAAATTTTTCGATTTTAATATTAAAGATTCTAATAACTTAATATCTTCATTAAGCGAAGCTTACTTAACAAGAACCCCATGCGCTCGAATGATGCAAATAGAAGAACGGGCAAAACAAATCATAAGCAATTCAAAAAAATTCAATGTCGACGGAGTTATTCACCATTCTTTAAAATTTTGTGATACATATTTGTACGATGTTCCTGCTTTGAAGGAAATTTTAGTAGAAAATGGATTACCGGTTTTATTCATCGAAAGCGATGGTGGGTTAGGAGATGTAAATCAGATTAGAACGAGAATTGAAGCATTCTCAGAAATGATTAAGAATTAACAAGGTGGTTAAAATAGTATCTCATAACATGTTAAAAAAATATTTTGAACAATTGGAAACCGGTCTTAAAAATAAACTTGAATCAAAAGTTACTGCTCGTAGAAGATTTGTCTACGAGATAGCACGGATTGGTTCTCGTATATTTGATAACGACTGGTCAATTGCTTGGACGACAGTATTTGTCCCTTACGAAATACTTAATTCCATGAGTGTTTCTGGAATGTTTGTAGAATTTTTTGGGGCGATGCTTGCTGGAACAGGTATGTCCAGCAAATACCTTGACCTCTCTGAAAGTAAAGGTTTTTCAACTGATAGTTGTTCTTACCATAGAACTATAATTGGGGCTGCAATGGATGGTTTACTTCCGGAACCAGATGTGCTTATCGGTGCAAGTATCCCATGTAATGGTGGTGTTAAAGCTTTAAAACGAATTGGAGAGATATTCAATAAGGATGTGTTTATATTGAACATACCCATTGAAATAACTCCAGATGCTGTCGATTACTTAACTGACCAATATAAAGAAATGATAAAATATGTTGAAAACGAGACAGGCCGCAAACTAGACTACGATAAACTTAAAAAAACGATTAAGTATAACAACCAAGCAAGAGAATACCTAATAGAACTTAATAACCTTTGTAAAAATGTTCCCTGTCCTGCAAACTCAAATGACTTAAAAAATTTTATAATATATATCTTGCTTCAAGGAACTGAAGAAAGCGTAGAAGTTGCAAAATTATATAGAGATGAGTTCAAATATCGCGTTGAGAACGGTATAACGGGCCTATCCGAAGAAAAATTTCGTTTGATGTGGATACAGAATAGAATCCAGTTTAAAACGGATATTTTAAAAATTTTGGAAGAAAAATACGGAGCAAATATCGTTATCGACGAATTAAACCATGTTTGGTGGGAACCTATGGATGAAAGCCAACCCCTAAGAAGCTTGGCCAATCGAATGATTACACACCCTATTGTTGGACCTGTAGAACGCCGTCTTGAAGTCATTACGCAATTAGCTCAAGAATACAAAATTGACGGCGCAGTTAATCCCGCTCACTGGGGATGTCGTCAAACCGCTGGAGCTCGAGTATTATTTAAAGATGCACTTCAGAAAATAGGGATTCCTCTTATTCATTTAGATGTAGATTGCGTAGACGAACGAAACTACGCACCAGGACAAATAATGACTAGACTCGAAGCGTTTTTAGAAATGCTCTCTAATTATTGATTTTAGTAATTATAAAATAACTAGAAAAATAAGTCAAATCAAAAAAGATAAAGATAAAAAAAAGGAGTGATTCTCCTCACTTATTTTAAATTTGCTGTGTCCAATAAGTTGTATTTGGATATCATTTCCAGAACGCCCATTACCTGCATACCATGATTATAAAGATCATTTGCATCTGAAAGATTCCTCCAACAAAAGGGGCATTCGGTTGTTAGAATATCAGCCTTTACCGCATTAGCCTCATCACATCGAAGACTAGCTGTGCGCAATGAAAAGTCGGGATAACCTGCCCTTACTCCTCCGCCTGCTCCACAACACATTGAATTATTCTTTATACGATACATCTCAACAAATTTGATACCGACATCTTCTTCAAGTTTCCGTAAAATAACTCTAGGAATCTCAAACCATGCGTCGATCGCTTTGTTTACCTTGCGCATATCAAACATTAGGTTCTTGGAGTTCTTAATCATTTCTTGTTCCATCTCTAGAGCGAAGTGTCTCCCCGTATGGCAGGGGTCGTGATAGGTTACAACCTTTCCCTTGAGCTCTTTATTAGGTTTGAATTTAATCTGTCCTTCAGTGATTAATTTTGAAACTAATTCAAATGCGTGCATGGTTTTAAAAGGGAGTTTCTCGCCTTCTGCCATCCACTTTGGATAATCAATCGTTATAGTCCGATAACAACCAGCACATGAGAAATAGACCGTATCTAAATTCTTAAAAGCCTCGAGATTTTTCCTCATTAACTCTTGGGCAGTATCAACGGCGCCGACTCTAAAGAAGGGGCTTCCACAACACACTTCCTCTTCAATTAATGTAAAGTCTACACCTAATTGTTCAAAAATTTTTGCTGTAGCGATTGCAACTTCAATTTGTCGATAACTAGCAGTACAACCGACATAATATCCAACTTTAGCGTTTTTATTGTTAATATATTTCCCTAAACCGGCGTCTTTAGCCCATTTAAATCGATCTTCTGCCTTTCCTCCGTAAGGATTGTTTAATTCCTTGACTAAACGATCGACTAATTGATGTTTCTCAATCATAGGGACGCCCGCTTCTACGCACGCAGCACGTAAAGATTCGATTATGTCTACTGTGGGTATTTTATTCTCACATTGGGCTGAACATTGTCCGCATGTAATGCACGGCATAATAACATCCCTAACTTCATCAGAAAATTCTAAATCTCCGCTTAAAATTGAACGAGCAATCCAAATTTTACCGGCGTTCCAAAACGCTTCCCAACCGTATTCTATTCCAGCTGGACACGCGTCAACCATTCCTTCGTAAAGAACAGTACCTTGTTTTCCCGTAAATTCCCCTATTCCTTCTCTACTAGGTTCTCCTGAATAAGCAAACCTACACGCTTTACAGTGGATACACTTATAGATTTCCTTCTCCAATTCTTTTAATCTTTCCATTCCAGTTTTAGCCATTTTTTTTTTACCTCCTTACTCAGTTATGGAAGAGCAAGCCTCCCAGGATGCATTATCATATTAGGATCAAAAATCTTCTTCATCGTTCTCAAATATTTCCAATACATTCCTGCTTGAGAATAAGTGAGAGGTGCGTGGATGTATGGATCTGGACGATAATTCAACCACCCTTGCTTAAGCGCGTATTCTGTTGTTTCTCTATTCATCTCTTGAACTTTTTCGATATCTGATTGTTTTGTGCTATCGAAACAAATAATTGGCATACAAATTGCTTGCCTACAACGCTCAATACTAGCAATCCACATAACTGGTGGAAAACCATATTTCTCCATAGCAGCAGTATACATTTTAGCAAAATGGGCGCATTCGTTCCATGGGGTATAGAAAGTAATGAATAAAAATCCTGCCTCCCAAAACGAATAAGGAACAGCGATCTTATTAGGTTTCTTCAATCTGCTTGCAATTTGTTTGGGATGTAGTTCTTGAGGCTTTATACTATCAGGGTCTTTAGCTCTATTTTTCTTGAAATCTTCAGCCATTTTATTGATTCTATTAACCACATAATCTAACTCTTCTTGAGTTTGTGCCCAGCACTCCCAATTCATCCACCACTTACTAATTCCTAATTGTTCATAGAATTCATAATCGTGTGGAATTTTATCTTTTGGCCAACGCGTCATTACTAAAGGATAATTCCCACCTTGAACCATAACGGTGTTGTGAGCAATTCCAAATTCTTGTTTTCCAATTTCTAGTGTTAGGTCCTGCATATCCTCAGGATTGGACATGCCCCACACAACTACAGTCTTAAACTTTGGATGTGGATATATTTTAACTGCGACTTTAGTCATTACGCCTAGAGCTCCTTGCGAACCCATTAAAAAGGACCAGATATCTGGACCTAATCCGTATTTATAGAATGGTTTTGCAAATGGAAGCGCCCAAGAACCAGTTCTTACAATATCTCCGTTTGGAAACACTATCTCACCACACATAAAGTTATCACCTTGTGGACCAACGGAGCTAGTATAAAGGGAAAACCCTCTATCGATAGCATCGCCCATTACGGTAGACGCTGGTGGAGCACCATCTGGTACAGGAGGTGCCCATTCTGGGTAATTTTTGTGCATATAAGCCCAAAGCTCTCCAATCGTGACTCCCGGTTCGACTACGACATATCGGTTGTCGGTATCGACTTCGATAATTCTATTCATTCTACCTAAATCAAGCATAACTCCAGCAGGCTTAATAGTTGGACACGCAAAGCCGCCAGATAGTCCGCCTGAAATCGGTGAGACTGCAATTTTTTCTGCAGAGCAGTAAAGTAGAATTTTACGAATCTCTTCGATATATTTGGGGCGTACGACGATATCAGGAATTTGTGCCTCTAATCCCATTACAGATTTGGAAAGATATGACGCTGTAATTGCCTTGTTATTGGTAGCATAATCCTTACCTACAATACCAATCATAGCATCAAGATCTTTCTCATCTGGTAATTTATAGCTCATATTTTAATACCTTTTTATCTCTTTTTTTTAATTTTGATTAATTATTCTTTATACGTTCGAAAATTATTTGCTTAATTTTAAATTTGTCATAAAAGACTTTCATAAAAAGAGGTAATTTTCTTATAATTGTTTTGTTAAACTCTTTTAAATTAACTTTGCAGAGGAGAAAGAATCTTACTCAATTTGAGCAGGTGAAAAATTTTTAGGAGAAATTTCAAGTAGATAACGCTCAGCTTTTTGCGTAAGGTCATTCATACTTAAAATTAGCCTTCTTCTTTTATCTTTCAAAATGAATTTTTGAAAGGTTTCATTGTGTTCATCGATAAATTCCCAAAATTCATCGTAGATTTCAGTTAAAGTCATTTTAGACTTAATCTCAGTATTTATATCAACAATTTTCTTATCTTTATAAATATCTGACTTTCTTGGTATAATTTTAGGTTTTTTCTTATGTAAAACATTGGATTTAAAGAGATCTAAACTGTTAACAAAGTGTTTTTTAGAATCAAGCTTATTTTGCTTATCGTTCTTGTCGTGCTTCAATTGGAAATCTACTTTTTGGTACCCCCTTATCGCAAAATTTTTGTCTAAAAACAATTGAAAATGATGCGGACAAATTTTACCTTTTGGTACTGATATAGTAGTTAGTTGTGTTGCATTGTTTATTACTGATTTAGGAATTTGTATAACATCTTTGGACTTACAGACAGGACAAATAACTTGAACATATCTATTGGTTGTTATAACTTCCATACAATTTTATAAAAAAATACATTAATTTTTTCGTCTTACCATTTATTTCCATCTTAGAATATAAATACCCCTAATTTCTAAAACAATATAGTCTCAACCTTCAAAACTAAATTTTAAGTTAAATAAATTATAATCTCTATTATATTCTTTACAAAGGGACAAATTAAATTATGAATGGTCAAATAACTGATTTGGATTTTTTTTTTAACCCTAAATCCATTGCTATTATTGGTGCTTCAGATACTTTCAAATTTGGTTACACTATGACAAATTATTTATTAAATTCGAATTTTAAAACATATCCTGTAAATATTAATAAAGATATGATTTTTGGTCATAAAGTGTTCAAGAATATTAATGATATACAACAAGATATCGAATTAGCAATTATCGTAGTAAGGAATGAATATGTGCTCCAAATAGTGAAGGATTCTGTCAAAAAAGGAGTTAAAGGAATAATTATAGAAACTGCGGGTTTTGCTGAAACAGGCATCGAAAAATTTATTAAAATCCAAGAAGAAATAGAGGAAATTGCTAAAAATTCGAATGTAAGAATAATTGGTCCTAATTGCGTTGGTATTACTAACTTTAACAACAAATTTACAACCTCAGAAATAAATTTTGATCAATCTATAGAAGGAGGCACTATTTCTATCATCGCGCAGTCAGGTGTGTTAGGAAATATATTTGTAGAATGGTCAACAAGTCAGAAGATTGGTTTTTCGAAAACAATAACTCTTGGAAATAAAGTAGATGTTGATGAAATTGATATGCTGGAATATCTTGAGAGAGATACAAGTACTAATGTAATAACCATTTATTTAGAAGGCGTGAAAAGAGGTCCAAAGTTAATAGAAACATTTAGAAAATTGACTAAACCTGTTTTGATTTTAAAAAATGGTCGTAGCGAAATTGGTTCTAGAGCGATAAAGAGTCACACTGGCTCTATCGCGGGAGACGATAAAATTTATGATACGATTTTCAAACAATATTCTGGTATTTATCGCGTAAATAATTTTTACGAGATGTTTAATATAGCTCAAGTGTTTGCTACTCAACCCTTACCAAAAGGAAAGAACATCGCAATAATTACTTCTTCTGGAAGTTTAGGTATATTAGCATGCGACGAAATTGAAAGATTGGGCCTAGAACTTGCGGTTTTAAATGAGACTACCATTCAAGAGATGAAATCTTTTTCACCCAATTGGACCTCTTTAAAGAATCCTGTCGACTTGGGGCCATCATTATTTATGACCTTTAATAAATCATTAAGCGCAATATTAAACGATGAGAATGTCGACGCCTTATTGCACATTTTCGCTGTCCCTCAAAATCCTTTAGAAACCTTTTCTATACCCATAACACCACACTTGAGGGAAATGAGAAATCTTTCAAACAAGCTGAAAAAGCCTATTATTACTTGCGTCTTTGGTTCCCGTTGGGTTCTTGAATACTTTTTAAAACATTCGCATAAATATAAAATTCCAATAATGACTCAAATAAGCCACGCAATAAAGGCGTTTAAATTTATGTATGATTTTAGTAAATCAAATAAAAATCTGAATAAAAATCTCGAAATTTAACGGTTAAAATAAATCTAAAAATTGGACTCCATTTTTTTTATAATCGACTTTAGACTTCTTTTAATTAAAATATTAACAATAAAAATGAATTAGAGAAGTGATTTAATAATGGTTGATTGGAATCATATGGGAACTCAAGTTCTATTGTATTGGCAAGAGTTTATAACTTGGTTTTTGGCTTTACCCATTTACTCTCAAATTTTCGTAATATTGGCCGCAGTTGGTGCAATAATCCTATCAGTAATCATTGTATATTTTACACTTAAAGGTGTAGCTTATTTAGTTTATTACATCCTAAAAGGAGTATACCTCTTACTAAAAGGAATATTCACTGGTCTTTATAAGCTTTTTGAAGAAATTTATTATGAGGTTTCTGGTAAACCTAAACCTATCAAGGAATCCTCTGATAAAAAATGTTGTGAGCATTCAAAAGCTCCCCAACAATCTTACGAGGAACAAGAGATTATTAAACCAATGCAGAAAGAAATTCAAATTGTACAACCTGATGCTGTGTTTTGCAGTGAGTGTGGAAGTCAATATACCGAGAGAATGCTTGAACAATTGAGTGAAAATGGAACTGCCTATTGTGTGTTTTGCGGAAAAGGATACAAATCTATTAAAATTGAAGTAGAACAATACTAATTTTTTTTCTTTTTTTTAATCTTTTCTTACTGTAGTTTTTCTGAAGGTAACTTTTATGACTGTTTGTGGACATTTGATGATTAATTTTAAATATTGTTATGACAATGAAGTAGTTACCGAATTTCGTTATTTATATTGAAATAATATTAAAATTTGATTAAAAATGACAAATGAAAATACTGATAAGAGTCCATATTCGGAAAAAATATGGCTTAAATCTTACGATGCTCATGTAAAACCAAAAATCGATCTAGAGTATTATTCTGTAGCAGAAATGATGAAACGCACAGTTAAGAAGTACCCAAATAGCTTATGCTACGATTTTCAAGGGTCCTGTGCGAGTTTTGAAGAAGCAGAAAAATACATAAACAGTTTTGCTAACTTTCTTGTTGAGAATGGCATAAAAAAAGGAGAACGCGTCGTAATAAATTTACCAAATCTTCCCCAATTTATCGTAGCACTATTTGGAACTTTTTACGCTGGATGTGCTGCTTCAGGGATGAACTTTTTATTACAACCAAATGAAATAAGGTATCAGTTAAAAGACAGTGGAGCGGTTGCAATAATTACTTTAGACTCTTTTTACGAAGAGAAAGTAAGGAAAGCGCTCCAAACGGAGGATACGGATGTAAAAATCGTAATTACTACTAATGTGGCCGATGTTTTAGACTTAGAACCCGCTATGAAAGAACAGCTAATTAAAATAGGAAAAATCCCATATGGAAAAGTTGAACCAATTAATGGTATCAAATATTTTACCTTTAAAGATATTGTGGAGAAATATCCAAACGATCAGTCGCCTAATGTTGAAATAGGTCCAGAAGATGTTTTATTACTTCAATACACTGGTGGAACGACTGGTCCTCCTAAAGGGGCGATATTGACTCATCGAAATTTAATACATATAATGCAAATAGTAGCTCATTGGTTTGAACCTGGTGCTAATCCCGGTGAAGACATTTACATGTCTGGGTTTCCTTTTTTCCATTTGGCGGGTTTACAATTTTGCCTTCAGAGTGCTTTTATGGGGGCCGCTCAAATTTTAGTTCCCGATCCACGTGATACCAATTATATGATTGGGTTAATGAAAAAATATGAAGGTAAAATAGCGTTGATGTACAACGTCCCAACCCTTTACATGATGCTTTTAAAGAATCGAAAATTCAAGAAATTAGACTTGAGTTCTGTAATAGGTTATATCTCTGGTGCTGCTCCTTTCCCCACCAAAAACATAAATGAGTTTGAAGATGTGGTCGGTAAAGGGAAACTTGTAGAAGCTTATGGAATGACGGAGGCCTCTCCCGGAGTAACTATGAACCCTTACCTTGGAAAGAAGAAAGTTGGAACTGTTGGGGTTCCATTTCCTAACACAGAAGTAAAACTAGTAGATGTTACAGATCGAAAGAAGGAAGTCCCTATAGGAACACCTGGAGAAATAGCCATAAAAGGCCCTCAAATATTCAAAGGATATTGGAATAAACCAAAAGAAACTGAAAATGCGCTTGTTGACGGTTGGTTCTATTCTGGTGATGTTGGTGTGATGGATGAGGATGGATATATTACTATCGTTGACCGTACAAAAGATATGATAATTGTCAGCGGCTTTAAGGTTTTTAGCGTTGAAGTTGACGATAAAATGAATAAACACGCCGCAATTGAGTTGTGTTCAACTGTTGGAATCCCTGACTCAGATCGTCCAGGTTCAGAAATAGTTAAATTGTATGTGCTGCTTAAGGAAGGTTACCAAGCTTCAGAAGAAGTTAAAGCAGATATTTTAAAATATGCTCAAGACAATTTAGCAAAATATAAAGTCCCTAAATTCATTGAATTTCTCGATCAATTACCTTTAACAACAATAGGTAAAGTCGATAAAAAAGCTTTAAGAAAGATGTAATTCCTTTTTTTTTTTTAATATTTTTCAATCAATCGATATTTTGATTTAATTTTTTTTCATATAGAACGACCGCTACGGGCTCGTCTTCCCAAGAGGGATCCTTAAACCCTAAATCTTTCACATACTTTACTACTTCAGCCCTACAGTAAAGCTCAACCATATCGATCGTATCTTTATCGATTTCGAAGTTTAATGTATAAGATACTAATTTACAAGCGGCTAATGGATCACCGTAAACTATAATCCATATTTCTTTTTCGCTCGGATTTTCTGGTTGAACAAGACTCTTGATATCTAATTTTTGTAAAATAGCCTCAGAATTAGTTATCCATAAAGAATTTTTGTCTTCTAAACTTGATAATGGGATATACGACCAACCAATATTTATTTCTTCTCCAGGACCAATATCCATTTTTTTATATAGACTTTTTGCCTCTTCGTTAGTTATTTTATGTATTTGAGAAAAATCACTTATTTTCAGCTTTAACTCGCTTAGCTTACATTCTAAGACTTCCATCCTTTTTTTCTCTTCAAATCCGTGAAATTTTGCTAAAGATTTCGAACCAAAATTTCTAGAAGATGTATCATATTGAGCGACCTTAGCACCTGCATGAATCGCGTAGTCTATTGCATACTTCATTAAATCGCGTCCTATTCCTTGCTTTTGATGTGTTATCTTCACTCGACCACCCTCTAACCAAGCTACTCCATTTGGAAACATTTTTACTCTTCCAAGTCCAATTAATTCCTTCATTTCTTCTTCAAGAAAAGCACCGTAAGCCAAGTTGTCTTTATCATTTAGCCATCTCTCTATAACATCAGGGATATAATCATCACCTTCCCATATGTCTTTACTGATGTCTAAAATTGCTGGAATATCTTTCTTTGTTAAATCTCGGAAATATAATTTCATAATTTCAGCTAATAATAAATATCCTAATTATAAAAACAATAATCAGAGAATATTAAGAAAGTTTTTTGTAAAGATTGTAATATAAAATAAATACTAAACAAGTATGAACTATGATACATACAAATATTCCGAGCGTAATAAGAAGAAATCCGTTATAGATTGCTAATAGAAATGAGGATATGAGATAAGATATCAATATTTTTAAATTTTTGAATTTAAACCAGATATGTAAATGATAGAGAGAAAACACTATGCTCGAAATTAAAATGGCTAAGATTAACCCTAACTTTAACTGGTGTAATAAAATCCCCATGAGATAATAGCGAAAGATAAATTCTTCCATTATCATAGTCAGAGGAAAAAAAACAAATAAGATAATTTTACCATTCTTATTCAATAGAACGTTAATTATATCGTGATGTTTCATAGTTTCTTTGCTTGCTCCTTTATACATAAAATGTTCCATCACTTTTCCTAAAACCAAAAGGAATAAAAATCCTATTAGTAAATATGCCAGAGTGAAAAGATTAAGATCATTTATGATGAGGAATTCAGTGTAAATGCCAAAAAATAATGGAAATATTAAGATTATTACTACCAAGGTAATAGTTAGATATTTTTTACTCAAATACAATTTTCTTACCCCATAAGTAATAATTGAGATACATTTAAATAATCAAAACTTTCCAATATATATTATTTTAATCCATAATTAAAAGGATTTAAGACTTGTCAGAATTATATCAAAAACTTGAAAAGATTGTATCAAAAAATTGCATTTCAGATAGTCTTTATGTAAGACACGCTTATTCGAGGACTGTAGACCCCGTATTACAAGGGGTTCCAGATATCGTTATAAGACCAAAGAACGCTCAAGAAATTTCTGAAATTCTTAAGGTTGCTAACGACGAAAATATAGCTGTTATACCTCGTGGAGGTGGAGACTGTGAATTCGGTGGCAGCAAACCCATTGGTGATAGTGGAATTGTCTTGGATTTGAAGCGAATGAACAATATCCTTAATCTAGACCAAGAAAATCTTATTGTTACCGTCGAAGCAGGCATATCGTGGGGAAAATTGAACGATTATTTATGCAATTTCGGATTATATACGGGATGTTTAGGTCCTGGATCCGGACTGACAGCTTCAGTTGGAGGTGGTATCTCTCATCAATCAGTTGGAGGTGGGGGATGTGCTAAATATGGGTCATGTACGAACCAATTAGTTTCTTTAGAGGTCGTTCTACCAACTGGGGAAATAATTGAAACAGGTTCGCAAGCAAACAAATATTCAAAATTTCCGTTTAATAGATTCGGAAACGGTCCTGACTTCGCAAGCCTTTTTTGCGGCGATAACGGAATTTTTGGAGTGAAAACCCAAATATCATTACAAGTTTTTCCAAAACCTCCATTTGCGGATTATAAAACATTTCTCATGCCTCGAAAATCTGAAGAAATATCAGCAAAAATTTTTACTGAATTTAGGCTTAAAGGGATTGATGTTTACGATTCGATGTATTTTATGGATTTATTAGTAAGAGTAGGCACAGAAAAAGGAATTTTTCCTTTATGGGAAAACTTAAAGAGAAAAAGGGGTACAATGTTTTACACAGTAGAAGCTAACTCAGAAAAAGAACTTGAAGAGAAAGTTAAACAGTTAGACAAGATTTTTCTACAAAATAAAGCAGAAGAATTAGGTCCAGAAATTGCAGACGGGAACATAGGGAAATGGCATTACGAAGAGCAAGGACATTGGTTAATTGCACATAATTTATGGGGGTTAATCCCTGGCTTTACAGCATTAGACGCAGAATGCCACACGCCAATTACCGCTTATCCCGGAATTTTAAAAGATGTAGAACTTTGGGATTTTGAACACTCTAAAGAAATGGAACAAATTTTAGAGGTTTCAGGAATGAGACCAATTTCTGGAGCAGGTCCAATTATCTTAATTGGTGATCACAATGTTGAGTTAACAACCGGAGTTACAAGCTTCGAAAGCTATATTGATGGAACAAATTATGAATTTCTTAAAGAATTAAACATCAAACTTTGGAAATCGCTACTCGAAAGAATAACTAAACACGGAGTAACATGGTACATGGTAGGAGATATTCTAAGTAGACTATTGGTTGAAATTGGAGCGTTTCAGCCAGAGTACTTACAATTCTTGAAATCAATTAAAAAAACACTTGATCCGCGATTTATTTTAAGTAGAGGAAAGTTTAATTTTTGGGGAGAAAAATAATAAGCAAATATAATTAGAAAAAGAAGTAAAAAACATGTTTAACAAAAGGACTTATCTTGAAAATAATGTGGGAAATACAGTTAAAGTAAAAGGTAGAATTTCTAATGTAATCTGGCAACATATGACTGCTCTTATTAATTCTCATCCACACATGAATTATTTCGACTTAGCTGATAGTTATCAAATTATAGTATATACTAAGGGCCAGATTTCTTGTGAAGGTCAGATCGAAATAACTGGGAAAGTCACGAAGCTTGAGAGTGATTATAATAATCCTGATGTTAAAATTAGCGATAAATTTGCTGAATATCATATAATTGCAGATTCTTGGAAATGTATTGAAGAATGATTAAAAAATGAGAAAGTTTGAAAATAAATAAAATAATGATAATTAACACAATTAGAATACATTTAAGTAATTTATAGAGTCTATTATTAAGTGTTTTATAAAATTTTTAAGAGGTTTGACAAGATTGTCTGAAGTATATAAAAAATTAGAAGAAATTGTGAAAGAGAAATACATCTCCAATAGTATTTATGTACGGCACGCCTATTCAAGAAATGTAGATCCCGTTTTGCAAGGAGTGCCTGATATAGTAATTAGACCGAAGGATGCTCAAGAGATTTCAGAAATTCTTAAAATTGCAAACATTGAAAATATCCCCGTTACGCCTCGTGGAGGTGGGGGTTGTGAATTTGGTGGAAGCAAACCCATTGGGGATGGTGGAATAGTATTAGATATGAAAAGAATGAACAACATTATCAATTTAGATCAAGAAAATCTTATCGTAACCGTTGAAGCCGGAATTTCGTGGGGAAAATTAAACGAATACTTGTGTCACTATGGACTTTATACGGGTTGTATGGGACCGGGTTCTGGAATGACTGCGGCAGTAGGAGGCGGAATATCTCATCACTCAGTAGGTGGAGGGGGATGTGCAAAATATGGTGCATGTACTAATCAATTGGTTTCATTGGAGGTAGTACTTCCGACGGGTGATATCATTGAAACGGGTTCTCAAGCTAATAAGTACTCCAAGTTCCCTTTCAATCGATTTGGTAATGGTCCTGATTTAGCTGGGCTTTTCTGTGGAGACAATGGAATTTTTGGCGTGAAAACTAAAGTTTCGTTACAAATATTTCCAAGACCACCGTTCGCAGCATATAAAACATTTCAATTACCTCGAAAAGAAAGAGAAGTTTCGGCAAAAATAATGACTGAAATCAGGCAAAAGGGAATTGATGTTTACGATGTTATGTATATGATGGATCTTATTGTTAGAATAGGTTGTGACCAAGGAATGTTTCCGTTTTGGGAGAACTTGAAAAAAAAGAGAGGAATGATCTTTTATACGATCGAAGCAAATTCGGAAAATGAATTAGAGGAGAAAGTAAAACAATTAGATGAAATTATGCAAAATAATAAGACCGAAAAATTAGGTTCAGAAATTTCTGACGGAAACATCGCTAAATGGAATTACACCGAACAAGGCCATTGGCAATTCTATCATAACTTATGGGGTATGACTCCCGGCCTGGAACCATTAACAGCAGAATCTTTTAGTCCAATCAATTTATATCCTGAGATTTTAAACGATATCGACCAATGGGACATGGAACATAATGAAGATATGCAAAAAATTTTAAATATAACGAAAACTCGTCCGATTACAGGGAGTGGACCAATTTTATTAATTGATGGAAACAATGTAGAAATAACGTGTGGTTTTACTAGTTTTGGAAGTTATTTCGATGGAGAAAATCATGAAATTCTCAAGGAGTTAGGTTTAAAGCTCTGGAAATCGTTATTAGAAAGAGTGACTAAAAACGGGGTTCAGTGGTATATGATGGGAGATTTCATGTCTCGTCTGATGGTCGACATAGGAGCTTACACGCCAGAGTATTATAATTTTATGAAGTCAATAAAAGAAACTTTAGATCCGAAAATGATTTTAAGTAGAGGAAAATTTAATTTTTGGGGTGAAAGAAAGAAATGAGTGAGTTAAAGCATGATTTAGATATTTTATTGAATTAAGTAACCTCAATATTGCTCTAAAATCTCGGGATCAGTTTTAACCTCTTCATCACATTCGAATTCTAATAATATTTCGGTAATAGGTTCTTCGCATTTTTTTTCTAAATTTTTCTATTTGCTTTCTTATATGATTTACCAAATATTATTTTAAATAGAATAATAGTACCACAAGATAAAGCACCAGTTATAATTGGGGCTATAACTGCCCAGGCTGGAAAAAAAACGCTCCAGAAATTAAGAGGGGGGTCACTACCAACAGGAATTGGTGAAAATGGTGGAAAAATTTGTACCATTGCCATCCAAAAGATTGGTGCTATAATAAGTAATATTCCACATAAAAACCATACCCATAATACAATTTTGGTAAACCTATTACCTTTCCTAAATATAAAAGCCGCTGAAATGCTGTTAACGATGAAGATGGACGCACCAACTATTATTAATACAGTACATATAATTCCAATATTAAGGATCAACGGATCAGAAATAAATCTCTCTGCCGTGCCCCACTCCCATATACCTTTTCTATAATACCAACCCCACATCCAAAAAATTAAGAGTGGAAATTTATTCCTCCCAAAATAATAGGCTGCTGGAGCAAAAATTGCTCTGAGCGTTATAAGTCCGCAAATTAATGGCAATATCCAAATAAAACTTTTAATTTTGATTTTAACATTTCGAATATTAGGAAATAAATTATCGAAAATAAGAATGGTACTAACAAAGCCTATGCTAAATACAATAATGGAAAATGTTATAGCATTCATAATTCCCTCAGTAAAATATACATAAACTAAAGCGTAAAAAATACAAATAAAAAGGAGATAAACTATAATATAGATAATAATCCACTTAATAGTTTTATTCTCGGGAAAAGTTTCCTCTGTAACATAATGATTTCTCATTCTACTAAAAAATATTATTCGCATTTCAAACATGATAAAAAGAAATAACCATGAAAACGGTAAAGTTCCCAAGAAAGTTATTAAAACATCAATAAAGGCTGGATTTGTAATAAATAAAAGAATTGGGCTAATTACTGAAAGTGTTTGGATTAAGAATATTACAATCAATTTCGCTTTTGCTTGATCCCTTGAAATAATTGGCAAGGATGCTCTTATAGTGTCATTTGCGTCTTCAATATTCAACATCCCATTAACAATTATCCCTGAGGTTATTAAGTTAAAACCAACTAAGAATAACCAATTAAAAATAAAATCTCTATCTAAAAAGGCTATTCCACCAATATTAATGAAGCTATAGGAAAATGTAAACACAAAAGAAATAAATATTGGCATTATCAATGATGTGAAGGCTTTAAGGTCACGAGATATAATTACCAAATCTTTTCGTAAATAAGCGATAATAGGAGAAGTGGTTTTAATCTTAACCAAAATGTTATTACTATCTGAAAGGATACTTTTCTTTATTGGTTTATATTTTGAAAAAATAGCAGGATCAAGCCATTCTAAGGATTTTTTATAAATCAACCATATTAGAATGATAAATATCAGTAAACCTAAAAATGAATTTAGCCATAGTTGAAAAGGAACTTGGTTGGGTTTTATAAATAATGAAACAATGTACCCTGAATTAAGAGGAAAAGGAATTATAGTTAAAATAAGATTTATTAATACAGGATATTCATAATTTAAAAACAAATTAAAGAACGTATCCAACGAATTTGATATCCACTGTATAAAATAAACACTACCAACAACAATAAAAATATAACTAAACATGTTTAATAACCTAATAAAAATTCCTTTTTTCGAGTTAATCTCGTTGATATCCATAATTCGATTTACCCTTTCAGTAAATATTAAAAGAATAAAGAAAGAGAATATAAAATTTAAGATAGAAACACCCGAACAAATTAATAAAAGAACAACATCTAAAGTTCCAATAAACATTATTATCGGAAACGCCATTAAAATAACAATAATTGGTAAATCTAAACTACGAAAAATAGTAAATAAAACTAATTTTTTTAATCTCTCTCTAGAAATTGGTAATGATTCATACCACTCAAAACTCTCCCCTGACATAATCATGGTAGTATTTATCATTGCTAATAAGAAGAAATTAAAAAATTGGACCAGAAAAAAGATAGAGAATATCAAACTTCCTCCAAACATCATAATCTCTATTGAAATTGAGGGATTACTAAGATATTGGATTATTTTTAAATAAGTTAGTAAAGGAATTATTGGTAAAACTCCAAATATAATAGCACTAGAAATCTTTGTGGTAATAATTTTATTTCTAAGAAATTTTTGACTTTTTTTGTAATTTTCTAAAAGCCTAGTCTGAAAAGCATCTGAATAATGAATTTGCTCTAGCAATATAACTTCGCGAGTTACAAATTTTGCCATAGCATATAATGTTAACTTCTTTTCCTTCATGTTAGCTTAATAATCTGTAATATTTTTTCAATAATGTAACAGAATTCTAAATTTAATTTTATTGCAATATTAGGCTTTCTTCTGCGTGATGTATGTAGCGATGTTCCTTAATATTATTTACTTATATAAATTTTATCAATTTTTATGTTTTTATTAAAATCATCTTTTTTTTAAAGGATCTTTAAAAAATTCTTTGAATTAATTAGTCTTAAATTGTGCCATTCTTCGAACAATCTCATTCAATAAATTTATACTTAAGGTATTTTTGCAGTTTTAGTTGCTTTATTCAAAAAGGCAAAATGTTATATTGAGAATTTAATTAATTTTAATATGTTTAAACTATCCTAAATTTAAAGCATAAAATAAAAATATGGTCGAAATTAGAAATTATGTTTGGTTGGCTCCTTTTGTTGCTGGTCTTCTAGGTATTATGTCCATTTTTTTTCCTGCTGGTACTGCAGATTTTGCCGGTTATATAAAAATGGATTTCTGGATGTGGGGAATGTGGGTCCAAACAGGTTATATTGGTGCAAATACTATTTTTCTAACTGATATTTTTTCTATGGTTGGCATTGGATGTTCAGTCCTAACTTTAATATTTTCTATAATAATCTTTATTACTGCTAACCAAATTCGAAAAAATTCTAAAACTATAATTGATACACGAATGTTATGGATAGCTAGTGGAATTTTAATTATTATTATAAATATAACCTGGGCAGTAATTATTACATTTATGAATTATGGAGTAATTTTACATGAATTATGGAGTGAATTTTACCCGCCTGCTTTTCAATATAATGCAATGATTTGGTTTTATTTTAACTTTAATTTTGGAATAATTGGGCCATTATTTTCAGGTATTTTAGCTATTATTGCGGGAAAATACAGTAAACGATTCAAGAGATAGCTTGATATTCCGAATTTACAATGTAGCAGCGGTTTTGAAGCCATGTGAAATGAGTGAAAAACCCGACCAACCTTTAAAAATGTGTTGGTTGGTTTGCGAAGAAATTAAGACACTTAACTTGCATTAATTATGATTAGATATAGATTTATATAGGTTTCACACGTAAGTATTATTAAGATTTAACTATTAACATAATTAAAAATGAGTGAATTAAAACATTTAAAGGAAGAATGGAAAGCAATCTTTTCGTGTATAGATTTTGGAATTTATCCTTAACCGCAGAAAAATATATTTAATATATATTCTGAAGGGGGTGTGGTGATTGCGGGTATGCCATTCGACCGGCAGTTGAAAGATATTTAACTTGTCCGGTTAAGGAAGCCAAAGGGGACGAGGGTTTTGAAATTTATTTTGCTCGAGGAAGAATGAATATTCTTAAAAGTATATTAGAAGAACAGATTCCTCTTTCCAAGGAACTTGCTGAATTTGTCTACCAGTGCTCAGAATGCGGTAGCTGCACCGAGGTGTGTCATATGTCTCAAAACGAATATATCGTTCTTAATACATCTAAATGGATCGATCATGTAAAAGTATGGGAAGCGCTGCGAAAAGATCTTGTAGACGCTGGCTTCGCCCCCCTTGATAAACACGGGAAGTTAATTGATTACATGAACGATGAAAGTATGAGAAATCCCTACGGCGAAGAAGAAGCAAAAAAATTCGAATGGACAACCGAATTTCCCGAAATCAAG
Source organism: Promethearchaeota archaeon (assembly GCA_004375715.1). Classification (GTDB taxonomy): domain Archaea; phylum Asgardarchaeota; class Lokiarchaeia; order Sigyniarchaeales; family SOKP01; genus SOKP01. Next base: position 28,891 of record SOKP01000068.1, on the reverse strand, counting down.
GATAAAGGTGAATTCGTATTCTTTGGAGGGTGCACGATGCCTTTAAGACAAGTAGATACGTTAAAAAGCATGATGAAAATTTTAAAAGCGGCTGGAAAAGATATCGCGATGTCTAAAGACGAGTGGTGTTGCGGTTCAGTAGCCTTGAGAATTGGAGATGAGAGCTCTGTAATTGATATTATTAAACATAACATAGAAGTTTTTAAAAACATGGGAGCTAAAACGATATTTACGGCATGTGCGGGATGTTATAGAACGTGGAAAAAAGATTATCCCGAATTGTTAGGCGAAGAATTGCCGTTTGAAGTAAAACACATAACAGAAATATTAGTTGAAATGCTGAATAATAACGAGATACCGTTTAAATCAGTTGAGGGTTCGGAAACAGTAACGTGGCACGATCCATGCCATTTAGGACGACATATGAATCTATATGAGATACCCAGAGATGTCCTACTTAAAATTCCGGGATTAGAATTAAAAGAAATGAAAAGAAATCGGAATAATGCTTGGTGCTGTGGAGCCGGAGGAGGCGTAAAAAGTGAGTTTCCCGATTTAGCCCTTGATATCTCAAAAGAAAGAATACAAGAAGCCATAGACACGGGCGCAAAAATCTTAACTACGAGTTGTCCGTTCTGCGTTGGTAATTTGAGTGATGCCTATAAAGAAATGGACGCTGAAGTTCGAGAAAAAATTCAAGTAATTGACATAATTGATTTGATAGCTGAAAAAATTTAATTTTTTTTTTCTAAATTTTTCTATTTGCTTTCTTATATGATTTAACAATTATTATTTTAAATAGAATAATAGTACCACAAGATAAAGCACCAGTTATAATTGGGGCTATAACTGCCCAGGCTGGAAAAAAAACGCTCCAGAAATTAAGAGGGGGGTCACTACCAACAGGAATTGGTGAAAATGGTGGAAAAATTTGTACCATTGCCATCCAAAAGATTGGTGCTATAATAAGTAATATTCCACATAAAAACCATACCCATAATACAATTTTGGTAAACCTATTACCTTTCCTAAATATAAAAGCCGCTGAAATGCTGTTAACGATGAAGATGGACGCACCAACTATTATTAATACAGTACATATAATTCCAATATTAAGGATCAACGGATCAGAAATAAATCCCTTTGCCATGCCATAATCCCATATACCTAATCTATCATACCAACCCCACATCCAAAAAATTAAGTGCCCACTACTCTCAAAATAATAAGCTGCTGGAGTAAAAATTGCTCTGAGCGTTAGAAGTCCGCCAATTAATGGCAATATCCAAATAAAACTTTTAATTTTGATTTTTAACACTCTATAAATTTTAAAAAAAAATTCTTTTTATTGTTTAGGTCCTAAATAATAATAGAAATCTCTTTCTTTATAATTTACATGAAGTTAATTTTTTTTTCTTATATTTTACTAATTTCCTATTATGTATTTTTTTCTTAACCCATCTACCAAAGCTATCAGTGCTTTTCCTTGAATTAATCTTAAATTATTATTTAATTTCTCATCTTCTTTACGATATCCCTATAATGAAGTAAAGGAAATTTTAAAATAAAAGCAAACAATTCAGCAAACTGAAGTAAATACAAAACTATGTAAATAGTAAATTAATAAACTTTACTTTCTTTCGCATAGATATTCAGCTATCTATCAATATTAACACATATATTGACATAATTGATTTGATCGCAAATAAGATTTAAAATATTAAATTTTTTTCTATTTCTACTTTTTGTTTACTTTTTTAAAATCCTCTACATAAAATACTATGTCTTTAGAAGTTTATCGCATTGCATTTATTTAATAATGATAGTCACTTCTTTTAATTTGAAATTCCATCATAATTGAAATTGTTAAGGAAAATATAATTAATAAATAAAATGAGGGAAAAAAATGGCTCCAACTAAACCAAATTCCGAACTAACAGTTAGGGATCAGCTGAAAAAATTCATTCTCAAGGGCGCTTTAGGTTTTCAAACGGTGATCGTGCATTATTTGGGTACCCAATTGGGGATTTTTGAATATCTCTACGAGAAAGGGAAGGCGTTAAGTGTATCTGGGGAAGTAAATTCTATAACCTTTACTCTTGATGATTTAGCCCAAAAACTACAGTTGAATCATAGATATTTAGATGCTTGGCTCCATATGGCACTTATATGTGGAGTATTTGAAATAGATGAATCATGTGATAAATGTTTAAAGACGGCACCACATGTTTATGACATTTTGGTTAACCGAGAAAGCATGTTTTACATGGGAGGTACCCTTAATCTCTTTTATATAGGGTTAAAAATGCAAGAAAGAATGGAGGGAGGATTTAAGACAGGGGAGCTCGTGTCTTTTATTGAAGGTTATCAAGAATTCCCAGAGGATAATAGACTGGGTCAGAGTGGGACTGCTTCTACTGTACCCCAGATTGAAGGATTATTTTCCAAACATTTCAAAGATCACAAACGGGTTTTACGTAAAGGGGGACTTCTACTGGAAGCTGGGTGTGGTTATGGGTACAATCTCGAATTCTGGGCTAGAAAATATAAAAAAGCAGAAATAGTCGGAATTGATATCGATCCACTCGGGATTGCATACACTAAGGAATTAGTTGTTAAAAATAATTGGAATAATAGGGTTGAAGTTCTCCATATCCCTATAGATGAATATGTTGCCTTAAATAAAAATAAATTTGATGTAGCAATGCTAAATCAAGTACTGCATGAAATGGATCCCGATGAGAATTATCGAAGAGGAGTATTCGAAGATTTATATACCACATTAAAAGAGGGTGGGCTTCTGATTGTCGTTGAACACATGATTCCATCACTGTTTACTCCGGCGGATCGATTTATGTTTTTCGAGGTATGGCATAAGTACATAGAGGTTGGCCTTAAATCGAAATTCTATGACGAAAAGGAATTTCAGGAGTTTATCGCTACTACCTCTTTTAAAAAAGCAGAATTCATAAGGGAAAGAGGAGACTATTTCTGGGCGCTCAGGAAATAATTAATGGAAATATTCAAAAATGACCAAATTTTTTCATAATCATGGGGAATTTGGATATTTATTTACAACCTACCGAATTTTTCGATTTTAATAAGAAATTTGTTCGTAATAAAGCATTTGAGATTACCGCAGGGTTAGAAACAGAAAGTGAAAAAGCTATAGCGCTCTTTTACTGGGTAAGGGATAAAATCAAATACAATATGCATACTTATATTCCTTCTGCTAAAGCTAATTTCAAAGCCAGCGTGACTCTAAGACGGAAAAATGGTTTTTGCGTCTCAAAATCCGTTCTATTATCCTCCTTTGCACGTGCTATTGGAATTCCTGCTAGGATTCACTTAGTAGATCTGATAAATCATAAAATATCTCAAAAAATAATAGATTTTATGGAAACAAATGTCATGCATTATCATGGTTATAGCGAACTTTACCTTAATAATAAATGGGTAAAATTAACGCCCTCGTTTGACCCAAAAACAGCTTTAAAAGGAGGTTTTACTCCAATGGTCGAGTTTGACGGCGAGAATGACGCTACATTTCCTCCTTTTGATGAAGAAGGTAATAAATTCGGAGAATATGTCAAGGATCGCGGAGTTCATGCGGATTTACCTCTTAAGGAGATTGAAATTGTTTTTGATGAAAAATATCCGAAATTTTCTCAACTGAAAAATGGACAAATGATATTCCCGGTAACAAACAAAACTCGTTCTAATAATTGATAATTTATTTAAAAAAATTCTATTTTTATCCTAACTCTCGTAAATATATCTTAAACTTTCCTAGCTTACCACCGTAATTTCCTGCGGAAATTTTAAGCAAACCATTCATATCAGAAATACCTTCTATAATTTTCTGCATTGCAAATTTTACATCATCAAGTTGAAGGCCGTTAAATACAAGTTCTGGTATTGATTTCACTCCAGCTGGAACTTGAAACTCATCTGAGGACAATTTATCTTTGAGTGTAGGGCAAAACGGATGGTTGGTCGAGGGACCTATTTCGGGATATTTAGCATCGGGGGGAACTAATTTTGACCCTGCGGAACATACATCAAAGGTGGTACAAACATCATCGAGTTCAGCCAAAATTTTTACGCCCTCCCTTCCAACTTTAATTCCAGATTTAACAGAGTCACAAAATAGCCATAAATTCCCTCCCATAACGCCTTTAGCGTAAGAGATTTCTTCTTCAATTAAAAAATCGTAACCCATCATGATTGGGACGCTAATTAGTTTTCGATTAAATTTTTCAACAATCCACTCGAATCCGTCTCCACAGTGACCTACATTATCCATCATATTAAATTTAAACTCAGTTGTTCTTGGATAATAATCAAAAACTGCAGTTGTTGGAACAACAAGAATACCCTGTCTCATTCTACGACCAAATTGTTCGTAAAACTTAGCTGTAGCCTTCTTACCCGTTCCAGTTACCCATAATTGAACGATTGCTCCCAACCTTCCATCGATAGTTTCTTTTTCAGAAAGCCACCGAACAATACCTCCCTCCGCATCTCCAAAAACTGTTGAAGGAAGCGCAGTAAATGCGTTTGTGGCTCTATTTAAGAATTCTGCGTCTTGAGCAGTGACCATTAATTGAACTACTAACCCTTCAAATGCTTCACAATATGTATCCTCGATTTCCATTTTTCACACTTCTTTTCTATTATCTAATAACACTTCTTTGATAATACATGAATTAGTTGGATCAAATAAAAATATAAAATTAAAAACTTATTAGCTAGTAATTAATAATAATTTTATTCAATAAACAACTTCAAAGAATGAGTATTATGCCTATTGGAATATATCTCTACGAGATTGACGAATCGTTCGGACCAAATGTGTTAGCAGAATATTATCTTGCTCAAGAGAATAAAGTCTCTAATGATGCTTTAAAGGATTTTGAAGAAAAACATGTTCAAAAAGAATTTTCAAATACGATTTATTGGAAAGAAGATCTAAGGTATTACTCGTGGAGAATTAACGCTTCTTCTATAGAAAGAGGTAATCTGTTCTTAGGCTTCGTACTTAAGCAAGAAGAGGATCTAGTTTCGTCCAAGAGTATACTAGAAAACATAGCAGAAAAGGTTGTAGAAGGTTTTACAACGGATAAAGCAAAACTTGAATCAATTTTACGAAAAGAATTTGATTCCATCTTCACTTTAATGGAAAAATTAAAAGAACCTGCTTTGATCAAAGAAACAATCAACGATAAGACAAAAAAAATGCTAGATGAGGGAAACTTGCAAGAAGCTAGAGAATTGATCGCTTTAGGAGAAGAAATCCCAGAAAAATTATCTGAAGAACTTAAACTGGCTGAGCAATTACTAGAAAACAAGTTCTATAAGAAGGCTAAAAAGAATTTTCTTAAAGCAGCAGAGTTAGCAGCTATTATCCAAGAAAACGACATCGTCTCGTTTTTAACAAATAAAGCTGAACAGGTCGGAAAATTTCCAGAATTAATTAAAGCACAAGAATCGTTAATGAAAGATTTGGAGTCAATTATTGAAGAATTACAGAACAACAAACTTCATTTGTATCACGAGTTAATTAGACCAATAGAATCGTTAATTAACATATCTAATTCTTTTGAGCAGCACGAATTAACATCTAAACTAATTCAATTATTAAACAACTTTAAAAGAGCAGATATTCTAGCAAAAGAGTTGTTTAGCTTAGATGCAAAAATAAACGAGAGATTAGGTAATTTATAAAAAATTTTCTAATTAATTTGATGTTAATCAAATTATTGACTATTCCGTTTCCTTTAGTGATTCTTCGGGTTCAGGTGGAACGTATTCCCCAATATCTGTAAAAATAATTCTAGCTATCTCCCAACCCTCCCTGGATGGATAAGTCAGCGCGTTGGCAATAAGAGATTCACCAGTTTCATTCGTCAACTCCACTTTGTGAATATCGGATTTGTTTTGTAAAATCATCTCAAATTTAGCACCACTACTCCCCTCGGGAATTATTAAGATTGCAGAATCTATCGCTTTTTCGTCTATAGCATCCTTCAATCTTTTTGCAGCGTAATAACCTGCGACACCAGCGCTTCTATCGAATGTTTTTATAGAAGGAATCTCCAACCCCCATTTCTTCCCCTCAAATTCGATTAAAGCGGCTAAAGTTTGGCTCCGTTTTCCTATCATGAATTTATATTCCATTTGGGTGTTGAATTTCTTCTCTTTAAACTCCCCAACCTTCATAATACTTTTTAGGGCTGCTCCAGCAACCGATGAAGGATTTACATCTATTATGTATTCTTCCTCTGCTAAAATTTCCTCTATAGTTTTCTTTATAATCTCTCTTGGCTTTGAAAAGTCTATGACCTCTTCTTCAGCGTCTCCCATTGCTGCTTTAGCTGTTGCCACAATATCCGTACCTGCTTCTAACAACTGTTCTACGGTCATTTCCTCCGTAACGACCTTGTCAATAAACCTTCTACAAAGTTTAATAGAGTTCCTTGGGTTTCCTTGTGTTTTTTCATAAATCATCTCGATTAGCTTTTCGTTCAAAGGAAATAATGGGTACAATGGAGGATTGAGGTTGTTATCTTCCCAGAATGCTTCCATCGATTTGCTAAAAAAGATTTTTAAGTCGTTTAAACTAAATGGCTTTAATTCTTGTTCCGGCTCCATTCGAGACCGTAAAGGCGCGTCAGCGATTTCCAATATTCTCGGCCAAATTTCTTTTAAAACAGCTATAATAATGACTAACCCTTTAACTTCGTTATATAACCTTTTAAGTATTTCAAGGAATTTTCTTTCAGCAACCTCTCCAAACATACGATACGGGGATTCTAATTCGTCAAAATAAAGGATAAGAACTCTATCTAAATTTTCAGTTATTATTTTAATCATAGCAAGGCAAACATCGTCTTCTTCAACAACTGAATTTATTCCAAGTTCGCTTAGTTCATCTGGTTCAAGATTATCACCCAATAACCATCGTTCTGCTAAGGCTTTTTTGTTCTTATCTAATTGATAAGTAACCAACGCTTTCACGCAATCAGCGAAAATTCCAGGGAATTCCCTAATACCCTTTTGAATAACTTCTTCAATTTTAGGTTTTTGAAATATCCCGCCCTTTTTTCCCCCCCATTTTTCTCTTACTAATTTTTCTGAGACAATATCAAGGATTTCTGGGCCTACTTCTTCGATAATGCACGTATAAACATGTAATAAGACTCTTATAGAAGCAGGTGGGCTGGGAACATATATAATAGTCCAATCAGTAGGTTCAAGTTGGCTTACACCCACATCTTCTGTTTCTGTACTGAGTTCTAGTTTTTTTCTATTTTCTCTTTCCTTATCTTTAAATGAATGATACGCATGAGTTTTTCCAGTTCCAGCGGACCCTAGAATGGGAATTAATCGAGCTGATCGATCTCTATAAGTTTGACGTACCAACCTATACACTTCTCTATCGATAAAGCTTCTTGGGCGTGAAATATCGATTTTATCAGGTATATCCCCTCTACTCACGAAATTGGAAAAAGGTAGGATTGGTGCTTCTTTAAGAATTTCAAGATACATTTCCTTGTCGTCATCACTTAATTCCGAATACATACAAGATCCACTCTACTTAATTGTTTTTAATTAACTTTGATTTTGAATTACAAACCTATTTAGTTGGAATAAGTTTATTAAACTAAACAATTTTTTCTAGAATAAAAGCTATTATATTTCTAGCTTTAGTATTTATATTTAAATTTATATTTAAAAATTTATTTGTAATTAATATCTAGGTATATTTTACAAGGATGTGATAAAATGTCGGGAAAAGACGAGTATGATGATGAAGACGAGGAAGATATTGAAGATGAGCCTGAAAATATCTTCGATGCTTTCAAGGGTTTTGGCGATCCTAATCTGTTTAAAAATCTAGATCCTGCTAAACTATTCAATTCAAAAGAGTTTCAGAAGATGTTTAAAGAAATATTCAAACAAATTTCTAAATCTCTCCCTAAAGATCTACAGGGGCTTTCACCAGAAGATTTTACTAAAGAATTCATGAAAAATCAGTCTAAGTTTGGTAAAAAAGGACCATTTGTATATGGATTCAATTTTGGAATTGGACCTGATGGGAAACCAAGAATGGGTTCGTTTGGGAACATACAAAAAGAACCAATCTCTGGTGAAACGAAAGTAAGGGAGAATAGGGAACCTTTAGTAGAAGTTAACGAAGAAGAGGATCACATTATCGTTATTGCTGAGATGCCAGGAGTCAAGAAAGAAGACATCGAACTGAATGCTACTACTAGATCTATTACGATATCTACGCAAAAAACTGTTTTTGGGAGAAGCTATTTTAAAGAAATTGATTTACCAGCGGCAATTAACCAAAATTATGCAAAAGCGCGCTACACTAATGGAATCTTAGAAGTTCGGTTGAAAAAAATTAAAGGAAAAGGAAAATCTATTGATATAGAGTAAAAGATCTAAATATTAAATTTTCTTTCTCAACATACTATATAACAAATAGATCGTGAAACGCCAATTTCACGCTTTTATATATATTAAATAGTACTATTCTAATTCATACCTCTATATTATATTCACATCTATGATTAATTTTCAATAAAGTGATAAAATGGTTGATGGATTAGAAAAAAAAAAAAGATTGATTTGTTATTAGTTATTGATCCCTTGTTCATTTGATTTAACCGCTTTTTTAATTGTGCGTCTAGCGGTATCCATGTTTCCATTGATGAACTCTTCTGTTAAGCGATATGCCTCAACATCGGTGTATTGTATTGGAGGGTGTTTTGTAAAGTATGCAGAAGGATAATATAAAACCCCACCTTCATTTCTATCAAGTGCTAATTTACAGCATCTTATAGCATCTATTACAATCCCTGCAGAATTTGCTGAATCCTCAACTGAAAGGCGTAGTTCGAGATTCATGGGAATATTTCCAAAAATTTGTCCTTCCATTCGGATAAAACTGAGTTTATTATCTTTTTGCCAAGGAACCCAATCACTTGGTCCTATGTGAATATTTTCATCGCTTAAATGAACTGCTGTTTGTGATTGAACAGCTTCAGTCTTAGATATTTTTTTGGAGATTAACCTACTTCTATCAAGCATATTAAGAAAGTCTGTATTTCCTCCTGTATTGAGTTGGTATGTTCGCATTAGCTTTACTCCTCTCTTTTTGAAAAGATTAGTTAAAACACGGTGAATTATAGTAGAACCTATCTGAGATTTGATATCATCTCCGATTATTGGGATTCCTTTCTTTTCGAATTTGATGCTCCACTCAGGATCACTAGCAATGAAGACAGGAATACAATTTATAAAACCCACTTCAGCTTCTAAAGCACATTCAGCGTAAAATTTTGCCGCTTTTTCAGAACCAACTGGTAAATAATTTACAAATATATCCGCTTTAGATTTTTTAAGTTCTTGAACTAATTCTTCCTTTGTAGATTCTTTTTGAGAAGATAACAAAAAAGTATAATTATCATCATAATCTTTCATATGCTCCGCAATACTATCTAAAACTCTTCCCATTTTAACGATAACATTGGTCTTTGGAATTTCTCTGCAAAATATCTTAGTACAATTAGGTGGTTGAAAAATGGCTTCTGCAACATCCTTTCCCACTTTTCTTTGATCTATGTCAAATGCGGCAACAACCTCAATATCTCCTGGCTTATAATCCCCTATGTCCCAATGCATTAAACCAATACAATTATCTTGATTCTTACTTTTATAGTATTCAAGACCTTGAATTAATGAACAAGCACAATTACCAAGTCCAGCAATTGCAATTTTAATTTTACTCATTGAAATATCCCTCTTTAAAGTTTTCTGTAATTTTATTTCTATTTAAGTTATCCACTTTTTTCATGTGTTTAATTGCTTGAATAGAATAAATTATACTCGTGATGATTGCGTGAATACAAATTGAAAAAATAACAAATTGAAAATGACCAAAAATTCCAAAAATTAAGATATGAAGAGTATAGATATTTCTTCTTCCATCAAATTTTCTAAATAATTGATCAAATTTACTACTATCAAAATTCATTTCATTATTAAAATCTACTGAACTTTCTGATAAAATAAATATATCTCTTATTCCATTTTTAATTAAAATATTAATATTTCTTTCTAAAATCGAAACTCCACATAATTTTTTTATGTAAAAAGGTTGATTTTTGAAAAATAATGGATTTTTTGGTAAAAAAATAATACCCATTATATTATCTATATTTTGATTTTTTTCCATATTTTGAATATAATTCTGTTGCACTTTCGTCTCCTTCATGTTTTTTCTTTTTTCCTTATAACAGGTACGTTTTTGATGTTTAAACCAAAAGGATGTAAATTAGAAGATTCGCGAAAAAATTCTTTTAATTGATGATATATAGAAGAATTATCTACATCTAGCCAAAAGACATTTGGAAAATCAGAATAACTTACATTAAGTCCTGATTCGATAGCTAAAAGAACAACATTTGTTACTCCAAATTTATAAGTATTTAAATTTATTTCCTGACAAAGATTACGAATAACTTTCGTCCTTAATATAAAAGCTCCCATATCTAATCGGTTATACTTAGGTATCTCTTTACCAATCTTGGTAATAAAAGAATTAAGTCCGTATATTTTAGTAGCGTCTTCTAATTTATAAGGGTCTTTTAAATGTATGGGATCTGTAGCTAAGAGAATATCAGATTTGTGATAATTCATTAACAATTGAGAAAAAATGTTTTCTGAGAAAATGTGGTCTGCCATTGATAATAATGTATATTCAGAGGAGATCGCATTTAAACCTAAAAAAAGACTATAACCGTTTTCCCTTTTTGGAATTTTATTTTCAATGATATTTAATTTAAAATTTTTAAAATCAATTCCTAGTTTTCCTATGGAATTTAAGAGAAATTGTTTATATTTTGATTTATTTGAAATTTTACTAGCTATAATAGTGATTTTGCTAATTCCAGTTTTAATCATTCCAGTAATAATGTAACTTAGAATATTCGAATTATTTACTTTTAATAAATATTTTTTAAATGCGTTATCCATTGAATTAAATCGACTAGAACAACCCGCTGCAAGGATTAATCCATCCATTTTTCTATTCCTCCTTTTTAAACTGGTTCGGTGTGACTAAAACCTTTCTTATTTTATCTAGAATTGTTTTACATTACAATACAAAAATATTAATTAAATTAATTAACCCTTTAAACTATATGATCAACGAATTAGAATGTTTTAAGATTATGAAAATAACGCTTTGGTGAATTACAAATTCATGAAACATTTGGGATATTTAATTTATTTACTATAATTAGAAATATAAATCAACCTTAATTAAAAATTTTTTCATAAAATAAGTATTTATTTAAATAAAAGAAAAGAATTAACCACTAATTTAAGAAAAAGTAAGAATTTTATAGAAATTTATAACAGAAAAAAGAAATCCATAGTTAAGAAATTATCAACTTGATTTAATGACATTGAATATATTTTTTGATCTCAGAAATCAACTTTGATAGTATAATTTAATTGAAGAGTTGCATAATGACTTGCTAATCCAAGAGATTGGATTCTCTCCAAAATACCTTCTACTCTGTAACCGCGAGGGAAATTCCACAAGTCTTCATATACCTCGGTCCTAGAACCACACTTTAAAAAAAAAATTCTTCCCTTAGGAAAAAAAATGACTTTTTCAAGACGATCTACTCCAGGTAATTCATGACCCCCTCCATGAGGAACCATATTAAGGTTTAAAAGGTATTTATATGCCCATTCTTCAATTGATCTTGAACCGAAACATTCTTCGATTTTTTCTGAAGAAAGATTCTTTTTACCTTTAACTAGATAAGCTCTATTAATTAATGATATCACAGAAATTTCTCCCTCGTCAACAACATCACAGCCAATAATTGCTTCATTAAGTCCCTTTAAATCACAGTGATTATGGTTTGCTATTATCTCACCATCAAAAATCTCTTCAAAGAGAATCTGTCGTTTTCTTTTAGAAAAGTCGCTTGCATACTTGCAAAATTTCTCATATTCCTTCGCATATTTTCCTCGCAAAATATGTGTTATACCAAAGGATGTTTCTATTTTTTCAGCTCTCTCTCGAACTAAATCTTTTAATTGATTCCGCATTTTATTTGAAGATGTATGCAAAACCGCAACATTTTTCGGTAAGTCTAGATCTTTATAGTTTTTAACATCAAATACTTTCAAGAAATGACTTCCTGGCCAAAAATAAGATTTTTCTATCTCTATATTATCAATTTCATATTTTTTTTCTCTTATTTCATATAATATGTTCAAAATTCTCTCAAGACTTAGATCATCTTCTACCATGCCAACTAACATACCACAAAAATCTATATCTAAGTCTGCTGGAATAAAATCATACGTATTATCTCCCCATGTGAACCTTGCTCCTTCAGGAATACCTCTGCGAAATTTGTCAGAGGATGTTTGGAAAGTAAAACCAGGTGCTCCGACAACCAACGCTTGTTTTTCATAGCCTAATTTTTCTTGAATAGAATGTATATTAGCTATGAACCACTTTGCGTTCTCTCGACCAATCTCTTCTGCTACATCTTTTAACCCCAAACTGAAGAGATTTTTTTCAGCAAAACTCAATTTTTCATCAAATTCTTTTCTTTTAAGAGGAAAATTTCTCAATTCATATTTCATCTAATCACTCCCATCCATCTAAAATAGGTAATTTGCCTTCTGATATTAAAGATTCTACAAGTTCTATATGTTTTAAGCCCTGATTCTCCCAACTATAAGTCCTAGCATACTTGCTAGCACTTTTCTTCATTAAATCTTTAGACTCCGAATCGGCTGTAACTCGCTCTATTTCATTTAGAAATTCTTTATAATTGTTAAGCGCAGGATAATCACACATTTTAAGAGTTTCGCCTACACCCTCGAGTTTTCTACCAATGACTATGGCACCAATACCAATAGCGTGTGCTAATTTTCCACTCTGCCTGCAATCTTCTTGCCACATATGAACTATGTCTAAAGCCCTTAGTGATTTCGCAAATAATCTCTCAGGCACATAGGTTTCAAAGAAGTAGAAGTTATTCTCAGGATTGTGTAGATTTTTAAGTCTTTGTAGATAGCTAATTTTTTGTTTAGATAGAAAGCTTAGAGTTCCGATATACAAACCAATAATATTCTTGTTCGGGAATTTTTTTTGAAGAAGTTTTATAGTAAGATAGATATCAGTTGAGAGTTTTCTATTGTCTATGAAACCTACATCTCCAAATGTAATAGCATTCTTTTCAAAAATCTTTGAATTTAATTCTTCTACACTTTTTTGCCAATCTTTTTTTAATTCATTTTCACTCTCAAGCCACCTTAAAATTTCTTTTTTAGCATTCTTCTGACTTATTCGAGGATATGATGGGACACCATGCCTAATTAAAACAATTTTTTCTTTATATTCCGGGAATGCTTTAGTAATTGCCATATAAACCCCATTTGTGAACACAGTATTCACATCTATATAAGGTAATTCGTTTTTAAGTAATTCATATTGCCATTTTTTAAGACCATATCTGGTTTCAGGGCTCTGAAAATTAAGAGTGTGATGTGTAACAATTATGTTTTTAACTTTCTTTTTCTTGAAAAATTTCAACATCTTAACAAATTCTAGACGATTTCTCCAAAAACTATCACCTTGTTGTATCCAAACAACATAATTATCCCCATTTTTATATAAGTTAGTTAAACTGTCAATGATCAGATTGAATTTATATTTATTATTACTAGTGATAGTATACAGAACTGGATATTTGCATTCTACTTTTTTCTCTTTCATTATGGGAAATTCACAAGCATAAGGATCAAAACTTATTATTCCACACTCACAACCCTTTTTATACAAAGCATCGGCTAAATACTTGGTATAAGATCCTATTCCATGTATCATTGGCGGAAAAGCAGATATAAAGATGATTTTAGTCATAGAACTATTCCTAACTTATTCATCAGGTGTTAATTAATATTTTTAAAAGATATTTATATATTAAAAATAATTAGTTTGTTAAATATGTTTAAGAATTTTTTTCTTAATTTCATCAAGAAAAGATTGGGTTAGTACATTAGGGTTATCGAAAATATGCGAGTGTTTAAAACCGGCTCTTTCTTTATGTCCTCCTCCTTCAAATTCCTTAGCAAACTCTCGACAATTAAGGAAATCGCTGTGAATTATAATCTCGTTATGTCTTGAGTCGATACCAATAAAGGCTTTCGCATGAGGAAATTTCTGTCTTACTACCTTCGTAATTTTACCCCCCCCTAACTTAGCCCAAGAGATAATGACATCTCCAAATGATTCTAGAGAAATAATTGTAGCGTGTTGCAAGGCAAACAAAGATTCTTCTTCGAGCCATTGTTTTAAGGATTCTAATTGGGAATTAAACCACTCATTTTCAAAATCACCTTGAGATAATAATTCGACTACTCTGTGTTTATTGTGATCGTTATGAGTCCCTCTATTAAAACTGATAATTGATTGGAAATCTGAAGCTACCTCGAATAAAAGAGTTCTGAAATCTGTATCTCTGGCAAATTTAGCGATGGTATTTGATATGATATCGTTTGGTAAAAAGTAATCTTTAATTATTTCTGCCGCACATCTTTCGGGGTCATTTACATATGTATGAATTAAGTTTCTCAATCTTTCTTTAACCAAATCATCGACTATGTGATGATCGAACCACGATATTTTGCATCCTCGCTTTGTTGCGGTCTCAAAATATGTAAATAATTCTTCGAAAGAGTCATTAAAACCTATATCAGAAATTATTAACTGTGAAGGAATTTTATCTAAATTTAAAATTCCTCGAATCTTTTCAACGAAATCAACATAAGTAGCGAAGGCATAGATTATTTCTGTTTGATGGGCTTCTGATGATAGACCAAGATGACGTTTAATTATTGCTTGTGAGCCAAGTCCGTCGAGATCGTGTTCGTGAGTAATTAATACAATCATTCTCAAGTTAAATCCCTCTTAAAATTAATTAAAGCAGAAGAGTATTTTTGTTTTTTGAAATATAATTTTAGAATAAATCTAGATACGGCTCAACTTTTTCTTTATTTCCGTTGTTGTTTACGAATTCTAAGATTTTTTGAGCTAACTCTTTCTTTTTTTCGTAATAAATTTTCATAAATTCTTCTCGGGTTTTATCTGGATATCTCATTTGTAGCGCAGGATCTCTCCGTGAACACCCTCCTTTTCTCATACAACAATACGAAATTGATCCAAAACATACGAGATCGGAGTCCCAATCGTTTTCTCTCGAAAAATCTTCTTTAATTTTGATAAATTCTTCTGGACTTAGTTCCAAATCTTTTAAAGCTTCATCTCGACTACATTTAAAACCAAAAGTAAGAGAATACCCTGGTTTACAACAAAAAGTTAGACCTCGACAATCAGCACCCATACATATGTGAATTGGAGCATTTTCCCATCCTGGTATGTCTCTAAGTTTCTCTGGATCTAAATCAACCATAGTCTAACCCAAGAACCAATTTTTAATTGCTGAGTAAAATTCACTACAAGATATTAATTTATTGTTTATAGTATAAAATAAGGCACCCAGAGGTAAATAAATTGAATTTATGAAATATAAGAGGGCCCGATGCGAGAATCGAACTCGCCTTTCCCCAGCCATAAGAATTTTCTTACGCTTCTAGGGATTCACATAGGAGAATTTAGTAAGAAATACTAAGTTTGTCCCCAATATTAGTTGGATAGATTAAAATCTTACCACTAACCACTATACGAACCGGGCCATAGAAGTATATCTGATATAATATTACCGACTAAAAAAATTTTATGAATGTTCGAAAAAAGCAAATAATGCTATTCTTCATTAAGATGGTCCTCAATATTTAATTATATCATTTTTGATTTTTTTAATTCTGCTTATATTTTTCTTAATGGCTTTATTATAATCTGCTTTAACTTCTTGAACCAATTTTTTTGCTGATTCTGTGATCGCGATTCCTCCTAATGAAGTACAACGTAATTGAGGGGGCAACATCTTACCACTCTCAAATGATGCTTGGATTGAATCATCAAGATTTATTGGATTAGCATAACCACCTATGATAAGATCAGCACAGATAAATGCATTTGACGCAGCAACTGCATTCCTAGTATGACAAGGGATTTCACAGAATCCCGCAACAAGATCGCATACAGATCCCATTGTGTTTTGCAATGCAATTGCTGCCGCTTCTGTGGCTGCCGCAGGACTACCCTTAGCAGCTTCGATAACAGCCGCCGCTGCCATTGCTCCAGCCATTCCTATCTCAACTTGGCATCCAGCTATTTCAGCAGCAAAAGTTGAATTCATTCCGTTTATTAAACCAATCACACCTGCTGCAAATGCACATTTAATAATCTCATTCATATTAATCTTAAAATCATAATGGAGTGTATAAAGAACAGAAGCAATAACACCACAAGAAGCGCCTGTAGGGGCCGCACAGATTAATCCCCCTGAAGAAGCTGTATCCATAGCTGCCATTGCCCTATAAGCGCTTCTTAAATTAATTCCAGAACTGAAAAGCTGGGGCTCTTTTTTTTGGATAGTACTTGCAGAATGCTTTAATAATTTCATATGCGAATTTTTCTTTTCCAAGCCCTTTTCAATTGAAGAAAACATTACTAAAACCCTTTTTTCCATTTCTTCTAAAATGGATTTTTCATCTATATTCAATAGATCTGATTCATACATAAGCCCAAGCTTTCCGAGAGAATATTTTTTTTCAATTGCAAGATTTAGCATCTCAAAGCTATTTTTAAATAACGGAGTACCATGAGTCGGAAAAAGTATCGGGTGGGTAGTCCAGATATTAGAAATGAAATCAAGAGATTTTAATTTATTAACAAATTCATCTTTAAACCTATTTGGATTCTTGAGTTGAATAAAAGAATACCTCTCGTCATCTTGTACATGTATTTTTTCTGGAGAATTAGAAAATGATTGAATTAAATTCAATATTTTTTCTTTAGAATTCGTAAGAAATTCGATTAATATATTATAATTATTTCCTTTAATCTTAACCTTCCAGTTATTAATTTTTTCTATTAGAATCATACCTCCTCCTATGGATTTCGCTACTATTGTTAATTTTTTAGCTGGAATATTAATCAACATATAGTTTGGATGATCTGCTTCAGGAATATTCTTAGAATCGAAGATATAACTAATTCCTTCTTCACTTGCTACATTTTTAGAATTAAGAAAGTCAGGATCATCAACAGCTAAATTAATGATCCCTGATAAGAACGCAACATCTCCATTTTGAGATTTATATGTCTTATCAAAAGAACCCTTTGAATCAAATGTAATAAAAATTTCCTTTATTTCGTTCTCACATAACATATGGATCAACCGACCAATACTATAGGAAGCAGCGGTATGAGAACTACTAGGCCCATGCAGAATTGGTCCTAATACTTCGTTTAATATACTTATTTTCATAAATCTTACTCCTTTTGTGTTTTATAAATAAATTGTGATCATTTGAAAATCACAGATTCAAGAAAAAAAATGGAACATAACTTAAAATGGGTATCATCTATTAATTTCATGTTGAGGAATTCATTGATCTTGAACTCTTTCATATGATGGTATTTGGAAATTAGATTGGCTTTTCTAACCTTATTTATTAATAAACATGAAGGTTTAAATATTCTAGCTCGGGATTTTTTCCTATGTTTCAACTACTCTGATTAAATAACTTAGGAATTGATCGATAGCAATTTCCAATTCTCCAGAATTATCAACGACAAAATCCGCATCGGGAAAAGTTTGGTTATCCTTTGCTCTTTGGATTCTTTGTTGTAATTGTTTTCCGCTCTCTCGGTCTCGTTCCTTTATCCTCTGAAAAGTTATTTCAAAAGGTACTTTGATAAAAACAACTAAAATTTTACGGTAAATGCTACGAGCTTTTTTCACAATTGTTCGGCTAACATTTACGAGTACTGGGTGTCCTTTTTTTAACCAATCGTCAATATCTATTGGAACACCATAATCCAAATCGTAAATGTGCCACTCAAAAGCAAATTTTTTCTGAAGAGACATTTCTTTAAATATTTCTGGAGTTATGGCGATATTATCTTCTGTTTCTGAAGCTGGTCTTGTAATATATCGTTGAGTAAGATGAATTTCTTTTAAATCAGATGGAAATCTTTTAACTACTCCAGAAATTATTGAATCTTTGCCCGAGCCTGAATTACCTACAACCAATACTAATAAACCAGGGAAATTTTTTATCATTAGCTCCTATCTCCAAAATTTTACTTCTATTAAAGATTTAATTATTATAATTTTTTTCAAAACTTGGTTAAAGCATCTTATGATAAGGAATTGATAAATATTTCAAGTACTTTTCACTGAAAAATAAATAAATTTTTAAGAATGATAAATGTTATGAAACTTGGCACGGTAAAAATAATAATGATTATTTCCATTTAGAAAACGATGAGTGCTAAAGAAAAATTTTCACCTGAAATATCAGAGATACCAGAAAGTTATCAAAGATATTTAGACATCATCTATAATATTTCAAAGAAAAAAAAGGGCGGTTGGGTAACTAATAAAGAGATCGCAGAGAATCTACAGGTCGAACCTGCTTCAGTTTCTGGAATGCTAGATAAGCTAAAAAATAAAAAATTGATAAGATGGGAACCTAGAAAATCGATTAGACTTACAGATAAGGGAAAAAAATATGCTATTCAGTTAGAAGAAACTCACAATCTACTTCGGACTTTCTTTAAAAAAATCCTAAAAATAACTGATGATGAACTCGTAGAAAAGATATCATGTGATATTGAGCATCATATAACTCAAGATGTCAAAGAATCTTTCCGTAGTTTTATTTTAAAATATCATGGTTAGATTTAATTATAATTAATTCTTTACAGAAATATTATATTTATTAGATGAACTGACTATGTCCGAAGCGTTAGATGATAAAATTAAAATTGTTGACGAATTTTTTAATGGTTTTACCAATTTTATTGAACTTGAAGATTTCAGGTCCATTCTCCTATTAACATTAACGAGCCAAGGTCCAATGAATATTATGGCTCAACTTGGCCTGGGTGGCGATAAAAGTATTATAAATCTGCCATATAACCCTGATTTCAATATATATTACCAAAAAATCAATTTGCTATCTTCAAGTTCTATAATGTTATATACCAAGTCAGATCCAATAACGACTGAATTTGTTTTAGAGAAAAAGGACGAAGTCTTTAAGAAATTTTTAAGTTCCAACGAAATAGATAGTGCCTTTCGAGGAAAGGAGAAATTTATATTTCCAAAACTTAGCGATTGTAGCATCTTAGAAGCTTCTAAACTAAACATTAAAATTGACGATCTGTTTCACAATTTAGAATCGTTTATTTCTTACGCGCAACCAAACATCTTATTTGTTATTAATGCTGCTGAACCTTCAAAACCAGATCTACTGTTCACTTTTAATATGACCCCTCAGTTTCCTAAAAAATTAGATGAAAATCTATTACAAATTGATGCATATTTGGATTACGATCATAAGACAAAAGGTATAAACTATTTGAAGCGGGAAGCAGATTATAGCTTAACATATTTAAAAGAAATTAAAGAGATGAGCAATGCAGAGCTATATAAAGCCTCATTTTCGCTACTATTGCACATTAAATCCATTAAAAAACCATTCTGATCTTATTTTTTTTCTAGTATTAATGTAATAATATTATTTATTCGTCAGCAATTAAGCCGTTAATATCATCAAAGCATTAATACTCTTTATTTATAAGTGATCCGACGAAATAAGAATAATATATCAACGTTAAAAGCTATGATTTTTAAGCAAAGGGTTGAGAAAGATGAAAATTATAACAATTAACCTACCTGAAAAATATCTAGAAGCAATTCAAACTCTAAATGATTTAGGAGTATACCCGAGTCGAAGCGAGGCTATAAGAACCGCATTAAGCGAATTTTTGAGTGATGAACTTAAAATGTTCCAAAATTTGGAAGATGAAACTTTTAAAATGCTTGTTAGAAGCAATCAAAAAAACAGGTCTTAATTTTTTTTTTATTTTAAAATCTATATTAATCTACATTAACAGGCACTTTGCATTTGTTGCACCTTTTTACCATCAATTCACATAATTTAAAATATCGTTATTAAAATATATAAAATATTAATTTTTGATAAAGAATTATATTAAGACATAACATATTAACATTAAAATAAAACATAGGATAAATTAAACTCAATCATGAAGGTTGCACGATATTATAACAACAACGATGTAAGAATTGATGAAATACCTAAACCAACGATTGGTCCGGGAGAGTTATTGGTGAAGGTTAAAAAATCTGGAATATGTGGATCGGATGTCTTAGAGTATTATAGATTTGCTAAAATGAAGAAACTTGGTGTAGATAGTTTAATTCTTGGACATGAAATCGCCGGTGATATTGTTGAAGTGGGAGACGGTCTTAAAGGTTATAAAATTGGGGATAGAGTTTTCGTTTCACATCACGTACCATGTTTCGATTGCTATTACTGCAACCACGGACATCATACAGCATGTGATCTTCTCCATAACACTAATTTTGATCCTGGAGGTTTTGCTGAATACATTAGAATACCTAAAGTAAACATTGAAAAAAAGGGCGTTTTTGTGTTAGATAAGTCTGTTACCTATGAAGATGGAGTATTTATTGAACCATTTGGCTGTGTTTGTAGAGCACAAAGATTAGCAAATGTAAGAAAAGGATTAACAGTCTTAATATTAGGAAGTGGAGTATCTGGAATCTTACATGCTCAATTAGCAAAACTTAGAGGGGCAAAAAAAGTCTTTGCAACCGATATAAACGATTATAGATTGAGGAAAATTCAAGATTTTGGAGCGGATGAAATTATTCATGCTAGCGAGGATATTCCTTCGAAACTTCTGAAAACCAATGATAATAAATTAGCAGACATTGTTATTGTATGCACAGGGGCTTTATCAGCGGCGAAACAGGCTTTAAATTGCGTAGCACCAGGAGGTACAGTGATATTCTTTGCAGTTCCAGGACCTGGTGTCAATTTAGAAGTCCCTATAAACGATTATTGGAGGAATGAAATAACAATCACAACTTCATACGGTGCTGCACCTGAAGATCTCCAAGAGTCATATGTATGGATATTGTCTAAAAAAATTAATGTAACAGAGTTAATTACTCATCGATTTCCTCTAAGTCAAATAGGAGATGCATTTAAAATCGTTAATAAGGCTACTGAATCTCTTAAGGTTGTTATAGAACCTGATAAATGACTACTAACTAAATTACTAATTTAGATATTTACTTCGTTCAACATGCTTACGAATTATTCCAGATTCCCAAAAATTGTAAATTTCCAATAAATAACCTTCCATTCTCTTCTTTGGAAAGAAAATGTCTAGATTAAGTAAGTAGTTTATAGAATCCTTAGATTTATTTGTTAAGTTATTAGATTTGATTGCATTATCAACAAGTTCTTGATTTTTCGCAATTTTTTCTCGCATGTAGATAAAAGGAGTTTTATCGGGGTTTTTTACTATATAAGAATGGCTTGATGTTAAAAAATTAGCCCGCTCTAGAAAAATTAACTCGGTTTGCGTAATGTCTATCAGATATTGTTCAATTGAACATTCCTTAAATCCGTACCATGGACCAAATCCATCATTTTCAGGTCTACTTTTATCAAATCCTAAGCAGCTTATGTGAAATAATCTTTCTTCTGGAATCAAAAATCCTACATGAGCTTTTGAATGACCTAATAATGGTATAGTTTCAATAATAAGGTCTTCAAATTTGAAAATATGACCTGGTTTGAACGAAGATACATTTTGGCATTTTCTATAACCATTTTTTTCGGCAAATTCCTTAACAACCGAAAATTCCATCGCATCAATGAAACCAAATCCCGTATAAAAATTATGAAGCTCAAATAAATATGTGTACTCCGGAAAAGGAGCGTGAATTTTAGCTCCAAGTGTCTCCCACTGATGGACATGTGCTAAATGGTCCATATGTCCATGTGAACATATATAGTTCGTAAAAGGACCATAAATATCGTCTAATTTATCTATAAGGTGAGGTTCTATATTTAAATCTAACACGATAGAACTATCATTTCTTCTTTTTTTTGGCAAAATAATAATACCATCACTACAAGAGAAATAAAACGGAGGTTTTTTCTGGTGTACGAGTAGTATATCTTCTGTTAAGTTTCTAATCTCTAAATTATCTATTTTTGATGTAGTCATCGAATAAAAAAAAAGAATATAGTTTAATTTAAACTAAAAATCTAAAAAATTATAACCCTATTGGACCATCTTGATAAATGCCATAAGCCTCATCCACAGAGGCATTCTCGTGGACTATAGCTCTCACTGCTTTAATCATTCCTATAGGTTTATCTGATTGGAAAATATTCCTTCCCATGTCAACCCCTACGGCTCCCGCATTGATGGCGTTTTTAGCCATTTGCAAGGCATCCTTTTCGGGTAATTTTTTCCCCCCAGCAATAACAACTGGTACGGGACAAATGCTCGTAACATTTTCAAAATCATCGCAGTAATATGTCTTTACAAAAGTAGCTCCTAACTCAGCAGCCATTCTACTAGCCATCCCTAAATATCGATCATCTCTTACCATTTCCCTTCCAACGGCAGTGACTGCTAATGTTGGGATGCCATATTCTTGCCCCCAATTTACTAATTTAGATAAATTCATTAAACTATGCTTTTCGTACTCACCCCCTACGAAAATCGAGCAAGTTATGGCTGAGACGTTTAATCTTATAGCCTCTTCAATCGTAATATTAATTTCTTCGTTTGATAGTTCCTTTAGCATGCTAGCTCCCGCTGATGCTCTCAACACAATTGGAATGTCGAAATCAGCAGAAACACAGCTTCTCAACATCCCTCTGGTTAACATTAACGCGTCAGCGTGTTGAAATAAAGGGTTCAAATCGCCAAAACACTTAAGCGCTCCCGGAATATTACCAAAGTATCCATGATCGACAGCAAGCATCACACATCGTCCAGACTTAGGTTTGATGATTCTCGCTAATCGATTTTGCATTCCCCAATCCATATATTCTTCACTTCAAATTTTTAATTATTGAAATAATTAATTCATTATCTTTTTTGTACTTTACTTAATTAGGGTAAAATCTTAAAAATAGGTTTTGAGGGCTTTTGATGCTAAATTTCCTATCATCAATGAATTTTATTACTTTTTAATCTTACTACCTACTTCCTTTGAGATCCTTCTCGTTATGAATTCTTTTATTGATAGGATTCGATTTTTATTAATCGTAGACACAATCAGTTTCTCTTTAAGCTTCTTAATTAAATCCTTTTTACTAATGTTCTTAACATTTTCCAAAAGGTTTTGTGTAAATTCTACATCGCTGATAAATTGTTTGATATATTGAGCTAAGTATTGTAATTGCTCACTTTTATCCTTTTTACCTACAGCATTGTTTAAAATTGATTTCTCAAAATCAATTTGTATCCTCCAAGGTACTTGAATGACTAATTTTCGATTATTAATTAAGAAAGCGTCAGTGTGCTCTCTTTTAAAAGTGGTGTAATAATAATTAGGATTAGGAAACACATAAGAGTCAAATTCATCGTCCTTTATTGCATTCGAATTTCGATAATTCGGAGGTATTAACTTATCAAACATATCATTTAATTGCTCAATATCAAGGGCAAATTCTTCGTATCTTATAACATAAGAAGGGTAATCGAATAATTTAGCATGTAAAAAACCAGCGACACAATTAAATCCGAATACATCTATAACTTGGTCCAAAGCCAGATCAGATAAATTCTCAGGAAGCTTTTCTTTTTGGTCTAGTGACACAGAAGCGTCTATTATATCATATCCAATTATTTGACCTTTAGTGGAGATAAAAACTATAAAATTGTGATCTTTACATACCGCTCCTTGAGGTACTTTAATCTTGACCGTTCCAAACTTTTTTTGGATAAATAGTGAACCCGGAACAGATATTATTTTCCCATTTCCACATTTTGGGCAAGTTACATCAAATTGCTTCAAACTAGCGCTTTCCATTATCTCTATAAAATCATTTTCTAGTGTTAGATTGATTACTTATTAACCTAAATTCTAATTTAATTATGTGTGATATATTCATATTTTATTTTGCTAAAAATAGTAAAAAAATTCTTATTAAAAAACTTAAACATTTAGAAAAAATTTACAAGTAGTAGGAATAAAAATGACTATAAATTTACTTAGTTTTTAGTTTAATGTAGTGAACAGATAAGTGATAATCGAATTTTAGTGAATTTACTTGAATCAAATTAATATAGATAATATTTTATGTATTAAATGTAGAGATTGCGTAGAAGTGTGTCCTGAAAACCTATTTTTTTCTCCTCCTACTCCTATAGGCGAAAAGCGCAAGTTGAATTTCATTGATCCAAAAGAAAAATGTACACGATGTGGATTATGCATCGATATATGTCCTACCAATGCACTTAAACTCAAGCCCAAGAGCCATTTAAATTCTTACTAAAAATCCTTAAATGTCAATACAATTAGTTGGTTGAAGAGTTCAGAAGGTCGTCAAACAGGCCCATCCATTCTGAAAAACTTACTACATAATTGAATCCACAAACTTTCTGGTAATATCGATTTTCAAGTAATTTTTTAATTAATTTTCCTCCTTCAATCGTTTTTCTGTGTGGACCATAGGGATTGAATTTCATCTTCTCTTCCGACATAGACACATAGTCACAAACAAAAACTATGTCCTCGTAAGTATAAAATGTAAATCCAGGCGTATGACCGTCAATATGAAAAGCCTTAATTCCTGATAACTGAAAATCAGTATCAAACTTCTTATCAAACGGGTGCTTTTGAGACATTGTATGTTTTGAATCCTCAATGTGAATCCAAACAAAAGCGGTGTTATAGCTTCGATATAGATTTGACGCTCCAAGAAAGTGGTGATGCGTAAATATGATTTTATTCATTTTTTCTAAAGAACTATCAAAAGTGGAAGGACAATCTATCCAGATGGTTTGATTTTCTGTTTTTATACTATAGGCCGTGTGTTCTAAGCCTAACGGGGGTGTAGCATTCAGTTGTATAACATTATCAGTTACCTTCGTTTCTAAAACTTTATAATTTTCGGAACAATTCTCAGCTGTTATGAAGTTTACGTTTAAAGCGCCGCAGAAAGGACATCGTTCAGGAAAATGCCCTATAATATTAAACCCACATACCTTGCATACATATTGCTCTTTTTCAAATAAATTCATTAACTACACCACTAAACATAAAAAAACGGACAGTTCAAAAAATAAAAAAAAATATGATTTTTAACTCACTAAATCAATTATTTTATAAGAATATAAGACAATATTGATATATAATTTATAACTTAATATTCGAACTTAACTAAATTCACGATTTAGATGGAACTCAATATCAGTAAAGAAAATTCAGATTATATGTACGAAATAATCAACAGGATAATCAAGGAATGTGAGCCAGGCAGAATGCCATGTAGCTCGCAAGAAGCAAAAGCCGCAGAAATCATAAAAAAAGAATTAGAAAAAACCTGCGATGATGTAGCAATAGAACCTTTCTCGTGCAACCCTCGAGCGTTTTTAGGGTATATAAAAATTGATATATCATTAGTTCTTGCATCTTTTTTTGCGTTTTTTCTAATCCCCCTCAATCTTACAAACTATTGGGGGTACCTAATGACATTTCTTTCTTTCTCTTTAAACTTAATATCGTTTTTAATTTTATGGAACGAATTTTTCAATTATCGCGAGTTTATTGATCCTTTATTTAAATCTAAAAACTCTCAAAATGTTGTAGGAAGAATATATCCAAAAGAAGAGGTTAAAAAGATTTTAATTTTTTCAGGGCACCACGATAGTGCACTTGAATTTAATTTATTAACCCGTTTAAAGTTAGGTTATCCCATACTTATTTTACTAGGCATTGGCATAATGATTATATGGCTTGTTACTTCACTAATAATAGTTCTGTTAATTCTGGTTAACTTATTTTTTTACGAATTATTTATTATATTTATCCTCACTCTTTTCATTATTGGTATTCCTGCGTTTTTAGGCTTGTTTTTTTTCGTATCCTTCGGAGAAAAAGCAAACACCGTTCCAGGCGCTGTTGACAATTTAAGTGCTGTGGCAATCGTATTAGCAATAGGAAAATATTTGAGTTCACATAAAGATATTGTCCCTAAAAACACTGAAATCAGATTAATTTCTTTCGGTTGTGAAGAAGCTGGTCTAAGAGGAGCTTTTAGATATGTTTCTGCACATTTTAACGAATTAAAGAAGTACGACGCGGAGTGTGTAAATATGGACGCTATTCAGAGCAAAAATAATGTTTCTATCATCGATTTTGAGCCTTCAACGAGAACTAAGCATTCTGATGTTATGGTTAGAAAATTAACAGAAGCTGCAAAAAGTGCAAAAATCAAGGTGAATGAGTCTGCACTCGGAGGATCGGGGAAGATTGAGAAGATTATTGGTCAAATTACTGGAGGTACTGACGCTACAGCCTTTTCAAAGGCAGGAATAAAAGCACTTAATATTTCAGCAATGAATCTAAAAGAAATGCTTCAATTTTATCACCAACCCACTGATACAATTGATAAAATTGAACATGGGAGTCTTGAAGCAGTCTTAAAACTATGTATTGCTTACATCGCAAGCACTTTTATAGATAACAAACAGAAATAGATTTGGTTTTACATTATCTGCTTAGGTTCTTCTTTTACTACTAATTTAACGAATAACATCCCCAAAACCGCAGGAAGTAACCCAAGACCAATTATTGCAAATAAACTAGTTTGAATTATGTTATCAAATGTAGCGTTTAAAAATAGTTGTCCTAGACTATCTACGAGATAATGTAATATAATTGATGGTATCAGACTCTTTGTTTTTATAAACAAATATCCAAATAGAAAACCTAACAGTGCTGCGTATATCACCTGTAAATTAGTAGCAAATAAATTAGAGCCTCCTAGTAAATTAAAATAGTGGAACAATCCGAATAGAAGTGATACGACTATAAACGCAGTTGTACGAGAGTACTTTCTCATATTTAATGTTATCATTACGCCTCTGAAGGAGACTTCCTCCCATATGCCTGGAATTAACATGATTATAAACAAGAACCATCCAAGGAACGAAACACTCGAACCAGGAGTCCCAAAAATTACATCCAGATCGAAAACATAGTTCCCAAATGTATTCGCTGTAATGTAAGTGCATATAAAGAAGATTCCAGAGCAACCTATTCCGAGAAATATGTTACGAACAAGTTTTCCATCGTTTTTTATCCCAATTATCTTTATGTATTCTTTTAGATGTTTTTTTCCGTGTGGAAGACCTAAGGATCTTGGAACAATTACCAACCATAGCAATATCATCATTCCAAAATTAACGAAGAAATCAATAAACAATATAGCTATTACAGAGAGTGAATCAACAAAGAATAATAAGGGCAATTGAATAAACCCTGATAGAAGTAAGAACCCTGCATATAAAACCAAGAGATTAAACGTTCCAAAAAAGGTGTGCTTTCTAAAGATTTCTCTAATACTTATAGTTTGTCTCTTTCCCAGTACCTTAGGAAACATACTATTGAAAGAAAGTAATAAAACGCCTAAAGCGAGGATTCCACCAATAAAAGTTGCTAAAAACATCATACTCGAACCAAAAAATAATAACAAAATGCCACCCATGAAGTTGAAAGCAAAGTAAATTAGATATTGAACTACTCCCATTATGAACCATTTTATTACCTTTTTCTCTGGATTAAATTCTTCTACAACAAATTTATATTTCATTCTGCCAAAAAATCTTATCTTCATCTGAAACATTGACAGTAGCAAGATTAATACAACAGGATAATAAGAAATAAATGAAAATAAATAACTAAAGAAATCTGGATTCGGAATAAATAACAATAGAGGAAGAAAATATGATATTGTTTGAATTGAACCTGTTAATAACAATTTCGCTTTCGCTTGATCACGAGTTCGTATTGGTAATGACGAGAGAATCGACGAGCCAGAATCTTCCATATTTAAAAATCCCGAAGTAAGCATCATTGAAATCATAGGTTGATAAAGAGTTAATAGAGCCCAAACCATAATGAAATCTTCAGTAAATGAACCTATAAGCCCTGTTGGGGTCATTAATAGCGGAATTAACACCATAAATGGAAGTACAAAAGGCATTATAATGAACATAAAAGTTTGAATATCTCTTGTAGTAGTCGATAAATCCTTACGGATAAAGGCTTTAATAGGTGTTCGGGGCTCGACAATAACCACGATAGGTTTTTCAGAGATTTTTTTTGAAGATGAGGATTGTTTCGCTTCAAGAGACGCTGATGAAGTTACCGTTCTCATAGCTTTCAAAGCCTTCTTATAAGTAAAAAAGGTTAATAATATAGAAAGACCAACTCCAAATAAAACTGAAACCCATAAAATTGGAGTAAAACTTGTCGGTTCCATGGACATAGTTATTAAATATCCAGACGAAAAAGGAAACGGAATTAAACTCATGATTATATTAACTATAAGTGGAACATCTAAAGATGTCATCAAACCAAAAAAAGCTCCTGCTGAGTTGACTATCCATTGCACGAAAAATGAAGCAGAAAAGAGGACTACCATATAACTTAACATCGTGAGAATTCGAATAAGAGTAGCTTTCCTAGAACCTGCTTCGCTAATTTTCAATACGCTACTAATTCGTCCCGCTATTAATACAAGTATGCTAAAAGAAAACATAACATTAATA
>SOKP01000220.1 GCA_004375715.1 Promethearchaeota archaeon | reverse complement strand
TTCCAAGTCAACTCACAGATAATGGAAACTGCTAAACCAGACGCAATTTTTATGAACTGTTTGCCAGCCAAACGAGGTTATGAACAAACTGCTGAAGTTATAGATGGACCTCAATCGTTTGTATTCGATCAGGCAGAAAACAGATTGCATAGTCAAAAAGCAATTATGCTCTTTTTACGAGATAAATTTTAAAAATATTCCTTTTCATTTGATGATTGATATTGTATCACATTGAAGAGAAAAGCTTTAAATAAAAAGTAAAATATTATTATTTTTCATTTGCTTTTAAATCGTTTGTCGTGAAGGTTCTCTTAAATGAAAACGCTAATAGTTGCGCTTGGAGGAAATGCTCTCATAAAACCGGGAGAAAGAGGAACGCCCGAACAGATGATTAATAACTTACATGCACCTATAAAGCAAATTGCTGAATTATCAGAAAATTATAATATTATTATTGTACATGGTAATGGACCTCAAGTAGGTGCACTACTTCTTCAACAGGAAGCGTCTGATGAAATTACAAGAATGCCTTTGCAGATATTAGTCGCTGAAACTCAAGGACAAATAGGTTTTTTAATTGAATCTACCCTTGATGAAGAACTCACGCGACTTGGTACTGATCTGGAAAAATACTTCTTAACTGTTTTAACTTATGTTGAAGTTGACCCTAATGATAAAGCGTTTACTCACCCTACAAAACCTATTGGGCCGGCATATAAAAGAAAGCGCCCTGGATATGTAAAAACTTCAAAAGGATGGAGACGCGTAGTTCCTTCACCAAAACCAATAAGGATAGTTCAATCTCGAGAAATTAAAAAGTTAATGCAAGAAAATTTTATCGTTATATCATGTGGTGGCGGTGGAGTTCCGGTTATTAAAGAAGGCCCTCGCTTTCAAGGTGTTGAAGCTGTTATAGATAAAGATTTAGCAAGTGCAAAATTAGGAGAACAAATAGGTGCAGATATCCTAATAATTGCTACAGATGTCGAAAAAGTAGCCTTGAATTACGGAAGAGTCGACTATAAATACCTCAATAAAGTTTCAACTGCAGATGCTAAAGATTATCTTAAGCAAGGGCATTTTCCTCCGGGAAGTATGGGCCCTAAAATACAAGCAGTAATAAATTTCTTAGAATCTGGTGGTGAACAGGCGATCATAACTTCGATAGAAAAAATTAAAGATGCTCTAGATGGTAAAGCAGGTACTCATTTCTTTATAGAAGATAATGAAAATATGTAAACCAGAATTGAATGTTAAATTCTAAACTACTAGTACATCTTCGATAATTTTAAGAGCCCAATCGATTTGATCCTTAGTTATAATTAGCGGAGGGGCAAAACGAATAGTAGTAGAATGAGTATGTTTTGCTAACACGCCATTATCTTTAAATAATTCTACTATGTGTCTTGCGTCCGATTCAAACTCGATCGCCATCAATAATCCTTTACCTCTAACTTCTTTTATAGGTACGATAGTTTTCTTTTCTGCTATTTTACTAAGACCATCCAAGAAATAAGCTCCAAATTCTTTTGACCGCTGCGCTAAATGATCGTCAATATGAATTTCTAAAGATTTCAGAGCGACAGCCGAAGCTAAAGGATTTCCACCAAATGTGCTTCCGTGAGTTCCTGGTTTAATTACGTCAGGACCAATAATGTCTCTTGTAGTAACTACGGCAGAAACTGGGTAAACGCCTCCACCTAACGCTTTGCCAAGTAGAATCGCGTCAGGTTTCACATTTTCGTGATCGCAAGCAAATAGTTCTCCTGTTCTTCCGAAACCTGTCTGAATCTCATCAGCGATCATTAGAACATTGTATTTTGTGCATATTTCCCTAACTTTTCTAATGAAACCTTCTGGAGGTAATTTTACACCAGCTTCTCCTTGAATTGGTTCGAATAGAAACGCCGCTACATTTTCAGCACCGATTTCTAAAATAGTATTTTCTAATTCATCGGCATCCCCATAAGGGATCGTAACAAAACCGGGAGTGTAAGGACCAAAATTACCGTAATATCTTACAGCTTCAATATCTGTACTAAAACCCACAATAGTGATTGATCTTCCATGAAAATTGTCTCTACAGATGATTATTTTAGCTTCGTTTTTAGGTATTTTCTTCTTAATATAACCCCAAGCTCTTGCAACTTTCAGACCAGTTGATACTGCTTCAGTGCCAGTGTTCATAGGCAGTGCCATTATTCCGGAATTTTTAGGATCGTTGATATGCGGTCCTACAACTTCACATAGCTTTTTTAGAAAAGGACCCATAACATCATTATAAAAAGCACGAGATGTTAAAGTAACTTTATCGGCTTGTTCTTTTAAAGCTTTTACAATTTCGGGATGACAATGCCCCGCGTTTTGAGAGGAATAGGCTGATAAACAATCTAAATATTTTTTCCCTTCCGGATCGTAAACCCATACTCCTTCTGCCTTTGAAATAACAACGGGAATAGGATGATAGTTATGAGCGCAGTATTTATCATCCATTTCCATATAATCTTTTGAATTTGGCATAAAATTTCACTATTGGTTTTATTTATTAGTATGAAAGTAAATTTATATTATTTCTTGAATAATGAGTTTTTATGTTACTGTTAGAGATTATTGGGAAATATGTGGGTATAAATAATGCAATAAATTAGAAGAAAGATTAACATATCTTACATAGAATTAAGAGAGAGCGAAACTTTAATTTCTTGATTAATTAAGTAGTAATTGTGAATATTGAATGAAGCTTCCCAGTAAATATCTATCTAATCTGGTCATCGCAAACCTTCTATGGAGTTTTATACCTATAGTTGTAATGGGTTTGTTTTCTGAAATTTCAATTTTGACTGTAATCTTTCTTCGTTTTTTCATTTCTGGGATAGCATTATTTGTTGTCGCAATTTTACTTGTGTTGGTAAACAATTACCTGAACAAGGAAAAAAAAATTAGCCTAAAGGAGCTATTCTTAAATTTAAGGCATAAGAATAATAGGTTTTACAAAATTCGGCAGTACAACTATAACTTTCTTATCGGATTCTTTGGAATTATTCTCCATATATTATTTTTCTTTCTTGCTCTTAAGAAAACTTCGATCCCTTTCGTTATGATTGGGATGTTAATGACAATTATTTTTATTAGCTTCTATGAAAAAGGAGTTAATTACGAGAAATTCGATATATTTCGAATTTTATTTATTGTAATGCTTCTTTTTTCTATTCTCATCATTACTTTCGTTTCACTCCAAGGCGCAGAGATAAAAGGCGATCCGATTGATTTACTTGGATTCATTTATCTGGTGTTATCTTCAATAACCGGCTCCTTTCTCTATATCAGTATAGATAGAGATTCTTTCTCAAAGAAGGAATTGATAAATATTAACATCAACAAATATTACAAAATTCCTCGTGCTCTTATTAAGATGGCTATCTCGTTTATTTCAGGTGTAATTTTGCTTATACTAGCATCCATATTAATCACGTTATTGCCCTTTGAGACCGACATCACTCAAGAAGCTATTAAGTTCTTTAACGAGCTACAATTTATTTTTGTGATATTAGGACGGTGGGAAATAATCTATTTGATTATTTTTGCAACAATACTTCCCTACTTGTTAATCTTTTTAGCAAGAGTAAATTGGAAGACTACCATCTTAACATATAGTCAATGGAGTAGTATATTGGGTTTAATTGATCCTATGAGTACCTTAATATTTTCGGTATTACTTGTAAATGAATTTTTCCCTCATGGATATTTTATTATAGTCATTGTGTTTTTAGTTATAACTATTGTCCTCCGCTACGCACATGAAGTGAGGAATATTGTCCAAGCAAAGATTTTGTTAAAAATTAAGAATGGTAGCTTAAAACTTATCCCTATTAAAATTTTAAAATTTTATGGGGTAAGGGAAATTGAGTCTCTAATTGGTAGATATGATCTTATTCTCCACGTCAAAGTTAACTCGTTTAAAGATTTTCATTATTTAATTAATAGGAAATTAAAACTGATTGATGACATTTTAGCTATAAAGGTACAATTTGTTGATAAAATTGAAAAATAGAAAAATTAATGAAAGAGAGGTGAGAGTATATTGATGAGAGCGATTATATTGTGTAAATTAGGTATTAATGTAATCAAGAAAGTAATAGAAGAACTGAAAGCAATACCAGAAATTAAGAAGGTCATGTCTTTAACTGGAGATTACGATCTAATGGCTGAAATTGAAGTAGAAACATCCGAACAATTATTCGATATTTTTTCTGAGAAAATAGATTTGATAGATGGAATTGTTGCTTCAAATACTCATGTAATTATGAAAGCATGGGA
>SOKP01000137.1 GCA_004375715.1 Promethearchaeota archaeon | reverse complement strand
TATGTCAAATAGAGTAATAAAATTAAGGATCAAGAAGTTTCTGCATCGAAAAAATTTAACAGAAAAATACAGACCGATTTCTTATAATACCTCTGATATTAAAGGTTATAGAATTAAGGAGAAACGAACCTTAGAATTAACCTACTACTAACTCATCTATAACTAACCTATATTAATTTTAAAAACAAATATTTCTAACGTGTCAAGTATAGAAATTGCTATCAAGTCACTCGATGATTTGCTAAGGTGCATAAACCTATCGAGTTTGTTAGAACTTTCTGGATGGCCAAAACCAGGAAATGTGCACAGAACGAAAAATTTTAAAGACACAAGTTTTGAGCACTTTCTAGCGGGGATTTCTGCCATTCAACCTAATTTAAGAGTATTATGCGAAAAAGTTTATACTGCTATTGAAAGCGATAAGCAATCGTTTAGTAACATCGAATTAGGTGTATTTTTTAAAGAAGCTGTCATAGAAATGATGAAGTGGCAAACCGGTGGAAATGTAATACTAGGACATATTCTAATCTTAGCTCCCCTCCTATCTGCCGCTTCAATATGTATAAAGTTAAAAAAACGCAGATTTATAGATTTTGAGTCAATATTAAACAAGATCATCGAAGATACTACTGTTAATGATACATTGCATTTATATGAGGCAATTAAACATAGCATTCCAGGAGGATTAGGCCAAATTGATAAGTATGATGTTAATGATCCAAGTGCTTACGACGAAATCATCCGAGATGAAATAAATCTTAAAGAAATTTTTAAAAAATCTCAAGATTACGATTTAATAAGCAGAGAGTACGCTACTGGTTTTAATATCGTTTTAAAGGAAGGTTTGCCTTATTTTCTTGATAGTTTTAAGGAACAACGAAACATCAATAAAACAATTGTGAATACATATCTGAAACTACTAGCTAATCATTTAGATACATTGATTATCCGTAAAAAGGGTAAACCAGAAGCAGTGAAAGTTTCAGAAATGGCTTCAAAAATCGTTTCACAGGGAGGAATTTCTACTAAAAAAGGATTGAAGTTAACAATTAAATTTGATAAAAACCTTCAAAAACAAAATGGAAAGTTAAACCCTGGTACAACCGCAGATCTTTTAACGGGTGTAATTTTTTGCGCTTTATTATTTGGTTTGAAGTTTTAGATTTAGGAGGAAAAATTTTTGTTCTTGAAATACTATTTTAATTATAATAAAATTTCTTAACTCGACTATAAAAATGCAATATTGCGATGAATGTGGCTCTATGATGTTACCCTCAACAGTGAATAGTCAGAAAGTGTTTAAATGTAAATGTGGTTACATCAAACCTCTTTTGGAAGAAAATGCTGATTCTTATATCTTAAAAACCAAAATCAAACAACCCATTAGGGAGGAAGTCTCAAACCTTACTGAAGTAATGAAATGGAAGGAAGAATATTTAAGAAGTTCTATTAAGGGTTTTAGGTGTCGGAGATGTGGGTACAACAAAGCACATTTGGAAACTAGGCAAACTAGAAGCGCCGACGAGGGTATGACTCACTTTATTACCTGTTTGAAGTGCGGAAAGATGATAAAAATTGGATCATAATTAATTTGCTAATTTTTCTAATATTTTTGATTTAGATATATCTTGATAAAATCTAATTTGAATCGTTTTACTCGCATTTTTCGGTCCCGCAATTATTTGAATCTGATTGGTCGCAATATTTAGCTTTTTACTTAATAATTTAATTAATTCTTTATTCGCCTTATTTTTAACGGGTTTAGATTTCACATTAATTGATATCCAAGTATCTGTTAATTGGTTAAATGATATTTTTTGAACTTTAGAGTTTGTTTTAACTCTTATCTTTAAAAAAATAGTACGCTCTGAGCTATCTTCGAAAAAAACCATGATAATGATTCCTTAAACCTAAAATGCAATAAAATCATCAGCATTTTTCTTAAGTATATTAAATGAGGGTATAGATAGTCTTATACCCCCGGCTAATTTATGTCCACCACCCGTTCCTCCAAGTTTTTGTTTGATCGTGCTTATAACCTCATTGACACCCATGTGATCATCTTCTAAATATTTTCGAGAGCACCTCACACTAAGTTTAACCATCTGAGTTTTTTTCTCGAGACCACCTAAGAACAACATCTTATCGGGTTTTAGTAATCCGTTGACGGACGTAAAACTTGCTGTGTCTGACCAATTACTTGGCGGTATTTTGCCGTTTCCTGCATCTATGAAAATTGTGCTTTTAGTTTCATAACGAGGCAATTCATTTGCTAATATTTTTAAATTTTTAACCAGTGTATTAATATATTCGTTATACAGTTCTTTAGCGTATCGGGTAATAGACTTTTGGTGTATGATCGAAATAGCAGCGCTAATATTTTTAAAGGATAGGATATTTAGTAGTATTGCGTGTTCAAACGCGAATCTTAATAAACCCTGTTTTTGAGGTAATAAAGCAAAGTGTCCGACATCTATATCAATAATTTTAAGAATTCTCTGAATTTCATTCCGCTCTAAATCAACAACTTTCTTATTAGGGCTTATCCTTATGTTATTTAAAAAGGATTTAATGGTTTTATCACTTTCGCCACCATATCCAATTAGAAAAGGCAAAATACTATTCTTTAAACCGTTTTTTATTGATTCGTGCATACTTCCAAAGAGAATCAACCCTTCTTTATCTACGACAAGTTCTTCGTCGCATATTTCTTGATAAATTTCCTTGTTAAAAGATTGGAGTTTTTCCATGGACCGTAATGAGTCTCCCGCAATTCCAATAACCGCTAGCCACCCTTGTTTTATAATCGATAAATTGATTTTTTTAGCGAACAAATAAGCTAAAGTGGCACCCGATACATGATCTAAGCCGTCAAATCCAAAAACCGTAGGATTAACAAAGAATAAATTTTCCGGAAGTTCTTCTAAAACAAAATCGGAATCGACTTCGTGATGATCGAGAATGTAAAAATGTTCTTTTCGCTTTTTAATAATTGGCACTAATTCAGCTAGATTAGAACCCACATCAGTAAAGATTAGTGCAGTTCTACTATTTTGAGTTTTCGATAAAATTCCATTTAAATAATTTCCCCAAGAAACAGATCGATTATAGATGAAATAATCATAATTGAATTTCATTTTATGGAGCAAATTTTGAATAATTTGTAAGCTACTAATCCCATCTGCGTCATTATGTGAAATTGCAATTACGTTATTATAAAGAGTTTGAGAATAATCCTCGAAAGAATCTACAGCAGTATTGAGGTGTTTTAAAAATTTAGTGCGATCTGGTTTTGTGCCCATAAAAATCATTTATTCGGATTTTCGATAATAATGTGTTTAATCTTGTGTAATTGGAAAAATCTAATATATTATTTTATGCTTCCTACTTACCTCGTTATTGAAAATATATTTTAAGGTAATAGATATGCCTTTTAAAGACGTTATGAATGATATAAAAATATATTCAATAAATATAAATATTCGTATAAGCAGTCAATCACGGAAATTTAAGTAAAAATTAAAATCCTAAGAAAAATTAATTAATTTTATTTAATTTTTTGTTTAAAAAAATTCGCTTTAAAAATAACGATGAAGAACAGTAATCACGGGAAATCTATAATAGTCGTTGTAATACTAATGAGTACGATGATTTCATTATTACTTATTGATCCATCTTCAAATCACAGCTCTTTAAATCTTGAAAATAATGATACCTCTATAGTTCCCGAACTTGGTTCTTTTTCGGAAGAGGATTACACCCCAATTATTAACGATCCTGAACAGGGACTTGGGAACATCACTATAACACAATTTTCATTTGATGAAGAAGGTATTTTTAATCAATCAGATAATTACCCTAATCTCGTAGACGACTTAAGCTCTGGAGCTTTAAATATTACATATTTAGAAACTAAATATATTCAAACTACGGAAATCGCCCAATTTAATAACCTCGATGATTCCTCCCCTGAATCGAACAAGATAACAGTGATGATTAACGAATCTATTAGTGTTCAGTTTAATAGTTCCGTAGCTAATTCTGAGGGTTATTTAATCTATAGTCCAGTCTTATATCCGAGAGTCCTTAATCAGATACTTGTGAAAAATACATCTAGTGCTATTATCGAGGAACTTAACGAAGGAGATTACACGATTGATTCTGATGATTATTTTGTGTTCAACTATCAGAATTTCTTCTCAACAACTTTTCACAATTTTTCGATCTACTTCATATTTGAGTATACTCTAACGCTAGAAACTTGGGATTTAACTCAAAACCCTAGAGATGTCTTGTTGTTGACGCAACAAACTCAGACTTTTAGCCCTTCATTTTATTATAACTTTACTTT
>SOKP01000067.1 GCA_004375715.1 Promethearchaeota archaeon | reverse complement strand
ATCCTCTAATCCTTGATAATTTTAACGATTCAACAAAAAAAATGGCAGAGGGATTCATGGTAAGCTACAAATACTGGAAACAAAGTAGTAAACTAATTAATTTCGTTAAAAATCAGAGAACGATAGATAATTTTTTATAAATTCTCTTATTTCTTTATGTAAAATTATTGATTTAATTACCCTAATAGTTTGAGATTAATCGAGTGGAGTGAAAAGATTGATTATAGATATGCATGTACATCCTCTATGCAAAGAAGTTAGTTGGGATGATCCAAAAAAAATCTGTAAAGCCATGTATGGGTTGGACCCTCATAAAGAAAGATATATGTACAAAGCTTTTAAAAACTTGAAAGAAAATATCTCAATTGATAATTACATCGTTTTAATGGATAGATTCGGAATTGATAAGTCTGTTATTGTAAGTTTTAATATTAAGACTGCGTATGGGATAACTCTGGTTACAAACGATGACCTAGCGAATCTTGTAA
This sequence comes from Promethearchaeota archaeon, assembly GCA_004375715.1. Classification (GTDB taxonomy): domain Archaea; phylum Asgardarchaeota; class Lokiarchaeia; order Sigyniarchaeales; family SOKP01; genus SOKP01. The sequence goes on along the minus strand of SOKP01000067.1, from coordinate 3,912 downwards.
AATTACACCCTAATAGGTTAATTGGATTTGCAGGCATTGATCCTCCTGCATCGGACGCCATGGAACAATTAGAATATGCAATTTCCTCCTTGAATTTAAAAGGTATTAAACTTGTCCCGCCTGCTCAGAAATTTGATATCTCAGATAAAAAATACGATCCGTTATGGCGAAAAATGGTTGATAATAATGTACCATTATGGACGCATGGTGGACATCAAGTAAGTACTGGAGGGGCTATAGCAAAATATGGCCATCCTCTGCTTATAGATGAAATGGCAATGCGAAATGAAGATTTAACTATTATAATTGGGCACATGGGAGTCCCTTGGTTCTGGGACACATATTCTGTAATATTGAGACATCCAAATGTATATGCAGACATTTCTGCTCATCCTGATCTTTATCAATATTTTCCTTGGGATGCTTATGTAAAATACAATATTGAACATAAGATCCTTTTTGGATCTGATCATCCTTTAGTTCATTGGAATAAGATAATGCCCGCTGCAAAAAATTTACCCATTTCAGAAGGATTTAAAAATAGGATTATGGGTCAAAATGCTTCCACGATATTAGGAATAAAAGAGTGATTTGGATTGATTTGGAGCACATCTATAAATAAAATGATGGGTACTAAATACCCTTTAATTATGGCGGCATTTGCGGGTTTAGGTCGAACTGAATTTGCAGCTTCATTCTCAAACGCTGGAGGATTAGGGATAATTACTGGTTTAAATTACAAAATCGGTAATTTCAAGTCAGAGCTTATAAAAATGAAAAAATTGACGGATAAGCCTTTTGGTGTTAATTTGACAGTCTTACCACCTGGAGTAAGAACATTTGATCCTCTTAGTCATGTTTCTAAAGAAGATTACTTCAAGTATCTGGAAATTGCTATTGATGAAGGAATAAAAGTTTTTACTACCTCAGCGTATCAAGCAACGCATCTTGGAGAAAGAATAAAAGAAGCAGGATGTTTCTGGTTTCATAAATGTGCTCTACTTAGACATGCGATTTCAGCAGAAAAAGCAGGAGCTAATGCCATTACATTAATTGGAATGGAAGCTTCTGGTTTTAAAAATCCTTTTCAGCATACGACTTTAATGAATATTACTTTAGCGAAACGATTATTGAAAACCCCCATTATTGCTGCAGGTGGAATTGGTGACGCAAGAGGATTTTTAGGGGCTTTAGGCATGGGTGCTGAAGGCGTATGTTTAGGGTCTGCTATTCTTACAACTCAAGAAAGTCCTGCTTCCAAAGAAGTGAAAGAAAAGTGGTTGAAGATGAATGTGCTTTCTGAAGATTATCATAGAAAATTATATCATCGAGAGTTAAAAAGCACTAATGTATTATCAGCAGCTATAGCGCATCAAAAAGACTCATTTTCTATGAATGAATTAATCGAAACAATGATGGACGAAGCAGGAGAAATTCTAAAATCGTGGGGTTTTACTGGAGATAACATTACATTAACTTCTTAATAAAAATAAATTACATTTTATACCTCAAATGGTTCGAAATAATAGGTTAATTTGTTCCTTTAATATAAAAATAATAATGATTTTATTACACAAACAATTGAAAAGGATATATTATGTTGGATAATACCGTTGTATATTGGGCACATCCTAATGAAATGGCATCTATGACTAATACTTCAAAGAATATGGTCACAAACAAATTAGTAAAAACTCGACTTATTTTGGATAAAATTTTAGATAATATTAAATCGGGAGATAAAGTTGCGATTAAAGTCCACGTAGGGGAAGCCATGAACACCCATTATTTACGGCACGATTATGTACATGAAGTAGTCAAAGCCGTTAAATCTTTAGGAGCAATTCCAACCTTAGTTGAAACTCAAGGGGGTGGGAATCATCTTCAAGAGATCGAAATTCACGATGATTATTCGATTTGTATAGGTCATAGAAAAAATGCTTCAGAGCACCAAGCAATTGCTAAATTACACGGGTATGATGAAACAATAGTTGGAGCTCCACTCAAATTTATTGATGGGGAACAAGGAATTGAAAGAAAAATTATAGAAATTAACGGAATATCGTTAAAAAGCGTTTCAGTAGCGAAAAATCTGTTTAATTACGATAAGCTTCTAGTTATTTCTCATTTTAAAGGACATCCCCAGGCAGGATTTGGTGGTGCACTAAAACAACTTGGAATTGGATGCGTAACAAAACACAATAAACATTTAGCCCACGCGGATAACATGTTAAAAATAAATGAGAGAAAATGTGATATATCTCAATGTAAGCAAGAATGTATTAGTGCTTGTCCAGTAGAAGCAATTAAAATCGAAAATGAGAAGGCTTTAATAGATGTTGAGCTTTGTTACGGGTGTTATCTTTGTTTATTGAAATGTCCAATTAAAAGAGCAATCAAGAAACCTAAAATGAATGAAATTAATGAATTTACAGATCGATTCATTGACTGTGCTGTAGCTGTTGTAAATTCTTTTGGTGCTAAAAACATCCGTTATATTAATTTTGCGTTGGATATCCCTCTTATGTGTGATTGTGTACCTAATCCCGGAATGGTAGTGGTTCCTGATTTGGGTATTTTTGGTTCTTCAGATCCAGTTGCTATAGATAAAGCCTGTTTTGATGCAGAAACTAAGGCTCCTGGACTTCCAGTTTTAAAGCAAGATGGCCAGTGGACAAAACCATTAGAACAAGGTGTTGAGAAATTTAAGGCGATGCTCGGGATGCTAAATCCCGTTAGACAATTTGAAGCGGCTCTTCAAAATAAAATTGGATCAACCGATTATAAGTTAATCCAAATTTGAGTGAATCTATCAATAAAATTACATATAATTATTGATCTTCCTTTTTAGAAAAGAGGTTACCCAATAAATTTATCTTCCCATTAATTATCCCGCGAGAAAGGTACATGAAAGGTGTATCTATGACCCCAAAGAACCATTTGGTAAGCATCTGTCCCCAAATCATTATCAATACAACATCAATGGGAAATTCACCTACAAAAGCAATACTAATGAAGATTAGGCTATCTAAAGCTAAAGTTGGTATATCGCTAAACACATTTCTTATCCAAAGATTTTTGCCTTTCGTCCATTTTTTAAGTTTAGCGAATAAAATAGCATCTAAATTTTCAGTTATTATGAATGAGATCCAAGATGCAATCGTAATCCTAATTGTGGAACCGAAAAAATTTAGCCAAAATTGTTGAGCTTCAACAGGGTCGCTTAACCAATCAAAACCCCAAAATGGTGCAGCAGGAACTTCGATGCTAAACCATATAAAGATAGCCATGAATATTTGAGTTATGAAAGCGATAAAAATCATTCTATGAGTTGCCTTCTGCCCAAAATTTTCATTTACCATATCGGTAATCTGAAAAGTAAAGGGGAATATTAGTACGGCTACTGGAGCAGTTATTTGATAATCAAAAACAGTGAAATCTCCGATTTTTGCTGCAAGTATCTGTGACATCGTAATAAACAAAACGAATAATGCAATAGCAACATCCTCTCGATTTTGCATTTTGATATACTGACTAATTAACAATGTCGAAACGAAAATAACAACAATCCATATCAAAAATACTAACCACATTTAAACCACTTAATATGTATTTGAAATTTAATATGATCTATTAAGTATTCATGTCTTTAAAAGCTCTCTAGTAGGAAAGAAATACGAAAAAATTAGAAAAAAAAAAATACATAACTGAAAAATGGTTAAAAGAATTAATAGAAAAAATATTTTCTAATGTTTTACTTCACTAAATTAGTTTTAATAAGTATTATAATTAAATTAAATGCTCAATTAAACAAGCAATAAAATTTTAGGGAATTAAGAGAAAAGTCATGGATCTCAGCATAGAGCTCAAAAATAATAAAATTAATGGAATGTGTTTAGTATCGATCAAATA
>SOKP01000191.1 GCA_004375715.1 Promethearchaeota archaeon | reverse complement strand
TGGCACATCTTTTGAATATGGGATTTAAAAACTCAAAAACATTCGAAAGGCTTGGTAAGAAAGGAGCTGAACTATATCATCAATTTTTCATAGAAGAGAAGTTTTACAAACGATACGAGTCTTCTGATACTGGTACTCCTATTACTAGAATAGTTCCCATAGATACATCAATTGATCATATGTCTGTAATATCCAATGCTGAAGAGATACATGGAATATTAGATACTTGTAAAGGTCCAATTGTAGTTACCGATTGTCCTTGTCGTAATAGAACAGAGACTTTAGGAATAAGAGAATGTAAAGACAAATTTCCAATCTCAGAAACTTGTTTTCAAGTAGGTCTGTTTGGAGAATATTTTTTACGAAGAGGAGAAGGACGAGAAATTTCCCGTGTAGAAGCTCATAATCGCGTGAATAAATTAGCAAGAAAGGGTTTAGTTTTTACTGTCGCAAACACTACAAGTCCAAATCACCAAGTTATTTGCTGCTGCTGTGCATGTTGTTGCGCTCTTTTAAGAGGAATGACAAGATTTGAAGATAAAAACGTAAATTGTACAGCTAAATCAAACTACATTGCAAAGGTCAATCGTCACTTATGCACGGGCTGTGCGTTGTGTGCTAAAAGATGCCCATTTAAAGCTATTACTATAGAGAAAGAGAAAGCTAAAGTAGATACTAAAAAGTGTTATGGTTGTGGAGTATGTACAGTAGCTTGCGCCCCAGAAGTCATTAAACTACACAGAATAGAAAGATCTCATATTTATAGCGATGTTAATGAGCTATTTGAAAAAATATACCAAGAAAATAGGAGAAATGATTAAATAGTTTTGAAAAGTTAGTCCTTATTCCACTCTGTAGCACATTGTCCACACTTATATTTTTTTGCATAAAAGCCTGGATAAATTATTCGCGTTTTATCATCAATCTCGCGTATTTGTGATTTATTTGTATTTCCACAATTCGGACAGATTTTTTTACGATAACCAGTTTGTTTATAAGTTTTGGTTAAAAAGCCTTCTTCCAATCCTGAATCTTTAAATTCCGCTAACTTTGGCATTTGATCAACATTTTTAGTTGTAATAACTTCTCTACCGGTTTTTGATTGAAGCTCTTCACTTTGCACAACTTCTACTGATTTCTCAACGATCTTATCTTCCCTCTTTTTTAAATCCTTTTTACTCGTCTCTAAATCATCTAATAATGCAAGATGTTCTCTATTTTCATTTTCAATAACATTAATCGTTTTTGCAAGAAGTATAGCATCTTTTTGCTTTAACTTTTCATTTTCAATCCTTAAATCAATGACTTTATTCTCTAAATAAAAAACTTTTTCTTCAAACTTTGCTAACCGAGAGTTTTCAGCTTGAATGTTTTCTATTATCTTCGATACTTTTTGATTTTCTTTTTTTAGTTCGATATTATTGCTTTTTAAAACTTCTGCTGCCTTTTGTAATTCGTCGACTGAGATTTCTTTATTTCGAAATGTAGAATTAATATCTTCAAGTAATTTTTTTTCTCTCTCCAAATCAGTTAACTGCTTCTGTAAATTCTTTAAATCTCTCTCAATATGTTCTACATTTGAAGTTTCAGATTGAATCTTCTTAGTATTTTCTAAAAGTAGCTTGTTTTCACTTTTCATCTTGGAAATTTCTTCATTGAGAGATTTGTTCGTGTTTTCCAATCTCCCATAATCTTTGATCAAATTATTGAGAGAATTTTGAGTTTTCATTATTATTTGATCTTTTACAGAATCATTTAGACTATCTTCTATGTTTTTTAATTCTTGCTTATAACTTTCAATATTTTGCTGAAGAACCTCTTTCTCCTGTTGCTTTTGCTCTAGCTCCTGTTTTTGTGAACTGATTAATTCCTTCAAAATATTTATCTCTTTGGATTCAGTCTTCTCCTCTTTAGGTTTTAGATATTCTGGCCTGGAAGATTCCTTTTTCTCTTCTAACTTCGTTTCTAATTTTGCTACCTTGCGATCTAAACTTTCAATCGTTTTTTCTAATTGAGCGTGCGTTTTTTCTTCTTCTTCAGCGTTGTCTATTAGATCCTTTAAGTTTTTACTCATATCAAATAACACTCATTTTTTTTTCATTAACTGATTACACTTAAAATATAATAGATTTCATATTATTAATATTTCGAAGTATTAAATTGAACTCTACAAATTTCTTGAATATGTACAAATACTAATACTTGTATATAATATAAAGATATAAGTCTCAAGTCACTATTAAATATAGAAATACCGGTTAAGAATGTCAAAAATGGTAGGATCAAACAAATACTTTTTTAAAATTTGTATCGTCGGTGATTCCGAAGTAGGAAAAACCACTATTCTTAACCAATATTTGAAAAGAAGATTCGTACCAGAAGCTCAAAGAACTATTGGATCTAATTTTTTCGTAAAATATGTCAAAGTCCCCGAAATTGAACGCTTAATTACTCTGCAATTCTGGGATTTAGCAGGACAACCTCGGTTTAAATGGGTTAGATATGCGTTTTATAAAGGAGCCAAAGGTATCGTGTACGCATTTGATTTGACTAGAAAAAATACTCTGGATAATATTTTAACTTGGAAAGAAGAAGTGGAAAGTAAAATTGGAGTCGTTCCAAATATACTCGTTGGAAACAAGCTAGATCTCTTGACTTCAGAAAATAGAATAATTAATTTAGATGAAGTTAGTTACATCCAACAACAAGTTTCTGCTAGCGAATATATAGAAACAAGCGCGAAAATTGGCACAAAAGTAGAGGATGTCTTTTCCAAATTAACTTTGGAAATATATAAATCTAATATTGAAGGCATAGAATAAACTCACTTTTCTTTAAATATTTCTTCTTTAATGGTTCATCTAAATTATTATTTAAACTATTAAAAATATAATTCATCTGAAGATGAATAGAAAAAGACTGGCATTTATTATAATTATTGTAATTATTGTAGCCACGGGAGGTATTATTTCAACGTATTTATTATATCAAATAGGATTCTTCTTTAATCCAGGGAATAGGTATGATTGGCAGAATTTAGATTATATGGAAACTCCCTTCATAAATAAATCCTATATTAACGCATGGAATGAAGGATATAGCGAAAGCGATAATTGTCCTTGGGGCTTTACACATAATGGTCTTGACTTCTTCTTTAATCATAGTGCTCCAGTATTAGCTATGGCGCCAGGACAAGTGTGGAGTATTGATTTCGTAGATACTGGAGCTGCTGAGAATAAATATCATATTCGAATTAGTATTCGCTTCAGTAGGGAAATCGAATTAAGATATGGTTTTGAGCCATGGACTAATAATGAAAATGATGCGAGAAAACAATTAGAGCAACTTCAAATAAAAGTCGGTGATTGGGTGAATAATGGAGATAAAATTGCTGATTTTGTTGCTTATAATGAAAGTGCTCATATCCATTTTGATATTGACCTCAATGGAAACCAAGTATGCCCTAAGGACTACTTCTCAGATGATGCTTATAATAAGACAATGGATTTAATACACTTCTATAACTCTTCTTGGGGAATGTGTTATTCCTAGAGAAACAATTATCAATTTTTTTTTCTATTATTTCTTATTTAAATTTCCCATTTTCTCAAATATTTTTCCCAGTTACTTCTAACTGTAACATATTTTTTATTGATTTAGCCAAAGCGTAAGCCATTAAAGGCGGTACTGCGTTACCAACTTGTTTGTATTTGTCTTTCATGGTCCCGTAAAACTTATATCTGTCTGGAAAAGATTGCAATCTCGCTGCTTCTCTAATAGAGATTGCTCTATTTTGAGTTGGATGAATAAATCTCCCCGGTGCACTTACACATCCGCAGTTCCCCGTTATTGTATCTGCTGGAGAATCTAAATGAAGTCTCCCATAAATGTTCGGATATCCCCCTTTGAGTTGAAGTTCCTTCGGTAAAGAACTATGATTCATCCCTTGGTCGATATGGGACATTCTTTTTCTCACGATTTCACTGTGATTCGGGGCAAAATGGTCATATAATTCGTCAGAGTTTTCCCTTAAATACTCTTGATATTGAGTTAATGGCGAACCATTATAGTTAATTGTTGAGTTTTCGACTCGTTGTTTTGTAAGGGGTTTTATCTTGAGAATATCAGAAAGAGCGTCTTGAACAGTCAAATAAGACGGGAATGTATTTTTCCCTAAATCAGATTTCATTGCAATATTATTTTTGTTAGTTTTTTGAATTGTTAAAGAATTAACCGATTTGTCTTGAGTTCCTATAAAAAATACTCTCTGCCGTAATTGTGGGACTCCGTAATCAGCTGCTAGCAATATTTCCATTTTACAATTATATCCCATCTCTTTGTACAAATTAACAACATTTTCTACTACTTTTCCCTTCCCCATAGAAAGAATTCCAGGAACATTTTCCATAACGAAAAATTTCGGTTTAAAGTATTTAACCCATTGAATAAAATAAAAAATTAGCGTGTTGCGAGGATCGTCGAGTCTCCTATTTCCAACGGTAGAAAATCCTATACATGGAGGTCCTCCTATTATTCCGTCTATTTCCTTGTATTTAAGATATTTATCCGAAATTTCCTCGCAGTTTAATAAGGTAATATCTTTATTTAACGTTAGCGTTTCAGAATGATTTCTTCTATAAGCTCTAAAATAACTTTCTTCTAATTCTATAGCTAAATCAATCCTAAATTTCGCCATTTCGAAACCCAGTGATAAACCACCCGCTCCACAGAACATATCTATTATATGATTACCTTCTTCAGTCATAGCAATAATAAGGAATACAATATTGAGTGATAATCTTAACAATAAGAATAAAATGAAACTAATCTTTAATTAATAACTATAATACTAGATTGAAAATTGAATAATGCATAACTAATCCCAATCAGAAGAAATGATTAAGGAAAGTAAATATGTTTTGATTAGGAATATTCTGTTAGAATGGTACGATGATAACAAGCGCGAATATCCATGGAGGAAATCAAACGATCTATATAAAATATTGGTTACGGAAATCTTACTGCAAAAAACAATTGCATTGAATGTTTCCAATATGTATAATTCCTTTTTTAAGAAATACACGGATTTCTCCTCAATTGATAATACTAAAATTTCCGATTTACAACTTACGATAAAAGTATTAGGGTTATCAAATAAACGAGCTCAAATTTTGAAAGACCTGGGTCATTTGATAATAAATAAACATAATGGAGAAATCCCGCGAGACACGGATAAACTTAAAGAAGTAAATGGCATAGCTGATTACGTGAGTAATGCGTTTGGGTGCTTTGGATTAAATAATAGAACATTATTTTTTGATGTTAACATAAAAAGAGTTATAATGAGGGTATTTGAACCTCAAAGCTCAAAATTTACACGCGATTCCATGTATTCTCATTTGAACAAATTATTACCTAAAATGGAATTTAAATATGTGTATTGGGCAATACTTGACTTTGGAGCCCTTATTTGCTCTAAAAATAAGCCTAAATGCGCTTTATGTCCAATTGCTGAACACTGCTTATACTTTTTAAATCCTACTTAATTTACCTTAAAAATTAATAAAAAAAAGATTGGATATTTTTATGTATTTTCTGGTTATTCTGGCATCTTCATCCCAATCATACCTAATGCTTCGGTTGCTTTAAACCGAACTTCTATGTTGTATCTATATCCGGGTATTTCGTGGTATGCAAGTAATAGTTCCTGCTGTAATTTTAGTAATTCTTCGAGTTTTCCTTCCTTTACGTCAAAAACACTAATCGCACTCATACCTTCCATAGTTGCTTTTATAGAGTTAGGTATTATTTCCTTAGCTAATGGTCTCAAGGCAGCTCGAGCTTCTTTTATATTTTTTAAATAGATTTTCGAAATATTTTCTGCTTGATCTGCTGGAAATATATTATAAGTAAACATATAGGGCATACTTTTCGCCTCTCTTTTAAATGTAATTTTTAATAGGGTTATACAAGGTTTTAGTTAAATTGGATTATCACACATAGAATTTAGTTTCTTTTTAATGTTTTCATTATTGTCAAATTTTTTAAACCGATGTTAAAAATTAATTTTAAATACATACACTATATCTTATTTTTAACGAGATTTGACTATTATGTAAACTTTAAGCGAGGCACATTTCATACTATAATAAAATAGGCAAATCTGATAACAGGTTTATATATAAAAAAGCGATTATGAACAGATATGTTAGTTAGCTTAAGAGAAGTCTATCTACCCGCTATGATATTTTCGATTATCTTAGATTATCAATTAGCAATATACTTCTTATATTTATATCGTAAACACCGAAAAGATAAAATCGGGTTAAACAAATTCTTGCTAATGTTTTCCAATATTTTTGGAATTGGAGCTACTAGTTATCTTTTTTTAGTTATCGGCTCATTTTATATCCCCGATAGTTATTTGGCTGAATCATTTATTAGAATTGGAATATCTTTACTACAAGGAGGCATATTAGTTGTTTTATTGATTTTACTGTCAAAACCATTTCTCACTCTTATCAATTCGAGAGTGGTCAAAATAGCTAGTGTGCTTTCTGGGATTAGCGTTATTTACCTGTTATTTTTTTACGTGAAATCAATAGGATTATTTCCTAGCATATTAATAGGATTTATTGGGGGCGGGTATTTTCTATATTTTCAAATAAAACTAGTTAAACTTACTTCAGGGACTGTACATTCACGTCTATTAATGACCTTAATAGGAGAGGTAATATTTTTAATAGGCATGCTCCTGGGTTCAGGCTTGTCTAATATACCTGTGTTATTTGACGTAAGAGATTTGTTTTATTTTGTTGGAAGCTATGTGGTAAATATAGGTTTACTAACAATAATCTATGGAACTTTCAAATTCCCGGGTGTCCTTGAATTTAATTGGAAAAATAATTTATTAAAATTGTATGTTATCGATGCAAGAAATTTATATGAATTATACTCATATGATTTTAACAAACTAAGAAATCTCACTAACGAACCGGAGTCCCGTAGCAATACTGAGAAGAATAATAAAATTCAATCAATAGGTGTTGTAGGAATTAGCGATGTATTTGATGAAATAACAAAAACTTACCAAAATAGAGTTAAGATAATTAAATACGGTAATTTCAGTATTCTCCTCGAGTATGAAAGAGATTCCAAGTCTCAATTTCTGTTTGTATTATTTGTCGATAAAAATATGAAAAGCTTACAATTATTTCTAAAAAAGGTGAAATCTCAATTTCTAAATTCTTATGGGGGATTGCTAGCTAACTTTGATATCGTAGATAGGTTTAGAGAAACGATATTCTCCGGTTTTGATGTGATTTTACAAAATATATTAGATTAAATATATTAGGTTAAATTAAAAATAGAAAGAGTATAATAATATTGCTTGGACAAGATTTCTACCCGCTCACAGGAACGTTAAGAGAACCGTTGTTAATAATAGAATGGATCATGGTATTTCTGTTTTCAGAATTAGCTTTTTTACTTTACATGAGAGTAAAGAATAAGGAGAATCATTTGAGTAATTTCATTGAAAAAGCGTCGATTTTATTCCTTCTCACTTATTCATTAATGGGGGTTTTTTATATTTTTGGAGACTATTACATGGAGACTCCACTTTCGCGCTTAGTCGTTTTTAATATTGGATATATCTTGAGAATGATTTTGGGTTTAATTTTTATATACAAAATCGAAAAATATCAGATAATTATTGGAAAGTACCTGTTCTCTAAAATTTTCTCAATATTTACTCTTATTTCTGTTGTTTTATTTTTTACAGCTATTGAATTTACTCAAAATGCTTCCTTGGTGTTATTTTGGATACCTCTAATTTTAATTTTTTCTATATATATGAAAAACCTTCTGAAGAAAACTAGCGAGAACCAGGAAATACATAATTATAAGGCAAGAATATACTTCTCAATAATAGGGGTAATCCTTCTTGGCGTTGGCTTTGGAGCTATTTCAGATCCAATTATAAGTTTGTTTGGATTAATTATTCGTTTAGTTGGAAATGTTATTCAAATAATTGGCATTATTGTTCTTTCGATCTTTTTTATTAATTTACCATCGTTATCTGAACAGAATTGGAAAGATAAAATCGATAAACTTTTTCTCATGAGGGCTTCTGGAATTTGCGTCTATTATAAATTTTTCAAGGATCCAACCAATACATGCCAAGACCAAATCATGTCCGGTGCTATAAACACCATTAAATTGATGTTAAAAGAAATCTCTCAGGAGGACGGGGAGATGGTTATAGAAAAAGAAGGAAAAGTGCTCATAACATGCCAAGGTAAATATATTACTGGAGTAATTGTAGCAGATCAAAACTTAAGCTCCCTTAATTTCTTGCTTAAACGATTTATTGAGAAAGTCGAATTTCTATATTCTAACATAATACGGGATTGGGATGGAGCTATGGAAATCTTTCTCCCAATTGAAAATATTACTAAAGAAATCTTTTTTTAGAATTGAATTCTCACTTTCGCTTTCTTGAAAGAACAAGATTCGGATTTAAAAATACATTTTGGCACATTGGGCAGGCATTGTATCTCGCTAACCAATCATGCACACATGAATAATGATAGCTACTGCCGCAGAATGAGCATTTAATAATTCGTGTGCTTCTAGGCCAGATAAATTCATGACAAATAGTGCATCGAACATTTTCCTGCGATTGTCTATCTTTGGCTTTTAATTTATGCCCACAATAACAACAAAAATTAACAGTTCTGCTATTAGATTTTTGTATTTTCTTACCACAATTGGGACAATAATTAAAATTGGAGCTAGTCATAGATTTTTCACGAGAATAATAATTCGAATTTAAAATATTTAATAATAAAAAAACGGTAACAGTTAAAAAATGATTTTTAGTCCAATTTTTATAAATATAATCAGCATAATTATAATTATGAAAGAATTTTCTAATAAAGTAGCTGTGATTACCGGTGCTGCAAGCGGGATCGGGCGTAGCATAGCCGAAAAATTTCTACAGGAAGGCATGAAAATTGTTTTAGCAGACATTGAGTTAGATGCGTTATCTCAAGCTTCCGATGAATTGAAAGAAATAAGTCCTAATGTTTTAACTGTTCTGACAGATGTTTCGAAAATTGGAGCTGTTAAAGCCTTAGCCCAAAAAACTATCGATCATTTTGGCGCCGTACACATATTATGCAATAATGCGGGCGTAGGTTTTGCTAATAAATCTTCAACAACTGTATGGGAGAACTCTTTATCTGAATGGAAATGGATTTTTGGAGTTAATCTTTGGGGCGTGATTCATGGAATTCATGTTTTTATTCCAATCATGCTTAAACAAAATTACCAGTGCTATGTAATCAATACGGCTTCTATGGCAGGGTTATTAACGCCAACGATAGGTACCGGAATCTATAGTATAACTAAACACGCCTTAATCGCGCTTTCTGAAGCTTTGAAGCTTGAATTAAAACGAATTGATGCGAAGATAAATGTCTTAGCTCTTTGCCCAGGATTTGCTTTCACAAAACTTACTGAAAGCGATAGAAATCGACCAAAAGAGCTGAATCACGGTACAACCACTAATCCTGAATTAGAACAAATGATGAAAGCTTATCAACAATCAATCGAGAACGGGATATCTCCAAAAGAAGTAGCCGAGGTTTTGTTTCACGCGCTAAAAGGCGAAAAATTCTATATCCCTACTGATCATCATCGATATTTAAGAAGAGGCGTGAAAAATAGAATGGAATCAATTCTACAAGACTTACAAAAATAAAATCTTCAAAAGATTACTCAAATTTATCATTAGTTTTAAACAAATCAATAGCAATTCTATTGAAAAAAATATAACTTAAAAAAAAATTTAAACCTCTTTTTTTTCTATTTTTAATCCCATTTATCGTCATTTAAGAAAATATTTGAGCAAGGCACTACTTTCTTAGAAAACTTAAAAAAAAAGTAAGTGAATATTGTGCCATTCTCGAAAAGTTTTCCTTTTTTTTTAAAAGAGAAAACAATAGTAAAAGAAACATTACAAAATTATCGAGCTTGGCCCTTATTCTGGATCGCATTCATTCGACTATTCTATGTCTCCCTTTTTGAAAGAGCGTTATCAAATTATCTCTTGTTTGATGTTAAAATCTCTAAAAGTACTCTTGGGATTATAACATCTGCTGGAGCTCTAGCGTACATTTTTGCTCCAATTTTAGGGCAATTTATTACGTCAAAAATAGGAATCCGTAATGCCATCTTATTAACATCATTTATTACGCCTATCTTAACTGGAGCTCAAATAATTTACTTAGAACCATGGTTTTTAATCACATGTCGAATCTCATTAGGGTTAACCTTAGGATTATTTTGGCCAAATTGCATGAATCAGTTAAGTAAATGGCAGAAAATAAGTAGTCCTGAAAAGGCTAAGAGGAATTTTAGAAATTTTAATTTTTCTTGGAATTTTGGTTTTATAATTGGCCTTACATTTGGCTACATCTGGGCGTTTTTCTTGAATGATTATATTATCATGATTATTTCTTGGTTAATATCGTTTTTACTAATACCAATCAATTTTGCAATGAAGAAAACTCCCAAGACTCATAGTCCCGCAGAGAAACTAGAAATTCACTTAGAGAATCCTGTTTATGAAGAGGATTTCATTAAGTACTCTAAATTAAATTCAAATTCACCAATGATAGTGTATCCTATTCTATTCTCATGGATTGGAATAATATTCTTAACGATTTCAAAATCGATTTACCTATTCACATATCCTATTTTTTTAACAATTAATTCGTTACCCTCTCAATCAACTTACCTTGTCCAAGGGGGAATACAAATGGCCCAGCTTATTGGCTTAACTTGGATCAATGTTATGAATGTTCAAAAGCGAAAAAATGCTGTAGTAATAGGGTTAACTGGGATTATCTTAATTTCGTATAGTATTTTTATCGTTGGATATATTTGGTATATTGCAGTAATATTCGCATTTGCGGGTCTTTTCTTTGGATTTATCCATGGAACATCAATGAAAATCATGCTAGATTACGGAACAGCTGAAGATACGGCGAAATATTCAACTATAAATGAAATCTTGATAGGAATTGGCTTTGGTGTAACCCCAATTATCGCGGGTTATGTTGTTGAAGTCAGTATTTACCCGGTGTTTGTTTTTATTATAATATGTGGTTTCGCTTTTTTAGCCATTTTAGTTTATCTATTTCGCAAAATTAAAAAATAGGGATTGAATAGCTAAAAAGCGCCTTGTTATTTATTTTCAGACATCAAAATTGAATAATCTTTTATTCAAGTGGTCTTAAATGATAATTAAATAGGAATTAATTATTGGAAAATATTGACATGACTTTATTTGATCAACTCAATAAACATCAGTTAAAAGAACTTCTCGTTAAGTGTTGGATGACTCATGACGGTTCGTGGTTTTATAACTGTGCCAAGGAATTTGGTATTGAGACGGCAAACAAATTAAATAAAGCTGCGATTAAAACGCTTTCTCCAATTGAAGTTCAAAGAGTTCAGAAAGCTTTAGGTATGGAAAAAGCCAAAGTAAATACCTTTGAGCAACTAAAAGAATTTATTAGCAACGGCTTTTCAATATTAAAAGGGGATTTTATGGATTTTAACTTTACTTTTCCTAGATATAATGTCCTACATTGGGAAATGGGAAAATGTTTCGCTTACGAGGGCATGAAAAGGATTGGAATAAAGGAAAAATATGAGTGCGGTCTAATCTATCGCCTTGGTTGTTGGTTAGACGTAATAGGAGTCAAATTTAAACTTGAACCAGAAATTAATGAGTGTCTATTACATTCTCATAATAAATGCGTCGGAGATATGATATTTAATCTCTAAGTCTTCAAGAGGATTATAAAGATGTATCCGTGGTTTATTTTATCTATTTTAGGCATGTGTTTTATGGTTCCATTTCATTTTTTATCTGTTGAACATTTAAAATTTCAAAAAAAATATGGAATGGATAAGGGAAATAAAATAACAGCAATATTAGGACTCACTTCAGGATGGGGGTTTTTTATTTTTTGGTTTGGAATCTGGATTTCGCCTCAACCTCGATTAATAATTCCCTTTATGCAAAATCCCCTTATAAATATCCCAATTATTAATTTTTCAATACCAATTTTTTATTTATTAATCTCAGTCCCTTTTATACTAATAGGTGCATGGTTTGGAATTGTAAGCGTAAGGGAAACCTCTCTCAAAGTAGCGGAAACTCATAGGACAGAAAAGATAGTTTCTACTAAAATCTATTCTATAATTAGACATCCACAATATTTTGGAGGATTATTGGCCCACATTGGAATTTCAATTTTGTTATCATCATTGTTTTCATTAGTTTTAACACCTTTGGTAATTTTATTAAATTTTCTGGTTGCCTGGAAAGAAGAAAAAGAATTACTTAAAGAATTTGGTGATACTTATAAGATTTATAAAGAAAGGGTCCCGATGTTCGTCCCTAAAATTAAAAAAGGTAATAAAATTAGAAAGATAATTAATTTTTTTGGTTGATTAAATCTTTAACTGTTATTTCGGGATGGTGATACCGCTGCGTTTTTAATGTTTTATCGCCAAATTGAATACATTTTTCAGGACAAAAATTAATGCAAGCTAAGCATTGCTGACATTTATGCTGCCATTGAGGAATATCTTCTACAAGAACTATATTATTTACTGGGCATACATTTACACATATTCCGCAACTGGTACACGAGTCTTTAGCGTAGAAAGATTTGTCAGATTCATAAACACTATCTCGAAAACTCTTATTAAATTTCTCGCTCTTAATTCTTCGTTTTTCAAAGAAATCGTTCCCCAGATTATTTTCATTTTTCTCAATAGTTTTATGAATATTATCAATTTTTTTATTTGCTTCTTCAAAAAATTCTTTTTGGCGTGCTTCTGAGTGAATATCGTATCCTATGATATAATTGTTTGGCATTAATATAAAAAATCCCGCACTCAGTGTTTTCGATTTCGTATTTAAAATTGTTTCTATTTGCTGTAATGGTGTGTTGTTAATATCCCCCGCATTAGTTATAACAGCAAAGAAATAATTGGATTTAGCGAGTTCTATTTTGCTTAAGAAATCATAGACAATTTTAGGTAATCCAGCGTAATAAAGAGGAAAAATAAAACCAACTTTTTCGCTGGACGAAGCAAGGTGGAAATCTTCCCAAACCTTTGCAATAGGGACAAGTTCACATTCTTCTAACTTTTCTGAAAGATTCTTAGCAATTTTCAACGAATTTCCTGTTCCAGTAAAGTAGTATATTGTTGTTTTCATAGGTCATCAAGATTATTTAGTTTTATAAGTTTTATTAATCGTGAGTTTGATATTGTTAGTATTAATAGGTTTTTCCTAACTTCCATCTCCTCTTAGAAGAGAGAACTAACACAAATATTATTCCTATAATAGAAACTAGAAATACCGGTAATGCGAAATCGATAATCACTAAATCCTCATTTAACCAATAATCGTAACCCGCAGCTATCCACGCACTAATTCCTCCTTCCATATTATATATTTTTGTAAAGTTGTTAACAACCAAGATGTTGCTTGCTTGTAGGCTTCTACTTCCGCTCTTACAATATACGATTATCTCTGTATCATTATAGGATGCGAGTTCAGCTAGCCTTCCTTCAAGTTCGGCAAGCGGGATCAAAGTAGCATTATTTAGGTGTTTTTCGCTAAACTCTTCTGCGGTCCTTACATCTAAAACAAGCAGGTTAGGATATGTTGTGTTATTATTTATCATATCGTTTGCTATACTAACGGAAATATCCGTTCTTACTGGATCAGCTGCTATCCCCAACGAAGCAAAATTACAAAATTGGATCAAAAACAGCGCAGCCATAATTAGATATAGAGTTCTTCTAATCTGTCTATTCTTCTTTAATTTTATTTTCAACATTGGCTTTTTTATTTGTTTTACTAAAACTTAGTTTTAATTAGAATATCAACTTTTTAATTTTTATTCTTATTTTATAAAGGTTTTATGTATTATAGAACAATTTCCTTGGATGTTTGAGCGACTTTAGTAAAGGAAGAATTTATAAAAGAAAAAACTCAATTTGATATTTGAGTTAGAAATTTAATTAAAAAACACGCGATGATTATGAATTCTGAAAATAATTTTATGGGTTGGGAGAATCCAGGATCAGCTTTAATAACAGGGTCCTCATCTGGAATTGGAGCGGAATTTGCCAGGCAATTAGCAAAACAAGGTTTTGATTTAATTTTAGTAGCTAGAAGAAAAGAAAAACTAGATACTCTCAGTAAAACATTACAGGAAAAATATTCCATCAATGTTGAAGTGATTGTTGCTGATTTATCCAAAATTTCTGATAACGAACAAGTAATCTCAAGAATCAACGAAATAGAAAATTTTGATATGCTAATAAACAATGCTGGATTTGGAATTATGCAAAATTTTATGAAGATAGAGAGAAAGAAACATGTCGATATGATAAATGTCCATTTCACAAGTCCGGTAATACTTTGTCACGCTGCGATTCCAGGAATGGCAAAAAGAAAACGAGGTGTTATTATAAATACTTCATCAATGTCGGCAATAAGTAAAGATCCTGCGCTAATAATGTACACTACTACTAAATCAGCGGTGACAATTTTTTCGGAGTTGCTTAAAGTAAAAGTCAAGGGAACAGGAATTTATATCCAAGCATTGTGTCCAGGTTTTACTTACTCTGAATTTCACGATACTAATGCTATGGCCGGTTTTCAAAGAAGCTGGTATCAGCCAGAACGTTGGATGGAGGCAGAAGAAGTTGTTTCACTTTCACTTGACGCTGTTAAATCCAAATCTGTAATATTCATTCCTGGAGATGTGAATAAAGAGTCAGGAAAGAAAATACGTAAAAAAACCCTTAGTAAATATCTTAATTGCGAATGGTTATAAAAAATTCGTTAGACAAAACATTTTCATTGGTTTTAAATTTATAAAGAAAACAGTTAAATACTAAATTATTAAAATTTTAACCATAATTCACTTATGTGAAGTTCATAATCAAAAACTTGATAAAAATGCCTAAAAAAAACATATATTTTTAATCTAATCTTTATTTTTTTCATTTTAGCTCGTTACAGGATGTAATCGGCGACAAAAAGAACGAAAAGTTGAAATACAAGAAGGATACATTATATTATAATGAGTGTATCAAAAAGAGGTTCTTTTGTCGATATTCAATATATTACTTATCCGAAAGAACTCGATAGAAAATGTATTTCCTGCGGTAGTCCCGTTGAATTCTTGTATCCTTCTGGAGGGCACGGGTATACGGATTTTCAAGGGAAGATTAAAGAAATCCGAAAATTTTATTGTTGTACTAATCCCGATTGCGAATTACACGCTAACCCCTTAAATCCGACTCCTTTAAATGTTCTTCCCTTTAAGCAATTTTCCTTGGGTATTTGGAAGTGGATTGCTCAAGAAGCCAAGCTTTACAAGCAAAAGCCTGCTCTAATTTGCGAGCGAATTTACGATGAATTCGATGTGAAAATCTCAGAAAGCACGATTCGAAAATATATTAACGAAATTGACGCATTTCTTTCAAACCAAATAGACAAACGTACGATTAAAATACTTAAAGCGCAAGGAAAGATTATTTTAGCACTGGACGGGCAGAAACCCGATAATAACGGGGCTGCTTTATGGCTCTTCGTTGATCTCATTAGCAATCGCGTTTTAAGAATCGTCATCTTGAAATCGGCAGATTACTCCACGCTCCACTCGCTCGTGGAAGAGATTCTGGAATTTTACGAAGTAGAATTGGCAGGATTAATTTCCGACAAACAAGGCTCCATCGTAAAAATGCGGGACACTTTTTATGCCGAGATCCCGCACCAATATTGCCATTTTCACTTTCTTCAAAATCTTTGGAATCACATCGCAGCAAAAGACGGAAACCTGCATAAAGAATTAAGTAAAGCTGTGAATAATCTCCGTATTTTAAAGGTTTCTAAAACCATCAAGATCTTTTTTGAAGGAATTGGGAAAGCGCCCATTCGAGAGGTGTTTCGAGAA